>JAKFUT010000036.1 GCA_021732565.1 Candidatus Obscuribacterales bacterium
GGCTTTGCTGCACTTTCGGTAAAGTAATTCGACCATAATGCTTTAGTCACCCTCATGGTGTCGTGAGTGGAATTCAAAAAACGGTGGCCTTTCTCGTCCGTTATCGCTACTATGAGAGTATCGAGATAGGCTGCCGCTCCCGGCACAAGATTGGAGAGACTCGAGAAAGCCAGTTCAATGTTTGCGGATTCTTCCTCCTGATCCGGTGCAAACTCTGAGGACAGTTTGACGACCACGGAATTTGTTGATTTCCTCCATGTAAGCTCGGCAATCACAATCTCCGTATTTGTTTTCAGCAGTGCGAAAGTTTCGAACTTTGATGCCGAAGTCAGTTGCTCTTCCAATTGATCAATTTGGGCTAGCAGTTGCATGGGGTCATTCCTTTTTCATCAACACAGTGTAATGCCTACCCGGGATCGGTTCCTTTTATTCGATTTCTGTTCCAATGACATTCCCCCTGTAAGTTCGTGCAAGATCACGAATCGCCGTTAATTCAGCAGGGACTGTATACCCGATTTATTCATGAATATACCTTCCGCGCTGATCTTCTGAGCTGGAGAAGACACGTGTGCGTTATGCTCCTTAAGCCGCGCTCAAGCTTTGAACGCACCGGCGTTAGAGAAGACGGCTTGCGATGAGATAAAATAGCAGCGAGTTCTCACAGGTGCCTCGCATGGCTCTTTCGACGGACGAGCAACGCACAACGCAGCTACGCAACTGGTACCTTGCGCGTCTGCGAAAGCGTGCTTTCGCAGGCTCCAGAGATCTTACGCCGCTCACACTGATTGAAGCAGACAGACAGTTCATTGAAGCATTGATCGCCGAAAGTGCAGCAACGGTTAAACCGAAGCCTGTAGACACGGCCGCCCCTTATACCCGATGGTGGCTGATGATATGGCTAATCGCATTCGGCACCGGCACATGCGCTCTATTTATCAGTGCTGGTGATGGAGGGAGGGCCGCAGCGGTCCTTTATCAGTTAACAGTAGGGCTGCTCCTGTTCCGTCCGCTTGACACCATTCCGGCCAGTGCACCAATGTGGCTTATACTCTTGCCAGCGACCTTTTACGGACTACCTTTTGCCGGTTCGATTCTATCCTGCGCGGCGATTATCTCTCCTCCCGCGCGCCGAGTAGCCACGCCGATCTTAGTCAGTCTTGCCGCGCTGCTTGTGGTTCCGATTCTGGCAACCTTAGTTTTCCTCACCATCCAGGCCGGCTCAGAAGGGAACCTGGAACAGGGTTTGACTTGGGTTGCTGGAATATGCTCGTGGCAAATGATTATCGGCACAGTAACGTGCCAATTGTTTCAACGCAATCTAATGAAACCGCTTGATACCATTTGCAAGCAAGTATCAGTGATATCAAAATCTTCCCCTACTAATCTGGCTCCGCTTCAGCAGATCGAAGCGAGCCTCAGCAAACTGAGCCGTCGCAATCAGGAGCTGGAGAGCAGAGAGCGATTGATTGCAGAGGCAGCCGATGAAATCATTTGCATGTTCAACGCAGATCTACGTATAGCAAGCATTAACACTTCTGCCGGAAAACTTCTCGGCTACCTGGCGGGAGAGCTAATCGGGCGAAGCGTTATTGATCTCGCACTTCCAGGTGACGTTGAGAGATCTACACTTGCGTTTAGCAGAATTCGCGCCGAACGAGAGTCATCCACATTTGAGAATCGGGTGCTCTCAAAATCGGGGCGGGCGGTTGACCTCAGCTGGACTGCAGAATGGTCGGAGACAGAGAACTGTTATTTTGCTTGCGCCCGGGATATTTCCGATCACAAGACACTGGAGCGAGCAAAGCGCGAGTTCGTAGCGATGATCGGGCACGACATCAAGGTGCCCGTCGGTTCCGCACTTCTGGGTGTGCAGTCTCTGGCTGAGGGAGCCTGCGGAGATGTATCGCAACCAGCCGTGTCAATGTTGGTGCGCATCGAAGCCAGCTTGAGAAGGCTGATCAGCCTTCTCAACGAACTGCTCGAATACGAAAAAGCATCAGCGGGAAAGCTTGATCTAGCGCTTGAAGAGGTTAGCCTGCTCGAAGTTCTCAAGGCTGCCCTGGGTGATGTCTCAGATTTGGCAGCGAAGAAAGAGGTGACCATTTCGCGAACGGTTCCGGATATACGAATTCTTGCGGATCGGGGCAAGCTAACGCGCGTGCTACTGAATCTCATCTCCAATGCCATTAAGTTTTCACCAAACAGATCGACCATAACAATCACCGCGAAGGAGGACACAAACTTTGTTGAGTTGCGTGTTTCCGACAACGGACCAGGAATCGCGCCTGAGTATCAGCAGCTCGTTTTTGAAAGGTACGAGCGAGTCGATGCGGAAAGTTCCGCCATTGAAGGCACGGGGCTTGGGCTTGCAATAGCACGGGCAATTGTGGAGTCTCACAGCGGTACAATCGGCGTTGAGTCTCAGCCAGGCAATGGCGCCACGTTTTGGATTACATTGCCTGCGCTTCCTGACGAGTACGAGATTTGACTGACCGGTCAAGGTCCACAGCGATAGTTTTGCCGCTGTTGGACTTGGTCTGTTGCAAGAAAATTGAAAAGAGATAAGCCCGGCTGATGATGAAAATGCTTGCGGGCCGATTCGAATGATTGTTGGCT
Organism: Candidatus Obscuribacterales bacterium; assembly: GCA_021732565.1. Lineage (GTDB taxonomy): Bacteria > Cyanobacteriota > Vampirovibrionia > Obscuribacterales > Obscuribacteraceae > JAKFUT01. The sequence continues at coordinate 2,617 of JAKFUT010000036.1, forward strand.
TCAATCACGTTTTCGCGCTACGAGCCGGGTAGCCTGTATCCTAAACTTATCCACTTCCGTTTTGCTTTCGCTCCTTCTGCCACGGAAAATACTTTTAAGCCTTCCTGATCTTGCGAGGTATTTCCAACACGGCACCGCCTTTGGTGTCACGTTGGAAGCATCTTAACGCACGCGGTTCCACTTTGTATCATGCTCGGGCAGGTTTGGTTTTTGATTATCTTCACCACCTTGATCCAGAACTTTTGCCAGAGCAAGGCCGCAGACGAATCCGCCGATGTGGGCAAAATACCCGACTCCGCCGCCGCCCAGTACCTCTGTGACCAGTTCAGCTAGCACGTCATGGGACTGTTCGAGGAAGGCGAAAAAACATTGAACACCGATAAAGACTAATGTCACGAACCATGCAGGTAGCTTCACCGTGGTTGCTCCGCCAGCATAGGAGAAGCCAATATAGGTTTTTATAGTGGCGCCCGGAAACATCATTAGATAAGCACCCATAACTCCAGCGATAGCGCCGCTGGCACCGATCAGCGGTAGGTCGGGCATGGAGCCGAGCATAGCTTGAGTAATCCCGGCCACCACTCCACACACGATGTAGAACAGCAAATATCTGAGGTGTCCAAAACGATCTTCTACAGTTCTACCAAACAGATACAGCATCCACATATTGCCCAGTAAATGAAGCCAGCTGCCATGTATGAACATACTGGTAAACACTGTGATCAGCGGTTGGAACCCAAACTCGTGAAACAGTTTTGCGGGGGTTAGTCCCCAGGTCTGCATGAATTCCGGTGAATTTTTGACCGACATTAGCTGTACAACAAACAGCAGAAACAGGATTATGAGAAGTCCCCAGTTCACATCCGGGTGCCCTTTGGTGACAATGTCATCTTCGTATGGAATCATGATCGTACCTGTAGTAACTTCATTCCTGAGGAATACTTCAATATTCCACTGGATGAAGGATCAAAACCGAAAAAGCATGATGTTAGCAATAGAACAAGCAAACACGCTTGGCAAAGCGCGCGAAAGGTTCCTTCTGAACTTTGGCGGGATTAAAGAGATACCCTCGTTTGTTGAAACGGATTGGGCGTTGTTGCGCACGAATGCGAATTGCTTGATACGGCACCAATAAAAATTGTATTGCGCTTGAGGAAAGAGAAAAATATCTGCAGTGAGCTGCTCAAGTTTGAGGAGCGTTCGTTTGGCGCCAGAGTCTTTGATCCGATCCGGCGGGTGCTTGAGCCGGGTGTGGTGCTCAAGTTAGAAAGGGACACCAGGGTGGATATCGTCCAGTCGATGGTTGGATGTTGGAAAGGATGATCGGGGAGAAAAGCCCGCGCGGCCAGAATGCACCAAAGGATCGCGAGAGCTCATTGGTGACTGATCGACTTTCACAGGATCTTTGAGAGGTTGGCATTAAGTTCAGCTCAAAAACGAAAGCCCGGTTTCTTTCACCGGGCTTTCGTAGAATTACAAAACCATGCTGTCTGAAGCAGAAAACGCAGATGCCTCAGCGCGCGTTAGGGAACTCGTGCAACAATTTTGCCGCGTACGTGTCTGTTTGAAAGGCGAACCAGTGCTTCCGGTATCTCTTCCAGGGCGATAACTTCTTGCACGGTGGGACGAATTTTGGCCTTTGCCACCAGTGCAGCCAATTCGCGGCCCATTCGACCGAGGTCGGCAACTGCTACTTCATCACCGGAAGAGTAGGCGGCTCCCAGGGCAATTTCATGCACGGAAAGAGCGCGTTGAAAGGGTGGAACATCGCTCATATCTGGCAATCCAGCTACACAGGCAATCTCGCCGCCGAAAGCCAACGCGTCCATGTTCTTACGGGCGCTTTCGCTTGAGACCGAGTCGAGCACATAGTCAACGCCCCGACCATCTGTCAACGACTTGGCAACGGAGGGGACATCATTGTTCTTATAGTCGATGGTTTGCTCAGCACCGAGCCGCTTTACAAATTCAAAGTTATGAGCGGAGCAAGATGCTATTACAGATAGACCCGCGGCCTTGGCAAGCTGGATGGCATAGCTGCCAACACCGCCGCTGCCGCTGTGAATGAGAATGGTTCGATCTTTCTGAACCCGCAACTTACGGTAAAGCGCTTGATAAGCCGTGAATCCAGCGCAAGGTAACGCTGCAGCCTCCACCGGATTCATATTCTCCGGCATCCAGGCCAGCGCTGCTGTCGAGGCTATGGTGTATTGGCCGTATCCACCGGGGCGTCTTAGATCCCCAAGGTAGTAAACAGGATCACCTTCGCTCCAGTCGTCTACGTCGGGCCCGACAGCGTCGATAACTCCGGCGATATCAAGACCAAGGATGAATGGGAATTTCCAACCAGGGTAACCTGTGGCAGCAAGCTTGTAGTCAACAGGGTTGAGCCCCACAGCTTGTACACGAACTCGGACCTCCCCCTTCCCCGGGGTTGGTTTGTCTACTTCAGTTAGATAAAGTACATCCGGCTTGCCGGGTCTATCGAGGACTAGGGCTTTCACTGTGCTAAAACTCCATCGGCTTAGGCTGCGTATTCTAAGGTGATCTTACGCTGTCAGCTAATAAATTCTGTGAACACAAAGCACGCAACATTGCGCGCTTTAGTGAGTACGGGCTGTGTGCGGCATAGGCGGTTGTAACTTAGACTTCAAAAAACTTTGCTGATGAAGATTCGGCCACGCCTTTGCGATCACGTTTGCAGGTAATAAGTTATCAGTTTGCACTATTGACAGCAACTGGCAACTGGGAAAAACTTTGCAGTAGCGATCATTTCGGTAAGGAAAGTTGCCAACCCGTGGCAATTTCGCGAATTGTGATCTTGCAGTATTTCGATTATTCGTGATCCTGTAATTACTCCGTCGGCACCGGCATGAAACATTTTTTCCGCCTGGGCGGGGCTTGAAATGCCGAATCCGACACATACCGGCAGGTTGCTGCATTGACGGGCGCGCACAATTAATGAGGCCAGTTGCTCGTCGTGCCGGTCTTCCGTGCCTGTGACTCCAAGGCGAGAAACCGCATACAGAAACCCGGATGCATAATTGCAAATTGCTTTGAATCTTTCTTCAGTCGTTAATGGAGAAATAATAAATATACTTGCCAGCCCGAATTTCCGGCATATCGTAGCTGTTTCGAGATAGGCTTCCGGTGGCAGGTCCACGATCAGTACTCCATCTGCGCCGGCAGTGCCGGCCAGTCTGAAAAACTCTTCACCACCACGACTGAGGACGGTGTTGTAATACACCAGCAATCCAATGGGAATATCTGAATCGAGTGCGCGAATCTCGGCCAGTAACTCAAATGCGTCGCTGACGGTGAATCCCGACGAGATTACCCGGGTGGCTGCTTGCTGAATGACCGGTCCGTCGGCAAGGGGATCTGAGAATGCGATGCCCAACTCTAGTGCGGTTGCGCCGCTTTCAATCATGACTCTTACAGATTCCAAACACTGCGCCCGATCTGGAAAACCGAGAAGAGTAAACGGAATAAATGCTTTCTGACCCGATTCCTTCAGTCGATTGAATGATTTGTTGTATCTAGCCGACATATTTCAACACCTGCTCTAAGTCTTTGTCTCCACGCCCGGAAAGATTGATGAGAATTCGACTGTTGCTGCCCTTTCCGGCAGCCAGTTTCATCGCGTGGGCCACCGCATGAGAACTCTCTAGTGCAGGAATAATTCCTTCTAATCGTGCTACCTGTTTATAGGCTTCCACTGCTTCCTCATCTGTAATTGCTTCATAACTGGCTCTACCACTCTCTTGCAAGTAGGCATGCTCAGGACCGACCGAGGGATAATCGAGTCCTGCCGAAATGCTGTGTGCATCCAGGATCTGTCCATCGGATGTCTGGAGCACTTTGCTTATCATGCCATGCAGGCAACCGAGCGAGCCTTTGATCAAAGTAGCGCCATGCTGAAGGGTCTCTAGCCCTTTGCCGGCGGGCTCAACACCGATGAGTTCCACCGATTGATCTTCCAGAAAGGCAGTGAACATTCCTATCGCATTTGAGCCGCCGCCAACGCATGCCACTATGTAATCGGGTAGAGAACCTGTTTGTTCAATGATCTGAAATCGAGCTTCTTCACCGATTATTTTTTGAAAAAACTTCACCATTGTCGGGAAGGGGTGCGGTCCGGCGGCTGTGCCAAGCAGATAATGGGTGTCTCGAACTGAAGAGATCCACTCGCGTAGCGCGGCATTTATTGCGTCTTTCAATGCACGCCCGCCCGACTTCACCGCATGGACCTTTGCTCCCATAAGCTGCATGCGCAGCACATTGGAGTGTTGCCGTTCCATATCTAATTCGCCCATGAATATTTCTGTTTCCATGCCTAATAAAGCTCCGGCCATTGCCGTGGCCACTCCATGTTGACCGGCTCCCGTTTCGGCAATGAGACGTCGTTTTCCAAGCATGCTAGCCAGCAGACCTTGACCTAATGCATTGTTTGTTTTGTGAGCACCGCCATGCAATAGATCTTCACGCTTCAAATAGATGCGGGCGCCGGCAATTTTTGAAAGATTGGCTGCGTGGTAGACCGGCGTCGGGCGGCCTGCGTAAGTTTGTAGCAGGCCAGTGTAACGAGTCAAGAATTCTGCGTCTTGTGAAAGTCGCAGAAAAGCTGTTTCAAGTTCTTCCAGCGCTGGCATGAGAGTTTCCGGGGCGTATACCCCGCCGTATTTTCCAAATAGACCTGTGCTTATCATTGCTGATTTCCTTGTACTGAACTGCTTTGTAAGAAGGAGACTGTTCCAAAACTGTATGACGAGCGCAGACTTCGTTTTGCAGACTGGAACCTGGACTTACCGATGATAGAACGATCAATTTGAGGATTTTTCTGTCAGTCTGCGTACTCATTCTAAGTGAGGGCTGCGGGAGCCATGCCGGGGTCTTCCGTCATTCCAAGCACAGTGGTATGTGGTGAATGAGAAAGATCTTTCTGGTTGTACGCTCTTGCCGATTCTATGAAAGCCTTCATCAGTTCGGCATCTTTCATACGAGGAGAGTGTTCAACCGCTGATGCTACGTCCACCGCAAAGGGTTGGAATTCACGAACTCTCTTTTGCACTGACGATTGATCGAGCCCTCCGGCCAGGAAAAATTTGGTCTGCAGGGTTTGAAGCGCTGCCCGATGATGCCTCAATCGGTTGAGCCAGGCGGCATCATGACGCAACTTCGGGCGATCAAACAGGAGGTATCTTGCGATGCCGTCATAGCGTGTAGTCTGTTCAATCTCAAAGGAATCATCGAGGGCAAACGCCTTAATTACCGGAGCCTGAATCGTTTTGCAGAAGTTCGGAGATTCATGCCCGTGAAGTTGAACGTAAGAGAGCGCTAAAGCAAGGGCGGTGTCATTGATAAACTCCGCCGGTTGGTTTTGAAAGACTCCCACTATCGGAGCGGCCGAATTCACAGCAGTACAGATCTTCATCGCTACATCAATCGACACTTCTCGCGGCGTGCCAGGTACAAATATGAGACCAATCAAATCGGTTCCTGCTTTGACCGCTGCCAGCGCATCTTCTACGGAGCAGATACCGCAAATCTTTACGGCCGGGTATGCAGCCGCTAAGTGCGACGGGTCCTCTGTTTTTACTGCGTGCATGACTGTTGTGCCTCCTTAATTTCGGAGCTATCACCGTCTGCAGCGGGGATGCCAGCGCGATTGTCCATACTGATTTCGCCGGTCTGGCTGGCGCAAGGTAAGTTGGCGGACCAGGAGTTTGTCTGCAACTGTGAGACGAACACTGCCGGCGAACTTGCCAGCATCAGGGCTGAACCAATCAAGAAGCGACGAGCAAATGGACGCAAGCTGTGAAGATCGTTCGCGCTTGTAATTCCACTGGCTGAGATCACAAGCATACCGGGCGGTACCAGGGGTGCTAATTGCCTGGTGGTTTCCAGCGAAATCTTCAGTGTCTCGAGGTCTCTGTTGTTAATCAAAATTGTCGAGGCACCAAGGACGATGGCGCGGTTGAGGTCATGTTCGTTTTGGATCTCAACGACGGGTGTCATGGCATAGCTGCAGATCAGTTCATGAAGTTGGAACAATCGCTCCTCGTCAAGCATACGCACTATCAAAAGCACGGCCGCTGCTCCGCTAGCCATGGCACGGTGCACCTGATACTCATCTATGACAAAATCTTTGCATAAAACCGGCAACCTGGTTTGCCGGCTAACTCGTTCCAATAGTTCGAAGCTACCGCCGAAATAGTGCGCATCAGTGAGAACTGAAATGGCTGATGCAAACGACTCATAGGTTGGCACTATCTGCGCGGCATCTACCAATGAACTTATCTTGCCCAGTGACGGAGATGCCGGTTTTACCTCGGCTATTATGTGCACTGCTAACGTTGAATCAACCGGAGAAGTTGTATTTATTTGGGCGGAGCACCCATTGTTGTAAGCGCCGAGAGCCTGTTCAAAAGACTGCGGCCCGGGCATGGCATCGATCTTTTCCTGTAGCATCGATGCTGGCATGAGCAGCTTTGCCTTCGCTATCTCTTCTACTTTATGGGGATACAGCTCAGCGAGAAAACCGTTCATAAATCCTCCTGCATTTTTCAAAATGAGCCTGCACCTTGCCTGACTTTAATAATTCGAAGGCGCGATGGCAGCCTTCTTGTATGGAGCTTGAACCGCCGGCTATGAAAAAAGCGGCGCCAGCGTTAAGGACCACCAGCTTGAATTCAGCGGTATCATTCTCGGTGCCGGATACTATTGAAGTGAAGGAGCGCAAGTTCCCCTCGATAGTGCTTGTTTCATCACTTGCTTCTTGAACTCCAGAGCCAGTTTCTGCTTTGGGTGAAAGTTCATCTGCTGTTCGACGGGCGGCTGTTCTAGATTCGACCAGAGATAAAATTTTTGAGCCTTCCTCCACACTGGTCGAGATGCTGCCGCCTTGCACGCTAGTCAGATACGTCACGCCTTGGCAATCTAGTTCATCTAGCCCGCGTGCGCTGTTGACCAGTAGCGCCCTGGTTACCCTCGGGTTGGCGGCAAGCACCCGCGCCACCGGCTCCACCACGGTTCTATTGGATATTCCCATTAGCCGGTATGCCGGTTGCACCGGGTTCAACAGAGGACCCAGGTAGTTGAGAATGGTGCGCTTGTTTAACTTTTTGCGAATCTCAGTGAGCCGCTGCAGGCATGGATAGAATGCCGGAGCGAACAAGAAAGCCAGGCCTGTATCAGTTAGAAGATCAGGTATGCGAGAGACGGATAAACGAGTCGGGTAGCCCATCGCATCGAGCAGATCAAAGCTTCCGCACTTGCTACTGGCTGCACGATTGCCGAATTTTGCTACGTGCAATCCGCCAGCGGCCAGAACGAAGGCTACCGTCGTGGAAGTATTGAAGTGAGGAAGCCCGCTTCCGCCAGTGCCGGAGCAGTCAACGAGATCCGTGCCGGTGTCTTTGATTGCAGACGCGGCCCTCGCTGCCGCCGGGTCGATCAAGCTTCCCAGGACGCGGCAGGCATGTTGCAGCGATAGTGCATCGAGTTCTTCTCCTGATAGTTGGTGCAGCAATTCTTCTATTTCAGAATGGCTCGATTGCGGGTTTGCCAGTCGAGCAAATGTTTCGGCGGCAATCATAAGGCAAGAAAATTCTCCATAATAGTTCGTCCGACCGGTGTACCGATTGATTCAGGATGAAATTGTATGCCGTGGATCGGAGCGGTCTTGTGTGCTACAGCCATGATCAGTCCTCGAACAAGATCGCGTGCTGTCACTTGCAGGCATGCGGGCAGAGTTATTTCTTCTGCGATGAGCGAATGGTATCGCATTGCCTTAAAGGTCTGGTGAATCCGGTCGAATAATACTGATGTACCTGTCACCGACATCTCACTTTGTTTGCCGTGAACTATTTCCGGTGCTCGAACCACTGTGCCACCAAGATGATGGACGATGCCCTGATGGCCCAGGCAAACACCTAGTATCGCCGCGTTTCTCAATTCCTCGTGCCGACTTACGACTTGGGAGCAAATGCCAAAGTCCGAGAGGTTCGCCGGGTGACCGGGTCCGGGTGAAAGAATTACGTGTGATGGCTGGTGTAGTTTCAACTCGTCGAAGGTTAGTTCGTCGTTGCGGAAGACCAACACCGATTTGCTGCAGAGTTGGCGAACGAGCTGATATAGATTGTAGGTAAAGGAGTCGTAATTGTCGATAATAACTACTGGCATGAGCCGGGCACCTCGGTTGCGTGTGCGAGTTTAATGGCATGGAGAACGCTGGTGGCTTTGGTGCGTGTCTCTTCGTATTCGCTTTCGGGTACAGAATCGTAAACAATTCCTGCTCCCGCAGTTACATGGGCCTTGCCGTCTTTGATCAATGCTGAACGAATTGCAATGGCGCCATCGGTGTCTCCGTTGATATTGATATAGCCAACCATGCCGGCATAGACACCGCGTTGCTCTTGTTCCAGTGACGCCAGCAGTTGCATCGCTCGGATCTTCGGTGCACCGCTGACGGTGCCAGCCGGAAAGCAGCTTCGCAATACGTCAAAGCTGGTGGTTCCGTCTGTCAGCTGTGCGTGAATCTCGGTGGAAAGATGCATGACGTGGGAGTATCGAACCACCGTAGCGATTTCACCGGTCGCCACCGTTCCCGGTTCCGCAATTCGTCCGAGATCATTTCGCCCTAAGTCCACCAGCATAAGATGCTCGGCCATTTCCTTCTCATCTGATTTCAATTCTTGCTCAATAGCCTTGTCTTGCTCGGCGGTGCGTCCCCGACGTCTTGTGCCTGCCAGCGCCCTTAGCGAGACCCGATTGTCTTTACACTGTACCAGTGTCTCCGGTGAGGAACCGAGATAACAGAGTTCGGGGAACTTAAGGTAATAGGCGTATGGGGAGGGATTAATCGATTGCAGCATTCGATAAATATCGAGACTGTCTCTGGCGACGGGCGTATGGAATCTCTGCGACAAAACAATTTGAAACGCTTGCCCCTCGGCAATATATTGTTTGCATTGATTGACCGCGGTGAGGAATTCCGTGGGTGATGTTGCCGAGCTAACGCCGTCGAAACAGTCTTGCGGGGAGAAGGAGCGGACATCGGGAAAGGGCAGAGAGCGCAATCGACCAGGTTCTTCCAGTTGGGCTTTTAGTTGTCGAGCATATTGAGCTGAACGGAAAGTTATTATGAATACACGCCGTAGCAGGTGATCGAAAATCACCGTCGAGTCGAAGAACCCCATCAATACATCGGGCACATCGAGAGGATCTCGCTGTGTGCGCTCGCTGGAAAAATCAGGTCTGGCGATACCATATCCTAAATACCCTGCCAGACCGCATGAAAATGGCAGGAAGTCGGGAATGTCTTCCTGCAAAAGGGTTTGTACATTTGCCTGGTGACGCTCGCAAAGAAAGTCGAAAGCATTTGTGATTAGTGCAGAAATTACCTCGTCGCTTTCACGCCTCACTATCGTGGCGTGCAGGTTCTTAATTCGAATGAGTTCCAGCGGGTCAACTCCGATAATTGAGAAGCGCGCTAATTTGCTGTCGTGCTCTGAACTCTCGAAAAGAAACGCTGTAGGCACATCGCGGGTGAGAGTATGGAATGCCTGAACGGGAGTAATTGTGTCGCCGAGCAGCTCAAGTACGACGGCACGCCGGAAGCACCGGTCCGCGGGATCGGTATTCATTATATTCAGTTCCTCTGAAGCAAGTAACGACAAGACCGCGGGCTTCTTCTGGAGCAAGCCCGCGGTCTTGTTTTGATATCAGATGGGTTCGAGACTGTTAAAGGTTAGAACGCCAAGCTGACAGCGGCTTGCCAGGTTTATTCAACCAGAGCCACCAACCAGACTTGTTGTAGAACTTGGAGTTCATAACATTGTGCCCGAGAAAATTGAGTACATTCAGGATATTAGCACGCCCGGCAACTTTTGCAAGAGTGCGTTACGAATTTTGAAAGTCAATCAATGATTGCTGCGGTTAAACTGCGCCGCACTTATGCGCCAGTAATGTCCTTCTTTCACATAGGTCATCAGGTCGGTCTGCACAAAAGACTTTTTCTTCTTTCGCTTGTCGCGTGCCGTGCCTCTGCCCTTGGCCGACAGGTTCGCTGTAGCCTGTTCTTTCGTTCCCGATATTGTTTCGTCGGAAATTCTGTAATTGTATATGTAATACTCCTTCAGCTCTTTCAGTTTGGCTTCTCGTTGAGCACCGGAATAGTTCTTGTAGGCTCTTCGCAGTGGCTGACTGAAGTATTGTTCGACGGTATCGAGACTCTTCGCCTTGTGCACTGCGCTTATGAAGCTTAGAAAACAATCCCGGGGCGAAACCACGGCCGAGGCAGCGATGGCAGGAGCCTGCTGGCAAAGGCAAGACAGAATCAAAGAAAGTATCAATGAAGCGGAAGTCAATGTAGCAGAAAGCAAACGCAGGCTAAGCATTTTACTCGTCATCCAAACCACCATAGTAAAAACGGGCACCCGTTCATATTAACATCAGCCAGGCACTCTGGAAGACCCCTCTTGCCTTTGCCAGTGGTGTCTCTCCCAAGAAACTAGAGGAAACGACTGTGAAGCGTGCCCCGGGTCGGCAAACTACTACTCAGCAACTTCTAGCAACCCTGCCAGTGTTGGAACGTCTTTTCTGCTGCAATCCGCTCAATGGTCTTCCCTTCTCGGCAAAGAAAAACTTCCTCTCCCTCGGTTACGTGTCCGATGGCACGGAAACCGAGTCGCTCAAGTTCGCCCAGCAATGCCTGCGGAGCGGTTGCCACCAGCTCATAATCTTCGCCACCGTAAAGGGCGAGGTCGACGGCGGTTTGCGAACTCAGAAGCGCAACCTGGCGAGTTTGATCGTGAATTGGAATGTGGTTAGATTCGATCTTCATTCCCACTTTTGAATGTCTGGCAATTTGAATCAACGCATCTGCCAGTCCGTCGCTGGCGTCCATCAGTGCGCCTCTTCCGCCAGTCAATCTTGCCAGTGATTGCGCTTCCTTTATTCGTGGAGTCGGTCTGACATGCTGCTTCAGGCAGTGAGAGAATTCGCCGCTGTCCGTAAGAATTAACCACAATCCCGCGGCACTTGCTCCAAAATCTCCCGTTACAACCACCGCATCGCCCGCGGTTGCTCCTTTGCGCAACATGGCTCCGGTTGTTCCAGTTACACCAATTAGAGAAATTGAAATTACCAATCGCTCAGATCGTGTCAAATCGCCACCAACTATTCTGGTTTGAAATTCTTTGGCGCAATCAACCATTCCTGCGTAGAGTTGGCGCAATTCCACTTGAGAAAATTGCGGTGGTAAACCCAGGCTGACAGTGGCGAATTGCGGTGTCCCCGCCATGGCCGCGACATCGCTTAGATTCACCGCGAGAGACTTCCACCCTAAATCTGCCAAAGCGATTTTCGTCAGCAGAAAGTGGTTGCCTTCAATGAGCATATCCGCAGTCACAAGCGAGCCGTCGGGCAGGATCGCGCAATCGTCGCCGATGAGTTCCTCGGCAGTTAAGTCTTTTATGATTTCAATCCATTGTTGCTCTGTTGTTAGCTCAGCCGCCACGATCAACCCTCCCGCGCAGTGAAAGGTAGCATTAGTTCGAGACTTTCGCTACCTGCCGGGCATCTATCCGAGGGATGTGGCGAGTTCTCTGCATCAGACCGCGATTTGGTGATGTAACACATTGGTACGATCGTTGAACGGACTACTCACGGGATCTTTCATGAATAAATCGGGTGAAGATGAGTTCACTGTGGTTCGCGTTCACCTTGAAGAACTACGCGGTCTGGTCCTGATTCCTGTAAAACACATGGAATCCTTCCGTTCCTACCCACTCCCCACTCAGCTTTGAGCGCACCAGCATCTTGGATGCGCAGTAAAATCAGATGACTTTGTTTCGCTGATAGAATTTCTTCCGCTACGAAGAAACCGCCAGCATTTCCGTCAACAAGAGAGTTTTGATGGTTCAAAATTTCGAGAATTCCTCTATCGCCTGTCTCTGACGAGCCGATCACGTGCGGATTAGTTGAAGGTTGCTCGCCAGGCTCGTTGGCTATAGCGAGCCTCACGGGTCTATCCTCCGGGACTGGCTGGCAGCTCATGAACAGAAGCTCAGAAGGGACCGATTATTAGGATGCCGGTCTTTGAGCACTGTTGAATTCCGGGCATCGCGGTATGGAGCTTGTGGTGAAGAAGCCATTGAAGGAAGAATCGATTGAATGACAGGCCTGAAACGTAAACAATTCATGACCTTTGTCGAAGGTTCTCTGTAATCGTTTATGTCTGGCGACCCAATAACGGGGATCCTGGCTAGGCGGTGTCTTTTTCCGACACACATTGCCGCTGCGGAACGGGCCGTACGCCTTTGTTAAGATATCCCAAAGATGGAGTACATGACCCGGGTCATCTAATGCGGGTTCTACGGGCTTTTTGTTCTGCGGACTTTCCCAACCAGTGTTACAATCACCTACATAGGTTCTCAATAGAGGCACGCAAATAATGTCCCCGAGTTCCATCATTTTAGGATTCATCCAGGTCGTCGAGATGGTGATCCTGCTCTGGTGTCTGTTGAGCTGGTTTCCGAATATTCGTTGGTATGAGCAACCGTGGAGAACCCTGGACAACATTGTCAGGCCCATCATTGCGCCATTCCGTAAAATTATCCCTCCTCTTGGCGGCATCGATTTATCCCCGATGGTCGCAATGCTCGTTATACAATTCATAGGGGCTGCGCTCCGCACGGTGCTCTAAAGAAGGCACCGGTCAAGCTGCTGCCGGTTACGACATCAGTGTGAGATAAGCCCTACCTACAATGATTTCCAGACGCGTCTTTGTCCTGAGTTCACTTGGGATGCTTGCTCTCAGCGACTCTCTTCATGCCCTGGCGCGTAAACCCAAAGGACCAGTGCCTGAAGAACCGCGTGGTGGTCCGCGCACGCTGGCCAGGCAAGTATGGCCCCCGGCGGTGGCGCCCGAGTACGTGGGAATTGTTGACAAAGGTTATGCTTGCTTTGCCGACGATATGGGTCGAATAGTAATTGTCGATCTTAAACGAGACGACAATCCGGTTGTAATCGGAGAAATTACAGGAATCGGCCGCAAAATTCTTGGAGTAGCCTTTGGTTTATATCGCGCTTATGCTGTGGTTCAAGTTGAAGTTGGCGCAGATACCCAGTTCCAGTTGGTTACTATCAGTCTGGCTCCGGCCAGCGACCCGTCCATTCTTTCTCGCCTTGTTCTGGAAAATTTCGCGGAACCTTCTTGTCTGGCAGTCGGTCTTGATATCATCGCCATTGGCGGTACCGGAATTGGTGGAGAAAGCCAGATCGGACTCTACAATGTTCCTAAGCGAAAGTCCGTCGACCCGACGCCGGCCGGTGCGCTGGCCGTATCGCAGTTACCTTTGCGCATGGATCTGCAAGAACGAACATTACTGGCGCTTTGCGGCGCCGATCGAACCGATCTGACTGCTATTAACTTAGCAAATCCTAGACTGCCCGAGAAAATCAAATCGATTGATCTGCACGGTTCCTTCTCCGCTCTGGCTCGATTTAAAGACTCGGTGCTGGTTGCAGGTTCAGGCGCAGACAAGAGATCTTACGCGCGATTGATTTCGCTGCGTCCCGAACCAGTAGTAGCTAAGAGCGTGACACTACCTTCGGTGACCGAGGTGCTTGATATTGCAGCACAGCGCGGTCAGTTCTTAATCCTGGGAAACCTTGGCGATAGGCAGTCTGTAGTGCCCCTTGTTGTTGGCAAGAGGAGCGAGTTAAGCACAACAGATCCCGTAGTTCTTCCCGGCGCAAATCGTGGGGCCGATCCGCGAGCGCACATCGCTGTAAAAGATCGAGACGCTTATGTAGCATCCGATTGGGGCGGTGTACAGGTCCTCAATGTTAAAAAAAGCGGCTGGGAATTTACCTACAGCCATACAATTCCCCGGTTACCAGCTTCGTCCGTGGTTTTGCAAGGAAACCGAGCAGTCTTGGCTTCAGCGGATCTAAAGCTTTATGATTTGAGTGACTTGCGCCATCCGGTTCTTGTAAACAACACCGACACTGGTGGCTCGATTCGAGCGATGCTCGGAATTGGCCGCTCGATTCTGTGTCTCAATCGCGATAGCGTCAGTTTGCGTGTAGTCGAGAAACCTGGTACCGTCCTGGCGCTTGTGAAGGTTGCTGCTACAACCATGACCTACGATCGTTCGACGGGGCGCGTTTTTCTTATTTCGCCTAATGAAGCAGTTACCACTGTGACTTCATTGCGAGCGACGGAAGATTCATTGAAGATTGAAGACGCTTGCGAATATCCGTTTCGGGCGCGGCGGGCTGCTGCCTCTGGTGGCCGACTGTTGCTTGCGGGATTAAATGATGTTGCATTGTTCACACCCGGTGCGCCTCCGGAACTTGTCGGAAAGCGCAGCATGCCAAATTTGGCCGTCCGCGATCTCGTCTTAACATCAGACTACGCAGTGGTGGCATGTGTCGATCAAAACTTGCGCGGATTTTTGTTACTGCTTGCCACAAACAAGGAAGACCTTGCATTGATTGGTTCTACCGATTTACCAGTTGATGGCGCCGCGATGGCCATTGGTAACAACAAAGTCGCAGTGGTCGTGGGTCGTGGTGCTAACGGTAAGGATCTTGCAGCACTGGTCGGATTGCTCAATCCCGCTCAGCCCAGGGTTCTGGAATCGTTTGACGTTGTTGATGCAGCCTCCGCCGTGACGATACGTGATCAGACCGCGGTTATTGTCGGGCGTGGAATTGAAATTCTCAATTTGTCTTGATAGCCTTTTGCGACGGCTCATAAAACTCCTTCATCGCCTTACGGTGTCTCACGTTTCGCCGTTTCGCGCTGGTCCGGAACAGTTCTCAGTCGACACCATTGTGCCGTGCGACATTACGATGTTGCGGGCAAGTTATTCTTTGTTAGCAATATCGTTGAGTTAATTTTGAAGTCACGCCACGATAGTCAATCTTTTGCTCGACACTCGCAGCCAGATGAACATCGTACTACCGCTTGGAAATTGGTGGTTCTGCGTGACAACGATGAATTGATAAAATTTCCACACGTTGACTCCAAATCCCGGGAAGATTGAATTTGGAATTCGGGTACAAAGGAAAAAGCACAGACGAGGCGACCAAAAAAGGCTCTGAGCTAACAAAGCTTGCAATGAGTCCGAGTGCACGGTCGACCAGGGAGTGCTTAAATGAAAGCTAGCAAACCCGGTTAAAACGCTGGAGAAGACATGAGCGCAGTAGAAGAAATTAAGGTGAGAAAGAGGTTTCCCCGCATAAGCTCGACAGCATTTGAGCACCCGCTGGACCGAGCCGCTCTTGAAGCGCTGCGGAAGATTCCAGTGCTGGATCAAGTGCTGAAGAAGTTTCTAGAACTTGGTGTTGAGCGCATGTTCCGAATCATGCTCATGGGACAGGCGATTCATGTCACTACCAAACAGTGTCACAGGGTCCACAAACTTTTCAAAGAGGCATGCGAAATTCTTGACATGCACGAACCAGACCTCTATCTAATCAATCACTTTGCTGTTAACGCCTGGACATTTGGCGCTGAACGGCCATTCATAGTAATCCACTCCGAACTGGTGGATTTGCTAGATGACGAAGAGTTGATGGGGGTATTAGGCCATGAGCTTGGTCACGTAAAGGCCGGACACGTTCTATATCGCAGCCTGGCATACTTCCTGCTGGACTTGCTGGGCAAATACATTGGCCTGGCAGGCCCCATCGTTTCGATGGCGCTGATGATTTCTCTCTCGGACTGGGCGAGGAAATCAGAGCTTACAGCTGACAGAGCCGAGCTTCTTGTATTACAAGATCCAAACGTTGCCATTCGTCTTCACATGAAGCTGGCTGGTGGTTCCAAGAAAGTATTCGATCAAACCGATGTGAATGAGTTCTTGCGCCAGGGCGGTGCCTACGAAGACTTTGATTACAGCACCCTGAACAAGTTCTACAAATTGATGTATGAAATGCGGTTATCGCATCCCCTGCCGATTTACCGAGCCAAGGAAATTAAGCAGTGGTCGGAAGGCGGGCAGTACAAAGAGATCTTGTCTGGACGTTATCCTACCGAAGAGCGTTCGGCAGATCACGGCTTAAGAGATTGCCAGCACTGTGGCGCCAAGTTAAGTCCGTCGTTCTTCTTCTGTCCGGATTGTGGAAAGAGCGCGCGCGTATAACTTGCGCATTAGATAGCGAAGTATAGAAAATGAAACGCGGCTTCAATTTCAGAAGCCGCGTTTTAAATTTGCCCCGCCGCGTGAGGTGGTTATGCCCGAGGTGGATTGGAGCCTCCACAATTAACTGCGGAGCTCGATGCTTTTGGAAGGTTGACGGACAAATTATCCTATGCTCGCTCTGCCTCAGATTTGCAGATTTGCGGCTTCTGCTCTCGGTGCATGTGGCATCGGCGGTCGCTCGCTGTGATGATCCGCTTACAACTCCTTACACAGTTCCGTGATCTGATTGACAAACGTGAAAGCCCGGTTATAGTGAACATATGAACCGATTGGCACACCTTTTTTTATCATCCTCATCTCAAGGTT
>JAKFUT010000003.1 GCA_021732565.1 Candidatus Obscuribacterales bacterium
ACCGATTGGCACACTAAACATCAGGACCCCGCTCGCTCTTCATACTCGTGCGCCTTCAATTCCAGGCACCGCGGGGTATTTCCATTGCGAATCAAAAAAACCAACCACTTATCATCCGTAAGTCCAGTTACAACTCCTTACACAGTTCCGTGATCTGATTGACAAACGTGAAAGCCCGGTTATAGTGAACATATGAACCGATTGGCACACCTTTTTTTATCATCCTCATCTCAAGGTTTCAAGAGATGCGGGAATGTGCCGTCTTTTAGCTCATAAGAGTTTTTAGAATCCAGCCATTAGAAGCCCGCTGTAAGCGAGGCTTTTTTTTGTGCCTCGCTGCCAGCGAATGACATTGAGGTACTGATTAATGATTGACATTGAGAAGATACGAAAAGATCCGGACCCTTATCGCAAGGCGATTTTAACCAAGCGTGTTCCGCTTGATTTGAACGAACTGATCGCCACGGATGGTGAACGCCGAACCGTGAAGGTAGAAGTGGATCGCTTGCGCGAGCAACGAAACAGACTGACCGAACAGATCGCTGCAAATCCATCGGATAGAGAGTTGAAGATTGCGGAAGCTCGCCAGATTGGTGAGCAATTGACAGCGGTTGAAAGAGACTTGCAAACCATAGAGCTGCAATGGATACGTCTTATGGCATTGGTTCCGTCGATACCACACGATGATGTACCGGAGGGCCAGACAGATGAAGATAATCTAGAGCTGCGCAAGGAAGGTAGTCCAACAACCAAAGACTTTGTATTGAAAGATCATCTTGAACTAGTGATGCTGCATCGAATGGCGGAGTTCGAAGGGGCTCGTGAGATTGCTGGTTCGCGGGCTTATGCGCTGATCGCAGATGGTGCCCTTCTTGAGTTGGCCGTTCTACGAATGGCTCTGGATATCGTGTTAGCGAAAGGGTTTATTCCGGTAGCGCCACCGTTGCTGGTGCGTGAAAACGCGATGTTTGGAACCGGTTACTTTCCGCTGGGGGAGGAGAACGCGTACGAGCTAGAGCGCGACAAGCTGTTTCTGACCGGAACATCGGAGGTTGGCGTGGTGGCAATGAATAAGAATAGGACATTTGCCTTGGACGATCTGCCGGTACGTTTCGCTGGTATTTCGACATGCTTTCGTAGAGAGGCCGGAGCGGCGGGGCGTGATACCAAAGGGCTGTATCGGGTTCATCAGTTTCAGAAAATTGAACAAGTAATATTCTGCGAAGATGATCCGGCGGAATCGGAACGACTTCACTATGAGCTATTGCAAAATGCGGAACATATTTTGCAGGCGTTGGAACTTCCTTACCGGGTTGTCGCGGTTTGTACCGGAGACATGGGACTGGGGCAGGTGCGAAAGCACGACATTGAAACGTGGATGCCTGGTCGAGCTGCATATGGCGAAACACACTCGTGCTCGACATTTCATGACTTTCAGTCGAGGCGACTAAATATTCGTTATCGAGGAGAGAAGGAGAAACGGTTCGTTCATACCTTGAACAATACCGCTATTGCAACGCCGCGAATATTGATCGCATTGTTGGAAAATCATCAACTGGAGGATGGCTCGATCTATATCCCCGTTCAGTTGCGGCCTTATTTCCAGGGGCGTGCTGTTGTCAAATTGCATGAAGATCGCCGGAAATAGAAATCCGCTTGGATTCGATTGATTCAGTTTTGTTTCTCCGTAGCGGATCGTATGGTCCGCAGCCTGCTCCGTTTCTGATGCGTGCAAAGTTTAACGCGAAAGCTGCCTTTAGCTCCATCAAATTCGGGAATGATTCTAAGGTACCTCGACGAGCTCAGCCATACTGCGGCAAAGCGAACATGAACGTTAGTCAAAATGTGGCAGAAGGTAGATTCATTGCTAAGGATATTGATAATGAACGCAATGCAGCGATACGTTCGCTCATGCTTGCGCGCTACGGTTTACCCAAATATGTGATGGCAAGCGGTGCCGACGAGATTCATCGAGACACTTACGGTGTGCTCTTTCACAAAGTTTTGCCAGACGGAGAGCCTGCCAGATTTATTCAGGTTACCAACAAAACCGCACAAATAGATGGTAGTTTTAGAACTTACCTGCTTGCGGTTTCGCCAGACGTGATGACAGCCAAGCAAGCGGTTGCATGGACCTTCGGATTAGATGAGCACGATTATGATCCATTTGAGGAGTCGTGAACTGGAATTTTGTACGGAAGTTGGTATAAACCCTGTAGAGATCGCAGGCATTTGTCGCCGTCGGACTCAGCAACGACGTTGATCAGCAAGAGTCCTGAAATTAATGGCTCGAATTCTAGTAGTTGAAGATGATCATGATCTTGCCGACACGCTGGCTGATTGGCTTACCTTTGAAGGCCATAAAGTTGAAGTAGCCTATGATGGAACTGATGCCGCCAAAGCAGTGGAGGAAGATACCTTCGATCTGATTCTGCTGGATTGGGTGTTACCTGGTAGATCCGGAATCGAGATCTGTCGTGCCTATCGCATGGCGGGCGGAAAGTCCCCTGTGATTATGCTCACGGGCAAAGTCTCTCTCGATAATAAGGAGATTGGTTTTGACGCTGGCGCAGATGATTATCTAATCAAACCATTCAATCTCAAGGAGTTGTCCTGGCGCATGCGTGCGTGGCTACGGCGCAGCTTCGGTTCGTTCCCTGTGGCGTTGAGTGCTGCAGTTGAGCGCCAGGAAGTTCAGACGAGGCGATGTCCGACGTGCGATACCACATTTGATACTACGCTCAGTGTGTGTCCTGATGATCGCGCGACGCTCACCAGCGAAGTTCTTGAATTTCTGGTGGGCGAGCCGCTTAGCAAGAACTACGTAATTCTAGGAGTCCTCGGCAGCGGCCCGATGAGCACAGTGTTCAAGGTATGGTACAAGGCGAAGAATCAATGCCTTGCTATGAAGTTATTGGAGTCTTCGCATTTAAAGGATCAATCATACGTAAGACGGTTTCAACATGAAGGCGCCACGCTCAAGAAGCTACAGCATTCCAACATCATTGGTATTCACGATTTTGGCGTGAGCAGCTGCGGGCAACCATATATTGTCATGGATTATGTTGAAGGAAAATCGCTGGCGCGGCTTCTCAACCGAGGGCATGCCATCACGTTGAAACGGTGTATCGATATATGTAAGCAGATCTGTGACGGTGTCGGCTATGCACATGCACACGGCATTATTCATCGCGACCTTAAGCCGGCAAACGTTTTGATTGAAAAACGGGGCACATCCGAACACGTGCGAATTGTCGATTTTGGAGTATCACGAACGCTCGAAGATCAAGATAGCGACAAGTTGCGATTAACTCGCTCAGGCGAGATCCTGGGCACTGCGCTCTACATGAGTCCAGAGCAGTGTTCGGGCCGGCAGCTCGATGCTCGCTCAGATGTATACTCAATGGGATGTCTCATGTACGAAATTCTCACGGGACGGCCGCCGCTGTCTGGTCGTAATGTTCTTGAGACACTTCATTTGCACATCAATGAAACGCCAACACCAATCAGACAGTTGCGAACGGAAGTTCCGGAAGCACTCGAAAAGGCAGTGCAGAAGGCGATGGCAAAGGATCCCTTGAAGCGATTTGGCTCCATGGGCGAACTCGCTTCAGCGCTCGAAAAATGTGCGCTCGGCTAGAACGCAACCCGGCTATTGGAGGACCATCGCTCGAAAGGTATTTTTTCGCCACAATCATGGCGACCTTCCTATTCTTTTCGTCGCCTCACACTACCAGCGCCGACAGATGGCGTGTTGGGGTACTGTTGGCAAAAGCAAACGAGGGCTTCGGCGCCGTCTTAAAATCGAATGGTGTCATGCCATAGACAAGATAATCGCGCATCGTACCGAAGTTGTCGTAGCTGTAGTTGCGCATTCGTCCTTCATACAAGAATCCAAGCTTCTCGGCAAACTGCACCGCCGGGTTGTTGCGCGGATCTACGTATAATTCAAGACGTTGAAACTGCAAATCAGTGAATGCCATTTTTACCAGGGCCTGCACCATTTCCGACCCGACACCGTCTCTCTGGTGTCCTTTTCGTACCCAATAGCCCACCATTCCTTTGGGCAGGTCCCAGTTAAGATGGCTGAAGAACGCTCTGCCTACTAGTTTGCCGCTTTCTTTTTCGAAACACAAATATGTGAGAGTCTTGCCGTCGTCCCACTCGGCCATTGCTTCTCGAATAGATGTTGCTACTTTCTCGATCGTCGGTACTTCCTTGGCCCACGGACCAAACCATGGCTTGATGTGTTCAAAAGATTCAAACCATGCAGCAAAATATGCGGCGATGTCATCCTCGGAAGGTCTGCGGATAATAAATCGATCGGTTTCAATCTGTCCTGGAATTGCAATTGCCATGGTTGTATAGAGCTCCCTGATACCCCGAATCCAAATGAACCAGCCGCGGATCATCCTAAGAAGTTCCGCGGCTGTCGAAAATGGTGATTCTACGAACAGGATTTTTGCAAAGTATCAAAGATCGGTTCAGGACCCTTCTGGTGGCGCTTCGGAGCCTTCAGAGGAATGTGAGGATTCTGAGCCGCCATTTTTCTTGGATTTCAATTCTCCGCCGCAGAAAGCGCAGAAAAGTTTCTCTTGATTGGCGGGCGCCTGGCAGTGAGGGCAAACAAAACCGGGTGTTCTTGCATACCCTGCTCGGTTCTCCGCCTTGGTCGACTGCGAGACATCTGGACTATTTTGTTCTTTGATTGTGTTGAGTTCGGTTTTTGCCATATCGATCTCTTTCTCAATCTCGACAACTTCTCCGACTTTTCGTTTCAGAACATCTTCGCCGACTTCATCTCCCTTCTCATACTTGTCATATACAAGTTTGCCGAGATTTGTAAGGGCAACGGACTTCTTTGCTTCAAGCGCACGTAGCCTGTTTTCCAGGTTCATCGACTGCATCGTTTCTTGCGTCTTGTTCTGTATCTTGTTGAACCCTTCACCTACTGTCTTGATGCCGTCGCCAACACCCTTAACAACGTCGTCTAATAATCCCATCGACTTACTCCTTTACCTCTTTTACTTCGCTACGGATTCTGGATTCCCCTCCGGGAGGTCATACACACATACCCGATTTCTTCCCCCTTGCTTGGCGGCGTAAAGTGCCTCATCCGCTCTATTGAAAAGATCGTCTGGATCACTGCCGTGCAGAGGAAAGTTGGCAACTCCGATGGAAGCTGAAATTTGACCTGGTCCTTCAATTCCCGTCTCGTTGATAATTTTCCGGATGCGCTCGGCTATCAAGACCGACTCCTCCAGGAGCGTATTGGGTAGCAGAAGGCAGAACTCTTCACCACCGTATCTGGCCGGAAGATCTATCGATCTGGATGAGTTCGACAGTACTCTGGCTATAGCCTTTATAGCATCATCGCCAGCCGAGTGGCCGTAAGTGTCGTTGATCTTTTTAAGATAATCAAGATCAAAAACTGCCAGTGACAACGGCTCGGCGTACCGTCTGGCCCGTTCGAATTCCTTGGCAAATACTTCGTTGAAGTGGCGGCGGTTGGCTATGCCGGTAAGACCATCGGTGACAGCCTGTTGCTTTTTCTCTTCGTGCAAGTCGGCGTTTTCAATGGCCACTGATAACTGATCGGCCAGTGCGCCGAAATAAGTCAAGTCGTCGATGCTCCAAGTTTGCCGTGGAAATTTGCAATCTTGCAAGAAAATAGCGCCGATGGTTTTTTCGCGCATGATAATAGGAACTAGCAGCGCCGACATGAATCCGAAGCTTTGCAGAAAGTCGGGATCGAATCCGGCTATCAAGGTTTCATCCCGTTCAGACAGCTCACAGGGCGCGGTCTTGGAAAGAACTACCTCCACAAATTGTCGTCCTGCTTCGGAGAAGAAACGGTCTCGCACCGGCTGAGTTTGCCCGTCGTGGTGCTCGTAGACGAACAGGTCGGATCCGGCAAGCACACGCAAGATTAGTGCACGGCTCACTTCGAAAGGGCGCCTGCCGAGATTCTGACAAGCCATTTCGAGGACTTGCTGGATTTCAAGAGAACTTCGCACCGCCGAGCTGATTTCAAAGAGAACCTTTTCCTTTTCCATGCGGCGATAACGCAGTGCATCCTTAACTTCAACGTCTCGAATGAGTTTGCGAGTCTGCTCTTCCAGATTTGAATTGGTTAGTTCCAAATCATCATAGCGGCTACGGAGTCGTTCGTTCTCACGCTTGAGTTCCCGAACTTCCCAGGCATTGTTGAGAGCAAGAAACAAAGAGTAGGGTTTGAGGCTTTCCTCTAGTTCGGCCGGTTGCTGCTCACCAATTCCGGCAAGCAGGATAATGGCAGTGAGTGCCTCACCTTCTTGAATACGTAGATAATAAAGTGGCGCAAGATCCCCGGGAAATTTTTCGATCTGGTCGCGGGTGGACTCAATTACACCTGCGGCGGGTCCTGAAAGATCCATGTGTCGTTCCAGTCTGCCAGCAAATATCTCTGTCAGTGGTTCAAGCGAAGCACCCTTCGGTCCGAAAAACAGCGTGTCGCTAAAGACTTCGAGGTCGGCATCCCAAATCAGCAGCCCCATTGCCGGTGGCGACCACAATTCCTCGCAAACGCCATAGACCGCTTGCAGCACTTCATCGAATTCGAGAGTGCCGAACAGCCTTAACTGGTGGTTAGCAATGTTCATAGCGGTTTTCATATCATTGCTATTCTTCCCGGTTGTGTCAAAGATTTATCGACAATCGGGAAAATGAGCCACTCTATTTCGCGGAGAATACGTATGAGGACGAAATGGTCAAAGAGTCGGTCGTCAAGTGATCGCCAGGTTGTGACATGCCCGGAGCCACTATTCGGTCGTCAAGAGTGCCGGCTGCGCTGGACCCTCGCAAAGATGCAACGAAGAACCGAATCTGGTGCCTGAAAAAAACAGTCTCTCGTTTTGCGCCAGACTCGCTACCGACGATGCTCAATACTCAATAACAAAGCTTCCTCCGGTCACTAACCTGATGTAGCATCCTCCTGTAGAACTGATCCAGCAGGCTGATTTCAGAAGTTGCCGGACGATGGTGAGGAAGTATCGTGTCCACAACAGCATACTCAATTAATCTTGACGCTAAGTATCAACCCCTTGAACTTGTGAATGTGCAGGAATTGATCGATCTGTGCAAGGAAGACTGGTACAACCAGACACTATGCAAAGTCAATGATTGCGTGGTGCGGTTGGGCATATTGCATGGCGAGTTTCACTGGCACAAACATGATAACGAAGACGAATTTTTCTACGTAGTTGATGGAAAACTAATTATAGATCTTGAAGAACGCACGGTCGAACTACAGCAGAAACAAGGGTTTACAGTGCCGAAGGGTGTAATGCACCGCACCAGAGCACCAGAAAAAGTTGTGGTCTTAATGATTGAAGGTGCAGGCGTGACTCCGACCGGCGATTGACGGGCTTTTCATTCCGTTGCAACCACTGGGTTCCACGGGCCTGCACCTGTACAATGAAAATTCCTTAGCTGTTGCGGCGCAGAAGAATGAGTGCGCCAGCGCAACATTTTAGAATTCAGGTGATGACATGAGTGAATTAATCGGCGCCCCCCGCGGCGTGTACGACATCCTTCCGGAAGAAGCCGAACAATGGCAGTGGCTGGAATCAAGGCTAAAGCATGTCATCCATCTGGCCGCTTATCGTGAGATTCGTGTACCGATTTTTGAGAATACCGACCTCTTCAAGCGTGGTGTTGGAGAGACGACGGATATCGTGAATAAAGAAATGTACACGTTCCTCGATAAATCTGATCGCTCGATTACCCTTCGTCCGGAAGGAACTGCGGGCGTTGTTCGAGCCTACCTCAGCAATGGAATGCATCGGTTGACACCACCGGTGAAGCTCTGGTATTTCGGCCCGATGTTTCGCTATGAACGCACGCAAGCAGGACGCCAGCGGCAGTTTCACCAGATTGGCATCGAAGCCTTAGGCAGCAGCGGCCCGGCCATTGATGCAGAGGTGATCCTTATTGCTAATGACTGTCTTGAGGCGGTAGGCATCAAGGACTGTCGGCTCGAGCTCAACTCCATCGGTTGTACCGACTGCCGCCCTCGATATCGCGACCTGTTGCGCCAAACTCTTGAACCCAAGTTGCCCTTGCTCTGTGAGGACTGCAAAGAGCGGTTCGAGCGGAACCCTCTGCGCATGCTAGATTGCAAGGTGGAGACTTGTCAGGCTCAATTTGTGAACCTGCCATCTACGATAGCCGAGCTCTGTCAGCCATGCAAAGAACATTGGGACGGTTTGCTCAGTGCACTGGAGCAAACCGGGCTCAAGCCCGTGCTCAACGATAGGCTGGTGCGAGGTCTGGATTATTATTGCCGCACTGTTTTCGAGTTTATCACCACAGATAAACGGCTCGGTGCACAGTCTACCGTCTGTGCCGGCGGTCGATACGACTATCTAATTGAAACTCTCGGCGGCACTCGAACTCCCGCAATTGGATGGGCCATGGGTCTGGAACGAGTACGCATAATTTCGGATGCTCCCTCTGGTTCAGGGCCAAGCGTCTTTGCTGTTTCCTGTGATGAAAAGGCAGCGCTTAGCATTGCCACGCGGCTCCGACGCGAGGGGATAAGCTGCGATTTAGATTTTGCTCCTTCGGGAAAGCCAAGGGGCCTTGGTAAGCAGATGGAGAAAGCCAACAAAACCGGTGCCAGGTTTGCCGTGATTCAAGGGGAGGATGAATTAGCCTCCAATACCATCAGCATTAAGGACATGAAGAGTGGCGAACAAACCCGTATCCCGGCTCAAGAGTTAGTGCCGTTCTTCAGCGGGAAGGTTGGTACGCCGGCAAATTGAAGCGAGTTGAGCGCGCTCTGGCGCGAAAACGAGCGGCTAGCGCGGACGCGGCGACGAGGACCCGCCCGCTTAAAATTGTTCTGCTTCACCTGATTGACGAGCATCTTATAACGTCGTTGACCTGATTACTTGACGACATCGGGAATGGTATTTTTTCAAGAGAAAACATCACCGGCGATATGGTCAAGTAGAAAACATCCCACAGGTGCTATGTTTTTTCGCACATGACGACATCATTCCCGGTATGTTGATCAGATGTGCAAAGAATCGATAAAATTGATAAAGTGAGGAATGTCTACCTCAATCAGGTCAAGGATTCGATATGCCGTGGAGAAGTCAAGATAAAGCGACAGCACTCGAGCGGGTTGTAGCAGTCCTTTGCTACCTCACTGCAGGGTTGGCAGGCATTGTCTACATTATTCTGTCCCGTAGCAGCACTCAGTCTGACTTCTTCCGCTTTCACTTCCTTCAGTCCATCATTTTGGGAATTCTTGCAATTTTGCTCTCGTGGTGTGTGGGTTCGTTAGGGTTCATTACGATGCCACTGGCCACCATGCTGACCGAGGCCTTGCCGGGAACCGGAGCTCAGATCTATAACGGCTTAGCCTTTGTAGCTCAAGCCGTTTTGGGGGCCTTCGCGCTCCTTCCGTTTTACGGGGTGATATTTGCAGCTCTAGGCAAGAACGCAGAGATTCCTTTCATCTCCAATGTTGTGCGGCAGCAAATGCGCTGATAAGCTTGTAGGTGCGGCTGGTGAAGTGCCAGCACGCAAATGGTGAGCGATCGGAGTACTGGTGGCCAAGGCACGAAAGAACCGCATAATTTGTGTAGCGAATCAAAAGGGCGGGGTTGCTAAAACAACCACGGCTGCATATCTGGGCGCCGCCTTTGCGCGGCTGAGCAAATACGTACTGATGATTGATTCTGATCCCCAGTGCAACCTTACGTACAGCATGGAGCTAGACGAGGCGACCCAGGAAAAGGCCATAGAGAATAATCTGGCAACGATTTACGAATCGGGCCAGGATGTTGATTCGTGCATATTGCGCATTCGAGACAATTTATCTTTAATACCCGCGTCGGCCGATCTTGTTATGACGGAGCTGACCCTGGACAGTAGTCCCGATGCTCTGTCATCGGAACCAGAACGAATATTACGCAAAGCAATGACGCCTCTTCGCGGCAGGTTTGACTACACGATTATTGACTGCCCGCCGAGTCAGGGAATGCTTACATTGAACGCTCTTGTGGCGGCGGATTACTTGATTGTTCCGACCCTGGCGTCGGTGATCAGTCTGACCGGGCTTGAGCGAATGCTTGAACAGGTGCATGAAATAGTGAACGGCGACATGGCGCTCAATGCAGATCTGAAGCTTCTCGGGATTCTACTCACCAGGTTCAGGCGGGATAGAAACGCTGAGTTGGAGATTGAGTCAAAGTTGCGATCTGTTCCGGAAGAATTTTTCGTATTCAAAACCGTGATTCCTGATCGCAGCCAATTTGGACTTCTTGGAGAACTGAAGGCGCAGACGGGACGCCATTTGATGGAACTGTCTATGGTGAGCTATTCGTTGCTACCATATCTGACACTAGCTATGGAAATTGAAAAGATATTGACGCCATCGAGATACTCGGCAACCAGACCCTAACGCCAGATTGTCTCGATTGATCAACTGGGAAAGATGCCTCAGCGCACAGGTCTATAATTGCGTTGCGGCACATGTAAACGCTTTGGCAAACAAGAGACCGCTCTGGACCCAATCCGAAAAAATAGGCGCCGATTTAATTCGGCGCCTTCAGGCTCGGGCTATAGCCGGTTGCCTGCTGCCCTTGCGGTGGTTAATAACGCCACGCACATTGGGTTTCTCACTGGTTTTATTATAGATCTCTTACCAGGGAATGGATGATTTTCGACCTGTATTCGTAACGATACCATCACGAAATCCAGTGCCTATCCTCGTGCAAGCTTACTGGTGGGCGCTCTCAGTGTGAGCACGTCGAAGTAAATCAGTTAGCACTGCCGATGCGTTGCAGTGGCAACGCGTGTATAGGCTGGTTACGCACTCCTTCTACGCTCGAGACATTGTCATCGGTAGAGATTGGCGTGTATGGTACTGAATATAGTGCATCCTTCATTTGCGGTTTAGCAAGACGCCAGGTAGAGACTGAGGCTCGGAAGAGGATGAAGCAATCCATGGATTGAACATCCGCTCAGTTCCGGCACTAACCGTGAGCTAGTTGCGCCACCCAGGTGAAGTACAAGATTGGGACAATGATATCGCCGGTGGTTTGCATGTACCTGAAAGCAGCTGCCGACAATGCTTCTGGTAATCACTGTTTAGAGCGCGGGCGAACATATTGTACCGGTTGAGAGCTGCAAATCGGGTTACTATGCCTGTTTTGGTGCAAGGATGACCGCTTTGAGGGAACATCCCGTTTAATTTCAGTGTCCTAAACATCACGGATCGGTTTTTGGACCGCAGTCTCCCAACCAGCAGCAAAGCTGCTAAAACGATGATAGAAATGTTTGTGGTTAATGTTGGTCTTGATGCGTACACCGGTACGCCTATCTTGCTGCTGACTGATGGCGAGAAACGGAGGATTTTGCCCATCTGGATTGGAATTCATGAAGCCGGTGCCATTCAGCGGGCGCAATACGGCATCAAATCACCACGCCCGATGACGCATGACCTCTTGCTTGATGTTATCGGTGAGACGGGTAATCGTGTTGATCATGTCGAGATTACCGGCCTTGATGATGGCCGCTACCTGGCCAATATGGTATTGGCCCCGGCGCAGTCGAACCTTGCTGCGGTAGTTCTCGATGCACGCCCATCGGATGCTGTGGCGGTGGCGCTACTATCCAACGCACCTATATATGTGTCCCTGCCTGTAGTGGCTGAGGCCACAGTGCCGGCTGAACCGGAACGAGAGGAATCAGAAGCTGAAGAGTTCAAGCAATTTGTTTCAGGCTTGAACGCTTCAGACTTTAAATTCCAAGGCAAAAGGGAATCTGGTTCTGGTGAGTAGCATCAAAATCAATTCAAGAAAGAAAGCGAATGATCGTCGGGTCATTCGCTCTTTATTTTAGAAGGCTGGCACTATGGTTTTTCAATTGTGCTATTTGCTCTTTGCGTAATTTCTCTTGTGCGCTCTGGTTCACGGTGTTGGCCGAGAGTAAATTGGACCATGTCTGAGCATGCGAAACGAAAAAATCTATGTCAGCAGGTGCTCCATTACTCGTTTTGCAAAATTCAGCCATAGATAACATGATATCGCACATCAACGCCTGATCCTCAAATTTGGTAAAGTTCGCAGACTTAGCTGAGAGCAGAAGATCGTTGGCAAATCCTATCAACTTATCTACGTGGTGTGGTCGAGCCTTGAGCGCATTAGCGGAGCGTACAGCCACGCCGGCATATTCTTCGTCCATTGAGCGAGCCAACGGCAGAGCTGCATCGAGTTCGTTCAGCGCCTCGGTGAGATTCCTGCATTCCACCTGAACCAAACATCTTTTAAGTCGCAGATTAAGTCCAGCAGATGGCGACAGAGAAAATTGCCAGGCCGCCAGGGACTGATCCAGGTAGCATCTTATTTTGGCCAATAGCTCTTCATTCTTGCCTTTTGCTAGTTTATAGTCTTGGCGATGTAGATCGGCGAGATCCATCCAAAAATAGACCCGTTCGCTCAGTCCATTAGTCAGATATTTCCACGATTCGGCGGCTTCCAATTTTAAGAGCCGTTCGACTCGCGATCTTTGTTCGGTAGACGTGTCGCCAGTGACTGCAAGACCGTGAACGCGACGATCGAGAAATAACGCATACCGTTGTTTTTGATTATTCGTGGTGGCCGTGCGAAATAGCTCTCCGAAACGCTCTGCTTCTTTTACTCGTCCTTCAAGGGGATGATCGTGTTCAGGGGCTTCCCAGCCCTTTGGAGCGTTGTTACTCGTTGAAAAAAATAGAGTCGCTGTAATTGCCACTGCAGCCAACACCGATGCAAGCAACAGTGGTCGGGTCGCCTTTCTGCGGGGGGGCGGTGCGATAAATCCTCTGGAGATCGTCGCTCCGCCTGATACCATTTCCAGGTCTACTTTTAGCTCGATCATTGATTGATATCGATCACCTGCATCTTTTGCCAGCGCTTTAAATAGTATTTCGTCTAGTCCCGCCGGGGTATTTAGCGACTTAGATAAGGGATGATAAGGCTCGGAGACATGCTTGTGAATGACAGCCACCGGGCTATCTGAGCTAAAGGGCGGGGTGCCGGAAACACATTCATGTATCAGGCAGCCAGTGGCGTAGATATCTGATCGGGCATCGGCCTGGCGGCCCATGCATTGCTCGGGACTCAAATAATAGATGCTGCCGACAACCTGCCCCGTCAATGTGAGGTTCTGGCCTGTGCTTCCAAGGGAGAGGATGCGCGCCAGGCCGAAGTCGAGCACCTTAACAGTACCGTCGGGTGTGACCACAACATTTGTTGGTTTCAAGTCTCTGTGGACGATACCCTGGAGGTGTGCTGCGTGCATCCCTTCGCAAATTTGCCCGACGATGGCTCGCATTTGCTCAAAGGTCATGGGACCCTGCTCGACGATAATATCGCTGAGGGTGCGCCCTTCCAGGTATTCCATAGCTATGTAAGGCGTATCTTCCCAAATACCTAAGCGGTAAATAAAAAGCAGGTTAGGGTGAGATAGTTGAGAGAGAACCTTGCCCTCGCGAGCAAATCTCACGCGACTTTCCGGGTCTCCTACCAGCGTGGTGTGAAGCAATTTAATCGCGATGGTTCGATCGAGTTCTGGTTCAAGAGCCAGGAATACGCTTCCCATGCCCCCGTCGCCAAGATGCTTGAGCAACTCATATCGACCATCTACAATCGTTCCCGGACCAACAGTGCCCAATTTCACATACCATGCAGTGCGCGCGCTATCTTTGATTGTACGTCATTTCGAATTTTACCCGCCGATGCAAGAACGGAAACAAACCGCCTGCAGCACTTATGGGCTTGTTCCGGCGGTTAGTATGTCTGAACTGCACAAAATTGACAGGGGCACATTTCGCTTTAGCAGCGGGCGGGACTCCCGCTGTCGCAGACAGAGCGAGCCTCGGGTAACCGGGTTGAGATATAGAGTCGGAAAAGCAAAGCGAAGTCCAAGAAAAGTGCGTGCGTGGGGTTCCGTGTGGGTGCAGGGGCGCGCTTCCACCGGCGGCAAACTGCCGCGTCATGGAAATTGCACGCCGAACACTGATATTTCTGGTAACACGTCTCATCGCGCTGCCGCAAGCAACAACGAAGACCAGGAGGACTCAGCTCCAGAAGACCGCAAAGATGCAGTTACCGGCCCGTTGAACTCAGTCTTGCCGATCCACATCCGCTACAACCGGTGGCTGCCGGCCGGGCAAGTCCGTTGCTGTGGACAGCTGAGGCGGAGTGCTTTACGGGCGTCGGGCCATACAGAAGGAAGTCTTGCATGGTCGATTTTGAGGCAGCAGAGGCCGCCTTTGAACTGGTGAGGTCTGCTGACAGTTTCTTTCGTTCGACTTCTGTACTCATAATCTCCGGAATCTTTTCTTCTAGACCGGGAAACCGGCCAGACTCAGTCTTAAGCATTTTAGCTGCGCGATCATCTTCGCCGGACAAAACATATGCGCGGGCAAGAGACATTGTGTCGGATAAACTCTTCGTCTTTCCTAATTGCCCCTGTCGCAACTGAATCAACGCTTCTGCCATAACAGGGTGCTCAGGTTTGATTTCCAGCGCTCTGGTAAAAGCTTCGGCGGCGCCGCTTTGATCATTTACCGCCTG
Source organism: Candidatus Obscuribacterales bacterium (assembly GCA_021732565.1). Lineage (GTDB taxonomy): Bacteria > Cyanobacteriota > Vampirovibrionia > Obscuribacterales > Obscuribacteraceae > JAKFUT01. Next base: position 14,613 of record JAKFUT010000003.1, read on the forward strand.
GCTGACAAAGCCAAGTTCACTTTGTACATCAAAATCATAGGGAGCTAATGCAGCGGCTGCCTGTAATGCGGGATATGCTTCGTTGTACTGCCGATATTTGGTATAGAGCTTTGACAGCTTCAAATAGTTTGCTGCATCTGGTCTCAGTGCCAGAGCTTTGCGATATTCTACAATTGCGCCCAGATCGCGTCCGTGCGACAGCATACAGCCCGCCATCGAACTGTGGGTAGCCGCGTTGCCTGGATCTAGCCCGGCCTTAGTGAACGCTTGATCTAGCAGAGTATTGGCCGTGGTGTTGTCGGGATCTACATAGAGTGCATCGCGCAGGCGACGAGCGGCACACTCATTTTGGCAGCAAGCTAGATGTTGCCGCGCCTGAAAGATTGAAGAATCGACAAAGTCTTTCTGTAGCTCCCGATTTTTGGGATACTTGCGCAGAGCCCTCTCCAGCAACTGATCGGCCTGTTCCATCTGACTGGCCGCCATGAGTGATCTTGCCTGATTTCTCAGCGCCGACACATCGTTGGCTTGATCTACTTGCTTGGGTTCCTTCTTTGAATTTGATTTTGCAGTGTGCTTAGGATAAGACGGATTTTTGGGAGCGCTGGCTTGTTTATGGTGAAGTGCCGGTTTGGATTTCTCGAAACGCCGTTTAGCCGAAACACGCAGTTGTGGCGGCCCCTTCTTTCGGGTCACTTTGTTGGCGCGTGGCGGATTAGTCAAAATAACGGCTGTCGGCTGCGGAGTAAGAAGTGAGTTGGATTCCGGAAGCGAGCAACCGCCTGGGCATGATCTTGCGCCCGGCACGTTTACGGCAGCGAATGCCCGGTAGCGCATTGCTGATTGGGCGGGTACATAAATCTGTTTTACTGTTCGGAAATCAGCACCAGAGGCGGAGAGCGACGTTGTAAGAATAGGCGTGGATACCACCAGTAGTAGCACCGTTAGTAGTTTTGTCATGCCAATGTTCGGTGGTAGCAAAGTCACTGTAGTTTTGTCTGGAAGGGGATTCGGATAGAGGAGGCAGCAATCGGTACGAGCAGAATCGCCCCGGGAGCCGCACGTGGCAGCCACTAGCCATGATTTAAGGCTAGTGACACGGAAGGTTACAGGCAACTAATTTTGCATTTAATTCGGGGGAAGGGCAAACGTGGAATCCCCACTGATCGCTGAGAATCCAGACTTGAGTTTGAGATGCGGCAACCTGTATTTCGCAAAGAAACGAAATTAGACAAATCAAACACACTGTTGTGACCGAATATTCACGGAGCATTTTGACTGGTGGGTTCTGGCCTGCGCAGATGATAAATCAATGAACCGCTCACTAAGCTGGGAGCAATGTCTTCGAAAAGTTACCTGTTGAGTTTCTTCAGACCGCTAACGGCCTTCATGGCCAGTTCCGAGCCGGGGGAAATCTTGATGACGGTCTGGTAGTCCTCGATGGCTTCGGGATATTTGTGCAACATTACTTTGTTGACCCCGCGCAAATACAATGCCATTGAATTATGCGCATCCTTTTGCAAAATGGCGGTTAACTTGTCCACAGCAGCCTGATAGTTGTGTGAATCCATCTCAAATGAAACTTCTTTGAACGAGGCTGAATTGCCCGAGCCGGCCAGCGGCGATGGTGTCAGAGATGGTGCGGCCATCCTGATTGGTGCAGCGTTGGAGACCCTTCCCGATTGGACCTTGCTGCCATCGTGGTAGATGACGGGAGAACCGTCTTTTCGCCGGACAACAATGTCTTGAGGCATGCCTGTGCCAGTGAAACCATTATAGTGTTGTCTTAGCGATGCTATATCGTTTGTGGAAAGCCCCGTGGTTTCCACCATGTCTTGAGCGTTAAACGCATAAATGCCGGCGCACATGATGTCTTTCGGATTGGACGAGTGGGGCAGTCCGAAGCCATGTCCTAGTTCGTGAATGGCGGTGTATGCCATAAGACGGTCTTGTGCTTCGAAGAGGCTTGCATTGGCGCCGGTGGCGGTATCTGGTAACGGTTGGCCCCCGGCCAGGGCGTTGGTGTGCATGAACAGATTCACATTTGTAATTTCGTGGCACCGTTCCAGCTTGGTGCTTCCCATCTCCGCGACAACGTTAGTTACTGCCATTCCTAAAAATCCCCGATAGTTGTCTCCCCAGTGCACATGAATTCCAGGGCGAAGCATGGGTATGTCTTCCAGGTTTTGACCTATTACTTTTGACTCCATGGCGGTCTTAAAAGCTTGTTCCAGGCGTGGATCGGGAGGATCAACTACAAAAGTGAAATTACCGCCCGATGCTTTCCTCCAGGCTTCCAGGGCGTCAATTATGTGGCTGCGCATGGCGGGTCGATAATTTTTTGAATCACCCTGGTCTATGTAGACGTGGATCGGCATTTTCTTGAGATTCCACCATCCCATGCCGACTTGACCCATATCTGGATCAATGGGGAAGAATTGGGCACTCTGAACGGCTTTGATGGCTGTGTCTAATCTGGCCATGCGCCCCAGTGCGGCCTCCGCTTCAGCAGATGCCGGAGCCATTTCTATGACTTTTCGATAGTAGTCTTTGGCGCTTTCCATGCTGTCTGTGGCTTCATGACAGGTTCCCAGCGCATAAGCATATTTGTACTCTTTGGGATAATCAGCAAGTAATTGCTGATACATGATCATTGCATTGCGGAATTTGCCGGAATCCATGTAGAGCTGCGCCAGATCAATCTTGATGTCTATGCTGTTCGACATGGAGATCATAGATTGATATTCGGATTCTGCCTCGTCGAAGCGTTTGAGTTGGTGATACAGTTTTGCCAGTCTGCGACGAGCCTCGCTTAATCCGTTTGTGCCGGCCAGACTCTTTGCGAAAATATAAGCGGAAATGGCCTCCTGGTCGTCTCCTCGGCGGACGGCTTTGTCGCCCCGTTCGAGAGCTTCCATGAATGACTCCGCCAGGACCGGACTTACTGGCAGCAACAGTGCCAGGGTGCATAGCAGTACCGCCGTTTCGACTTTCTGTCGCATTGCAGCCGCTAAAGGGGCGGTGGAAATCTGATGTTGCAGTCTGGCAGACAGCTTCTTCGGTTTTCGCGGTACCTGGAAACTCACATTCGATCTCCTGTATCTTATTAAAATTTGCCCGCAATAGGCCAGGTTCATCGCGGTCATATTGAATTGTCAACCCGGGCCGAGGGTGTTTTCCCGTGGGGATGACTACTTAATCATAGGCATTGAATGCATTTTGCATGTCGAGCAGTACGTTGGGAAAGCTTGCTCGTAATTGATCTTGCCTTGATCCAAGTAGAGGCTGTTTGCAGTACATAAGTGGGAACATCTCTGCGAACAACTCTTCCTGACCGGCTTGATCAGGCTGAAGATAGTAGGCGAGCGTTTTTCGATATTCGTCCGGAAACATCTGCAAGTCTCGTATATAGGCCTCTTTGAACTTGGGGCTATGAGACATGCGAAATGGGGGGTCTCCTTGCCTCATCTTCAAACCCGTAAAATGATCAAACGCGTGACCTAGCTCGTGGCAAACGGATCTGTCCGGACAACTGTATGTGGAGGGTTGAACAACTACTATCTGGCGCGTGGAAGAATCGCAGTATGCCGGCACTTCGGCGTACGTGGCTCCCTCTGGATATCCGCGGGGATGCTCCTTCAAGACCTTTGAACTGATGGATTTGGAAATATTAGTGACGAGTAGCACCTTGTATCCTTCTTTGCGAAAGCTTTCCCTCATGGGGCCGGGAATCATTCGCAATCCCGCTTTTACTAGCGCAATGAACTTTGCTTCTACGGGGTCGTCTCCGGGGGAAAACACAATTAGCGAGTCAATGCCATCAACTCCATAATCTTCGGAATTTGCCAAAGCTTCGATCTCAAACTTGCGGCGATCAGATAGTTTCTTGTACTCATGCAATTGTTTGTGTTCTTCATCCGTGAGTGTCGCAGAATTTTGCCCGCGAAACACCTCTATGTCGCTTGAAGAAATTGGTGCCGGAAAAGAGGCTTTCAACCTCGAAAGCAGGCTACCCTGCTTTCCGGAAGTTCCTTCGGTTGTGCTATGCGTAATGCGGGATACGGTCCTGGCTGTTGGCGTTGTTGTTGCTAGAAGTGAAGGCGGTGAATTTGATTTGCTGTCTGGTGAATTAAATAACGGTTCACTCTGTTTTTCCAAACACCGAGCTAGTAGCTTCGGGTAGTCGGGATTCTGTGGATCAAGCCGCGAAGCTCTGTCAAATGCCAGCGCCGCTTCATCGAATCGCTTCAAACTCATCAAGGCTAAGCCACGCAAACAATAACCATACCCGAACCTCGGGCTGATTTTTATCGAAGCGTTTGCGCAGGTAAGAGCCTTCTCGAAGTTATTTGATTTATACGCCTGGAATCCTTCTTTACAGAACGACGGGGCGTCCGGTTCTCCGGAAGCTGGAATGGAAATAAAGCACAGTGCTGCCAGTAT
>JAKFUT010000275.1 GCA_021732565.1 Candidatus Obscuribacterales bacterium
CCTCGATTAGCGGCACTTGCATAGTGCCGCTAATCGAGGAGAGAAGTACCGAGGGAACGCCTACGTGTAAGATCAGTAAATAAAGTAATTGCCAGACAGGATCGCCACCCGGAGACGACTGCCATTGCTCCGGGTGCGGCAAACGCATCCACAACGCCGAGCACAGCACCAGAATCGAATAAACAATGAGATAGCGTCGAAACGATAATCGGGCAAGGAAAAAAGTAAGTGCGTAACCACAGAGCACTGCAAATTGAAAGAAAAACAGGCATGTGCTCCAAATGGCTGCTGTTCCGCCAAAAACCGGTGTGACAATTTTGCCGGTAAGGGGTTCAAGTGCAAACATCAAAAAACTGCCAAGCAGCACTGTGCCCGGCAACAAAAAGTATAAGCAGTGGCGCTGCGAGCCGATCAAGACCAGCTCATTTCTTGGCTTTCTTAAGAACCTTATCCATCTCTTTCAGCTTCTCGTCGACCGCGTCGGCTGATTTGGCAAGAACTCGTGCCGATGTGATCACTGCGTCTTGATTTGGATATGAAGAAGACACCAGCGTGCTGAGACCGTTAGCCTCGACGATCATTTGAGCAAGCGATGTTCGAGCCTCCGCGCGCAAGTCTTTGATTTGCTGTCTCGTTTTTTCCGAAGCGCGTAACGGTCTTGTATCTTGCTGATTCTCGCTCAGCGTTTCGCTCAAGAAACATTGTTGCTTCTTGATGGACTGATCGATTTCCTTCAATTTCCATGGCGGTGCCTGGAGGTGTTTTCCAGCCATTGAGGTGAAGGGACCACTTTCGAGTAATATGCCACCTTGCGTCAGAGGCGGAGTATCGCTACATTCGCTGATCAGTTGCCGAGCTTTGTCACGTATCTCCGATACGGCAGATCTAGCCTGATCTACGGCATTCAGTGCCGACAATACCGGTCTTGTTTCTTCAGCTGCAGTGTCTGGCGAGGCTGGAGTCTGACCGGAGACACTCAACTGCCAGGTGAGAGCGCCACCGAAGAGTAAAATCGCCACAATTGCGAGGAATCGCGTCTTGAGAAAAACTGACAATTCGCTAATCCTCCCAAACCAAAACACACATGCGCAGTCTAGCACGTGATTTCGGCTGAATCTCTAAGCCTGATTCACATTTCGGTAGGTTACCCCGGGTCGACAAAATAGCAGGCAAAGCTTCCACAGCCGTCACCGTTTACCGAGAGGTAAACGTCACCGTGTCCTAAATAATCTGGAGTAACAGTGCACGGCCGATTCCAACTGTCACCTTTTCGTGTGGTCCGCGACCTTCAGAAGTTATGGATGTAGTCCCATTCGCGTGAGCCGCCGCGAGCGTTTGACCACGCAAACTGCAATTCATGCTTGGTCTCAACTCAACTCATTGATATAAACCGAAGCATGAGCGAGGCCTTTGAGAATCGCGGTCTTGCCCGGGTTATACTCTATTCTCCTGTCTCCGACCCGAGAGAACATGCTGCACGACCCATCCATCGCTAAAGAAACGCACCTGTTGTTTTGGCCTTCTCTTCAAGATTACGACGAGGCCATCCAAAATCCTGCAATTTGTATCGGCGACCCGGTGTTGCAGCGCGGTGAGGCTGAAACGAATGCGCTGGGTATGCCAAAAGTTGTTACCGGTATGTTCGCCAGTGTCTATCGCTTTCACTGCGAAGATCGCGACTGGGCAGTTCGGTGCTTCCTGCACAATTATCCCGATATTGAACGTCGCTACACACTCATTGAAGATCTCCTTATCGAGTTAAAGCTTCCCCACACGCTCGCTTTCGATTTTCAGGAACAGGGAATTCGCTTTCAAGGGCGCTGGTTTCCGATCCTGAAGATGGAATGGTGCACTGGCTCAACACTGTCTCAGTGGATTGAAGATCACCTGTGCGATCCTGGCGCCATTACGCGCCTTTGCGAAGCATGGGAAAGCATGATGAGCGATCTAAGAGAAGCAAAAATTGCCCACGGAGATCTTCAGCACGGCAACATACTTATCGACAAAGGGCACATAAAACTCGTCGACTACGACGGAATGTACGCTGCGGCGCTGAGTAACTTAGGTACGCACGAGCTCGGTCACAGAAACTATCAACATCCAGACCGATCTGATAAGCATTTCGGTCCTCACTTAGATAATTTCTCAGCTCGGGTTATCGACTCATCTCTTCGATGTATTGCCCGGGACGCGAGTCTCTGGGAACAACTAGGCGGGGGAGATGAGTGCCTTATCTTTCGTCAGTCGGACTTTAGCAATCCTCTGTCCTCAAAAGCTTTCCATTTACTGGAACACCATAAGTGTGAAGAAATTCGGCTCCATGCGCGGCTGCTGCGATATCTACTGTCACTGGCGCCGGACAAAATCCCCTATCTAAATGAACAGGTTCATGTTCCGGAGAATTTCCCGGATCTTCCGCGAGAGCCTGTAATAGTGTTAAAAAAGTCAATCTCGCTCGGTGACGGCACAAGTGATGGAGGACATGCACAATCATCGCGCCATTCCGGTCAAACCCGAAACACGAGTTCTACTGTCGGTGTACAGCAGAAGGTGTTCTGGTGGCTGGGAGGCATATCGGTTATAGCAATTGTGGTTGGCGTAATTAGCATTCAGAACACTGTGGAAGTTGGACTTGCACCCAAACAAAGCGCAAAGAAAACGGGTGTTTCTACACCTGCAAATGGAGATCTGCAGGCAGAGAGCAGACTCGGCTCCCGCTACGAGTTTGGTGAAGGCGTAACACAGGACTACAAGCAAGCCTTCTCCTTGTATACCAAGGCCGCGAACAAGGGCGATTCCTTTGCGCAAAACAAATTAGGCTATTTCTATAAGAATGGCTTGGGAGTGCCGAAAGACGATGCCAAAGCCGTGGAGTGGTTCCAAAAGTCTGCGAAGCAGGGCGATGTTACCGGTCAGGTCGGCCTCGGCTATGCCTATCAACAGGGAGAAGGCATTGCTCAAAATTACGAAATGGCCCTCACGTTGTATCGAGAGGCAGCAGCCAAGGGCAGTTTAACTGCCAACGGCTTTTTGGCGAGAATGTACGAAGCCGGACAGGGCGTACCAAAGGATTATCCGGCAGCAATCAAGCTATTTGAGCTGACTGCAGCTCAAAATGATACTTTTGGTGAATACAGCCTTGGCCGATTAAACGAAAACGGCGAAGGGATGCCTAAAGACGAAAAACAAGCTTTTAACTGGTATAAAAAAGCTGCCACTCAAGGTGATGCCGATTCACAGGCCGCCCTCGGCCGATGCTATCGTGATGGCATCGGAACGCTCGTCAACAATGAAAAAGCGTTACATTGGTTCCAGAGCTCAGCGGATCAGGGTTGCGCAGCCGGTCAATTCGGCCTGGGAGATTTATACTCGCAGGGCTTGGGAGTAAAAAACGATAGCGCTATGGCCGTGAGCTGGTTCAGAAAGGCGGCAGAGCAGGGAGATTCTGATGCTCAGAATTCGTTGGCCATTTCGTATAACGATGGTGAAGGAATAGCGAAAAATCTTGTAGAAGCCGCAAAATGGTACCAACTCTCCGCCGATCAAGGAAACTCGTCCTCCCAAAACAATTTGGGAATTCTGTTTCAGAACGGCACCGGTGTAAAGAAAGACTATGCAAGAGCACTCAGATTATTTCAAGAAGCCGCAACTGCGAACAATGCCCTGGCCCAGTATAACCTTGGCAGGGCCTATGAGGATGGAACGGGCGTTCAGAAGGACGATGCCACCGCATTCAAGTGGTATACCAAATCTGCAAATCAGGGGAGGATGTCTGGGCAACGTGGACTTGCAACCTTATACCTGCTTGGGAACGGCGTAACACGGAACTATGCAGAGGCCTTCCTCTGGTTCAAAAAAGCTGCCGATCAAGGAGACGCTACGTCGCTCTACCAACTGGGTTGGTTATACGAAACCGGTAACGGAATTCACCAGGATTATACCGCTGCTGCGAAGTACTACAAACAGGCAGCTGATGGGGGCATTGACGACGCGCTAACAGGCCTGGCACGCTTGTACGAAAAGGGAACAGGCGTGAAGCAGGATTACACAGAGGCGATCAAGTACTACGAACAGGCTGCTGATAAGGGTGTCGTCGGCGCACAAACAAGGCTGGGACAGTTGTACGAATGCGGAACAACAGGCGTGAAGCAGGATTACACCAAGGCAATCAAGTTCTACCAACAGGCAGCTGATAAGGGCGATGCCGGGGCACAAACAAGCCTGGGACGCTTGTACGATACCGGAGCAGACGTGAAGCAGGATTACACCAGGGCAATCAAGTTCTACCAACAAGCCGCGAGTCAAGGGAACGCTGATGCACAGTTTGCCCTTGGCTATATGTACTCGGCTGGAGAAGGGACGAAAAAAAATGACATTGAAGCAACAAAGTGGTACAGAAAATGTGCAGAGCAGAATGACAGCAGGGGGCAGATAAACCTCGGCTACGCTTATGAGAAGGGGCTTGGAGTACATCAAGATTACAAGCAGGCGGCTCAATGGTACACAAAATCAGCACTCCAAGGCCAAGCTGCAGCTCAGTACAACCTGGGGTACCTTTACCAGAATGGATTTGGTGTCAAAAAAGATTTGAAGGAAACGCTAAATTGGATGAGAAAAGCAGCTGATCAGGGACATCCAGACGCCTTGTGTTGGCTCGGCTCCGAATATGGCAATGGAACTTTGCTGAAGCGAGATTATAAGATAGCTGCAGAAATGTATCGCAACGCCGCGGCAAAAAATAATGCACCAGCGCAATACCAACTTGGCGAGTTGTATACGCAGGGACTTGGCGTTGGCAAAGATGAAAGTCAGGCCGTATCCTGGTATCAGAAGGCCGCCGCGCAACACGATGCGGACGGGGAATTCGCCCTCGCCAACATGTATCTTGATGGGCGAGGCATTCCAAAAGACAAAACCCTTGGTCTTGAATGGCTCGCAAAAGCAGCCAAATCTGGCAATAAAAACGCCATCAAGCAGTTAAAAAAAACGGGGACTACAAAGTGACTCGTTGCTGATCCACGTTGAATAGTCTGCGATTCTCGTTACTAACACTTTCCGAAACAGTCCGACGCTTGAGCGGACTAGACCCGATTGCTCAGCCGTCACACCTTCCATAACGGTCATTAATTTAGATAAGTTAACTAAATCCAGAACAGGGAAGGAAATCGTAGCGGTCCTATCAGCAACCGTTCGGCAACGTATTGCCTGACGAGGGGTTTCCCGACCGCGCTCCCGACCACTGCCACGACCTGAGTCCATGCTAACGTCATAAGAGAGCAGTTCAGCTACCCTGAGCATCAAAACTCATTAGGGACATCGCATGTCTCGGAAGAGTCAATTCGTCCTCATTCTGTAGTGGTGGCGTTTATCCTGTTTTGTCGCACAACAGCTTCGACCAAAACACAAAAGGAGAACACTGTTTACATGGACCCTGGAGCGCCGATGACTAAATTTACCAGACACCTTTTCGCAGCAATTCTTGGTCTTGTGTTGTTGCTGTGCATCAATCCTGCAGCGGTAGCCGAAAAAATTCTTGCCGACAACGGATTGCCAGATGCCTCCACCCCCGGTGACGGACAGTTTGTCTTTGTTCCCCTGGTTGAACCAACAGGCAAACCTCCCAATTCCGGAGATCAATTGCCTCGGCACCGCCCCAGAGTAATGCTTGCGCTGGGCGGCGGCGGAATGCGCGGTGCGGCCCATGTGGGTGTACTGAAGGCCCTGGTGGCAGCGGGCATCCCGATCGACGGGATTGCGGGAACGTCTATGGGGGCAATTGTGGGAGGACTGTACACTGCAGGTGTTCCGCTGGATGAAATCGAGAAGCGTTTTGTAGACGGCTCTTTAATGAAGTCTTTTCTTCCAATACCTTTGGCATTACGGGTGGTGCTCGCTCCAGCTTTCTCATCGCCGCGGCTGATTGGTATTCACCCCTATGACGGTCTGTACTTCGGAGGCGGCTTTCACAAATATCTGGATAGACTCTTGCCGCAAGACAAAAAGAGCATAGAGAGTTTGGGGTTTCCCTTTTGTGCCGTTGCGATAGATCTGTGCGATGGACATGCCTATTCCATCTGCAAGGGAAGCCTCGTTTCGGCGATGCAAGCGAGTTCCGCTGTGCCGGCACTGCGAAAACCCATCGAAATCGGCGGAAAATTGTTTGTCGATGGGGGCGTGCTGGCTAACGTGCCGGTGCGCCACGCCCGGCAACTTGGCGCCGACATAGTCATAGCAGTACAAATCGATGAACGATTTAAAAAAGAGAATCCGGATTCATTTCGCAAGATGGGTAGTGTGACCAAACGCATGATCAAACTGCAACTAGCAGCCCTGGACTCGTTTCATGAAAGAGAAGCGGATATTATCATCCATCCGTGCGTCGATGGCGTCTCGCTGATCTCCACAAAGAAGTCTGACGCCAAGAACCTGGTTGCATCCGGTGAAGCTGCCGTTAGAGAAGCTTTGCCGGCGATCAGAAAGAAGCTCGCACAAGTAGGACTGGCGGGTCTGCAACAGCCTCAGTAGAAGATCTCGCGCTGGCTAAGGAGCATGAGAATTGAGAACTTTCATGGACACGCCGAGCCCTCCGCGTCACCCGCATCCTGACGGACTAGTCAACCTTTATGCCTGATGAGGCCATCCCCGAGTTCGATGTGGTCGTAGTTGGCGGCGGCGCCGCCGGACTTGTTTCGTCGGGAATCGCCGCCGCATTCGGTTTGAACGTTGCATTGATCAGCGATGGACCTCCCGGTGGTGAATGCCTCTGGACTGGTTGTGTTCCATCAAAGGCGTTGATTCATCGCGCAGCGGTGGCACATACGGTGGCAAGGGAAACTGCACACTGTGATATGGATGAAATGTTCACAAAAGCAATGAAGCATATGCGGGACGCCCGTCACCGTATAAGCCATCATGACTCCGTGGAAACTGTAGAAACAAAAAACGGTGTCAGGGTGATCCTCGGCAAGGCTCAATTCATAGATACACACTTGCTTGACGTGCAAGGGAGCCGAGTTCGGGCGAGAAAAATTATTATCGCGACCGGAGCTTATCAACAAATTCCAGATATTCCCGGACTGCGAGAATCAAATTGCTTGACTCATGAATCAATTCTCGACCTGGCAGCAAGACCTGGCTCGATGTTGATAATAGGCGGCGGTCCGGTTGGCGTGGAATATGCCCAAGTTTTGTTACGGCTTGGAGTGAAGGTAACTCTGGCGGACACCGGTAATAGATTGTTGAAGAAGGAGGAAGTGGCGGTTTCAACATTTGCGCAGCAAACTTTGCTACAGGAGGGAGCCAAAATCGCTCTTGGTCGAGAAATCGAATCGGTAACCATTCAGGACGGGCAAAAGCATGTCGCGCTACGCATTCGCGATTCCGGGCAGCACGAGAAAGTTGTATGCGATGAAATTCTAATTGCTACCGGAAAGACTCCAAACACCGCGCCGCTGTTGCTGATGAATGCAAATATACAAATTGATGATCGCGGATACATTCAAGTAAACAAACACCAGCGCACTTCAACAGCGAACATCTGGGCCTGCGGCGATGTTTGCGGCGGCTTTCAATTTACACACTATGCCGATCATACAGCCCGGGTCGCTGCAATGAATGCATGTCTTGGTGTGCCCGTTAGCCATGAAACCCGAGTTGTTCCTCGCTGCACCTTCACAGATCCGGAAATCGCCGCGGTGGGTCTTAACGAGGACGAAGCAGTGGCACGATTCGGGCGAAATCGTGTAACAGTGATTCACTATGATCTGTCCGATTTTGACCGGTCGATTGTCGATGCGGTACCAGTCGGTTTCATTAGATGCGTTTTGCAGAAAGACGGCAAAATTCTAGGTGTTTCCATCGCTGGAGCACGAGCAGGAGAACTCATTCACGAATTCGCCCTGACCATGCAACGAAATTTGCGAATTCAGGATATCGCACAGGTCATACATGCGTACCCTACGATGAGTTCAGCAATTTGGATCTTGAGCAGTCTATATTACAAGCAAGCTCTGGGAGGCACCTGGCAGGAACGCCTGCTTCGCCAGTGGGCACGGCTGCTGAGATAGCGGGCTACATTACCATGCAATCATGGTGGACTTCGACAGTGTTTACCTCACTTTCAACAGCACGGTGACTTTGGCGCAGACCAACACGTTGTGCAAGATCTCGCCAAGAACTATTGGTTAATCTCTAACCATAGATTGACGAACACCAAGCTCAATCGAACACCTCCGCTTTGACAGTATTTCTTTCCTCCTCTCCTCCTGAACACCCGGTTCTCTCCCCGGGTGTTCAGGACTTGTGGTCTCAATAGTGCATCCACGATGTCTAGCAATTGAGCCCACTGGCACAACGAAATCGAGATGATCGATAACTCGACCTTGTGCAAGATTCAGCCAAAATCGTTTCGGTATTATGACACACAAGAAAGACAACGAGCAAGTGCAGTGGCTGGACGCACGGATTCAATACCACCAGCGATTTCAGCCTCTGCTTTCCTCGTAACGAAGGCAATATTTACACAAGAGATTGAGTGCTTTACACATGCACTCCACCAGGAGGAAATTATCATGACATACGAATCAAACAATGAAATTGAATTGAACGAAGCACTGGAAGGGACAGAAGACGACACGGAGGAATCGAGTGGTGTCGAATCAATTGCAGCCGACGCTTATTCGCAGCTTGGAACGGTACCAAAGGCTGAACCTGAGGATCGAGACATTGTGCTGGCACACCTCATTAATCGGGATCAGCCGCCTCAGAGAGTGCAATTTGCAGAGAGAGTAACAGAGCGAATGGCACAGATAGAAAGAACTCTACAGTCCGATACCCGACCAGACAAGGTCATCAGGGCAGAGAAGATTGATCGCTTTTCCAACATGATGGTGGAAGCAATCAGCGGCGGCGATACAGCCGCACTCCAGAAGATTCTGAAGAGCTTTGGCGACGATCCCGCCATGCTTAAGAGCATAGTAAAAACAGCGAACGAAAAGTTGTCGAGCGCCTATGAAGCAAACGGACACAACCGTCCGTTGACAACGGCGGCGGTCAACTTCACTGAAGGCAAAGGCTGGTCGCTGACTGTGACTCAAGCTGACCATGTCGGAAAAAGTTCACCCTATAACGTTCTCAATATCAGCGCCGATGGACAGCCGTTTGCGATACGTCACACCCCTATGGCTGTCTCAAAGCAAATAGAAGCTTCATCGGCAGTAAAGAATGTAAAGGAGCACGCGTATTATACAGCTTTCCGCCCTCGCAATTAGATTCCACATAGCGGTTAGCAACCTGTCGAGGTTGCGGAATCGCTGGAATACATTACTTTCAAGAACGCGCGAGCCTTCCCCTCGGGCGTTCTTGAAGTTTCACTTGTATCCCCCCGGGCGGCCTGAGCCATGCATTGGGGTATTAATTCCAAAAGGTAAGTTGATGTGCAAGATTCAGCCAAAATCGTCTCGGTATCATGCCCCGCACAAAGGCGAACAAACAGGGGAGCTAGTTTGAAACCCGGGCTTATGCCGAATTTGAAACTAATAAGGTTCACAACAACTCTAATGTCGCCCTTGCGTTATTAGTGCAGCGTTGGAATTTTAGAAAGACGGCTCTTCAACGCTGGCACGGCGGTCTTGTCATTCAGTCTCTCAGCAATTTGAAGCGCCTCCTGCAAGGCTATTCGCTCTTGCAATTTGGCACCGGACTTGCGACAGGCATTGGCCAACTCTATCAAAATGCAAACTCTGGGAGCGTCAAATTTAGATGGTAGAACACCCATATGCAAGTGACAGTTGTGCGACTCACCCATCTGTGCAGCAGCCATACTCAGGTCAAAACAGAGCTGTTCTTTCAATTCGCCCGCCGGCATTTTCGACAAAAGAGCAGAACAGTCTTGAAATGACCGCTTATATTCACGTTCATTTCCCACCATCGCTGCCACTCTTGCTTGTACGCCCGCGACGTTCGCTGTAGCATCACTCCGATTAGAAAGTCGAGGACGGACTCTTTTGATTAACTCCAACGCAGCACTGTGATTTGGTTCAATATCGGCAAGAGTCCTGCACACCAGCACTAGAATTTGCGCTGAGAACGGTGGCTGATCTTCCGCAGATAACGTAAAATCGACACATTGGCGAGCAAAATTCCGAATCATCGCGACATCGCCGATACGAATCATATTAGCCATTCCGCTAATGAAATATTCCAGATATTCCTTTGTGATGCTATTCTTGGACCGGCGAAGCATCTCCATGGCCTTTAATGCCAGTGCAGCAGACAATTTCCGAAGAGGCAAGGATGCAACTGCGCTCCCATTCGCGGTGGGCAGCACGTACTGACTAGCCCTGAATAACTCACCGGGCATGTCGCGTAATTCTCGACCGGTGAGGTTTACGTGCTCAAGATAATTCAAATTCAGACTGCATTTACCCAGTGACGCTTCCATAAACATCAGCTGCAGAATGATTTTGGTATTGCCGGGGGTATGGACAGAGGGCGTACACTGTCGAATCTGCCAGGCACGCTTTATGTACCCAAGTGAATCTTCCAAATGTGATTGACGGAAGCGGATTAGCGAAAGCTGATAGTAATCGTATGGCAAATCCGGAAACGAAGGTGACAACTGTGTCAAATTTTCGATCTCACGCTGATAGCAAGAGGCAGCTTCGTCGAGCCGCCCATTCTGAAAATAGCTATCGCCCAGATACCTCAGAGTCGATGAAGTTCGCGGATCACTAAGATCTTTGCTGTTCACCAACAACAAGGCTTGCTGGAATTTCACCAGCGCCTCGGAAAAATGATCCTGATTGAGAGCCGTTTGCCCCTGCTCCATTAACTGCAACCAGCTGTTAGCACAAGCCGACGGGGCACAGCAGACCAACCCGCCGGCTAACGAAATTGTTAACAAACAGAGGGAAATGATGGCACGTTTTTGAGCGTGAGATAATTGCATGAAATTTTCATTCCACGTCCACGGGAAACTATTGTCACTTGTTTAGATCCTTTATGCGACGGCTCACATCACTGCCTCTTTCGCAAAAGGGGTTGATTCTCGTTCTGGTGCCGCTGACTGCTGGAACGCTGTTTACACTGTTGGTGTATATAGGCCTTGAACATGCGGAAAGGGAGATTGAAGAAGAAGCCAGGCTGAGAGAAGCTTCGCAGGTATCGGAACTCATAATAAAAAATCTATTTGACGCTGCTCAAGCACTGGGCGCATACGGTCTGACCAGGAATCCTGCTCTGGGAACACGATACATAGACTTGCGAAGCAGAACACCGCGATTGTATCAGGAATGCCGTGCCCTGCTACATAACCAGCCGTCAGCCCTGCTCACCATAGACAAAGTCGAACTCATACAGGGCCGGGCGCTGAAGATTATGGACATGGGGAAATCTCAAATTGATGAAGGGAGCACGAATCTGGTTCACCTCCGGTATCTTAGAGAGCAGTTTCAATCACTGCTAGAGCAAGCCATGGAGGAAGCACAATCGCTGTCGGAGAAACTGCGAACCGATCGCAAGGGAAAGTCGGCCAGTCTGCGGATGGCAAAGAATCAGCTACGGGTCGTTCTAGGTTGCGGGCTGATCGGAAATTTCCTTCTTTCTTTTCTCCTGTCGTCGTTTTTTACCAGAGAAATTGGTAAGCGACTTCTTCTTATAACCGACAACGCAACACGTCTGACGGAACGAAAAGAGCTTAACCCGATTCTTGAGGGCACCGATGAAATCGCGGAACTCGACAAGGTTTTTCACTGGATGGCCGGTGCACTTGCCGATCTAACACGAAAGGAACGAGCTATTGTCGACAATGCAGCTGATGTTATTTGCTCGCTCGACAGGCAAGGTAATTTTCAATCGGTCAGTCCTGCTTCTCTGCGTGTTTGGGGGTACCAACCGGAGGAACTGTTAAATGGTCCTCTGCAGCGAATTCTTGCTGAAGACGACGTGAGGACAACTCTAGATTTTCTGGCTAAGGCCTTCGATCGAGAAGGTGAACTCTTATTCGAAAACAGGATTGTGCGCGCAAATGGCGAATTAATCGATGTCTATTGGTCAATGTATTGTTCGGCGAATGAAGAAATCTTGTTTTGCATCGCTCATGATATTACTTTGAGGAAGCAGGCAGAAACCCTATTGAAGGAGAGCGAGGAACGGATCACTCTGACCATGGCAAGTGTCCCGATTGGTCTGTTTGTTATAAACGCAAATGGGTTGATTGAATTCGCCAATAAGACTTTTGAGATCATGCTCAAATTACAAGACCGTAATTTAGCGGGTATAAACGTTGCAAGCCTCTTCTCTTCAAGCGGGGCAATTGATTCGCAAACTCTTGAACAAAGCACAGGCAAGAGTTTTGAAACGAATATGTGTAAGACGACCGGCGAGGTATTTCCGTCGGAGGTGACAGTAAGTTCGTTCATGGTTCGGGGCGAACGAAAACTCCTGGTGGCTTGCCTGGACATCACGGAACGACAAGAGATCGAGCAAGCAAAGCGAGAGTTCGTGGCAATGGTAAGTCATGATCTGCGCACGCCGCTAACATCGTTGCAAGGCACCATTTACCTGTTGGAGATCGGTTCGCTGGGAAGCCTCAACGATCGAGGCAAGCTGATCATGAAGAAAATGGAGAAGGAGCTAGGTCGACTAATACGCTTGATAAACGATTTGCTGGATTTTGAAAAACTAAAGGCCGGCAAGTTTGATCTTGCCTTTCACGAGACTAAAATTTCAGAGGTGATTGAGGCCTCAATTGATGCTGTTCGACATATCGCCGACGTTCGACAGATTCAGATAACAGTTGACTCCGTGGACTGGAAACTTGAGTGCGATGGTGCCAGGATCATTCAGGTTCTGGTGAATTTACTGTCTAACGCGCTCAAGTTCTCGCCCACCGGCGGAACGGTGGAAGTATGCCTGACTCGATACGACGATGGCATCGAGGTAGGGGTTCGAGATAGAGGGCGAGGCATTCCTGAAGAATTCAGAACGGCCATTTTTGAAAAATTCAAGCAGGTGAAGAGAGAAGACGCTACTCATCACAAAGGCACCGGACTTGGGCTGCCCATCTGCAAGGCTATCATTGAGCAACATGCGGGAACTATAGGAGTAGAGTCAGTGGAAGGCGAAGGTAGTACGTTCTGGTTTCGGCTACCCGAAACGCAGGCGAGTCAAGATCACTTCGAGTCCTAGCGAGAACTCTTGAGATTTGCGAGCCTCTTTGGTTGACAGACGCACTCTCTACTGAACTTCCAAAAAGTATAGAGACCAGGATTGGTTTCTATCAACAGGCCATTGCTTCACGACATCGCTAAGCCGCGTTGCACCCGGCAAGATAGCGACGGGAATATTAGTTCCCCGGGAACCGCTCAATAGTCGGCGACCGAGTATTTCAATTCATCAATGATCGCACCGACGGGCACTACTGCAACGTTGCTTCTCCTAAGCTAAGGATCCAGCCGATATCCCTTTGAATATATCGAGGAGATTAAGCTGCGATCTTCACCTGAGTCCAATTTCTTGCGAAGCCGTTTAACACATGAGTAAATGGCGCCCAGTGAAACCTCCGCATCAGACTCCCATAAACGATCTACCAACCGTTCCGGGCTGAATACTTCACCAGGGTTTCTCATCAAGAATTCTAGAACAACGAACTCCATGGGCTGTAATGGTATGTCCTGTGAACCTTTCCTTACTTTCATGGTTTTCGTATCAAGTGTGATATCACGAGCCGTCAGCACGCTGGCGACGATTTGCGGAGGTCTGCGCAGAAGAGCTCTTAGCCTGGCGCCTAGCTCTCTGAAGTGAAATGGCTTCGTGAGATAATCATCTGCACCAGCGTCGAGTCCCTTCTCCCTCTCCTCGATCTCCTTCTTTCCAGTCAACATCAAGATCGGCGTTACTCCACCGGCCGAACGGAATTCGCTGCAGATCTCGATGCCGCTCTTTCCCGGCATTTCCCAGTCAAGCAGAATGATGTCATAGACAAACTGTTTAAGATATTCGCCAGCTTCCGAACCGGAGCGAGCAACGTCTAGATTGTAGTTTTCCAGCCGTAAGAATTCGCCCATAGTCTCACAAAGCGCGTCATCATCATCTGCTAATAATGCTTTGTACATCCAGTCAATCTCGCAGGTATTTGGAAGAAAAGAGTAGCAGGAACTCCCCTGAGGCAACAACAGTCAGGTCTCATAAATTTAGCACGGAAAATTGATTCCTCGATGAAACATTGAGATGTCGCCACTTCAGCTCTTGCAGATGGACCTGTCTTAGGCGAAGTCTGCGCTGCTGCACATCCCGCACTTCGCCGATGTACTCATAGCAGATACAGCAGAAATCTTTGCCACGATAGGTTCGCAAGTGAGTTTCGCCGAGGTCGGGTCCACTGCATTGTTGTTGAGTTGTGGGTGGCAAGAAGTAGCTCAGTTGGGAGCCTTCTATTGTGGGCGTTCTGCTGCGCGGAAATTCATCGAGACCAACCAGTTATCCGATAAAATCTACGGTTCTATCGGTGGTCTCGCAGAGGTCGTTATCGGTACGTCGCCATCGCGAGAGCGGTGCACGATGGATCCTTTTGTGCCAATGGTTATGCCCTGGCACGAATGGTGAATGTTATCACTTCACGCAACTCTACGTTCTATCGAGAACAGGAGCTTTGCAATCATCAGAAAGGATGACAGAATTTTCTAAGTGACGGGATAAACTTATGTTGTTCCTCAAACATGCAAGGAGGGGATATGCTCCCTAATTACGACACTTTTATTGTGTTCACCAGTACCTACTCAAGTGTAGATGACGCGGTTCACGACTTCGAGACGGTGAGAAGTCTCTACACTGATCTCAAGATCATAGACACCTACGACGCAGCTGTGCTTGAGAAGCAGGCGAACGGGAAAGTAAAAATAGTCAAAAAGCATGAACAACCCACTCGCGAAGGTCTGAAGCTAGGAGCCGGTTTGGGTCTTGCAACCGGGGTTGCAATTGCACTGTTTCCCGGTGCGGCGATTGGTGCAGGACTTCTTGCCGCCACAACCGGCGCCGGCGCCATTATCGGAGCACTGGCCGGTCACGTTTCCGGAGGTATGAGTCGAGACGATCTTAAGGAGCTAGGTGAGACACTGGATGCTGGCAGCGCAGGGCTTGTTGTAATTGCTGCTTCGAACATCGAGGAGAAGGTCCAGAAGGCTTTGAACAAAGCAGTCAAGACGATCCGGAAGCAGGTCAAAGCCAATTTGAAGGAGCTCGAACAAGAGCTGGAACAAGCAGCAAAGGAAAATGCCGTGCTGGTTAAGAGCTAAGCCTCAGCGGCGGGGTTGCAAGCGCTCTACCGCTTGCAACTCCACTGCAGCCTCGCTCTTCTGTTGTACTTGGATTTGCGAATGCCAGCAATGTCATGGTTATTTCAGAATCTCAGAATCCCACCACCGATTGAATTCTGACGAATCTCCGCAAAGTCGCAAAGACCCGAATCAGTTTCGTAGGATCCGCGCCACGGGCCTCTCCTTTCAAAGGATTTTCAAACCAACCCATTAGCCTGTTTGACTTGCTTTCAGTTCTGGAACGGAGGGGCAATGCATGCAAACAGGAATCGATCCCAAGGTTGACTTCGCATCGCTATAATTACATTGGAGCTTCCGAAGTTCACGCTCTACGTGGAGGATCTCTCTACCGTGCATCAGTTCCTACGCAATGGAGAGCGACTGGATACGAAGAATGTACCGCCAACCTTAAACACGCCACAGATAAGGTTTGCACTGGAGGAGCTGGCAATGTTGAGCCAGCGCGAGCGGTATCTTGCAAGACTCCGCGTGCAGCGCGATGAAAGGGCACGTCTGGCCTATGCCCGAAACGAAGGGATAGAGGAAGGAATAGAGAAAGGGATAGAAAAAGGGCTAGCGCAAGGACGAACGGAAGCGGAGCAAAAAATAAGGCTGGTAGAATCGATTCATTCGGCCGAAACCAAACTTGTTTCGAAAGCGACGACATCACTTAGCGACTTGTTTGCACTTTCATTAGAGGAGCTCACTAAGCTAAATGAGCAGCTTGCCTCAGAGCCATCGAAGGACTAGCAGAGTGATGAGAGGGAAAGCATGTAATTTCGTTTTCTTGTCCACAATTATTGTTCGAACCGGTACAACAGGCAAAGGTCCACAACCTCGACACCCGAAATCGAGAATAATATTCAAGAATTGTCGATTCCCATGACGCTGAGTGCGTCCTTGAATGGGCGAGTGAAGAGCTGCTGAGCGAAAGGATCTGCGTAGCACTGGCAAACGGACCAGCCAAGGAGAGCTGCAAAGACAGTAACGAGCGCCCACCGTCCTCTGCCTATCAACGCGTCTTGCAGCTTTGACGGACTCGAGTTGCTCAATCCCTTTAGCGATCAGGGACACAGATCCATCGTCAAACCGAAGGTGAAATGGTATAGACATCCTGAACCTCTCCGAACGGGCGAAGCAATGCTTGTAAGTGATCCTGCGAAACAACCAAGTTAAAGCCGTTACCCGACTCGAAGAGGGCTGAGCTAATTCCACGTTTTTGTTCCTGGAGGTCTAGAATCACCTCCTCAACGGTTCCGCGTGCAATGAGTTTGTAGACGAAGACGTTCTTTGATTGGCCGATTCGGTAAGCTCTATCGCTGGCTTGATCCTCCACTGCAGGATTCCACCATGGATCATAGTGGATAACCACGTCGGCAGCGGTCAAGTTCAATCCGACTCCTCCAGCCTTCAGACTAAGGAGGAACACCGGGACATTTGTTTCCTGAAATTGTGCCACTGGAGTTGATCGATCCTTTGTGTCGCCGCGCAATTCTACGAAACCGATGTTCCTCGAGGTCAGCTCGTTCGATATTATGTCCAGCATACTGGTAAACTGACTGAATACAAGAATCTTCCGTCCTTCCTCAATCAATTCTTGAATCATCTCAAGCAATGTTTCCAATTTCGCGCTTTCTTGAATGCTTCTTGCTTCCTCTAGTTCGCATAACGAAGGATGTGCACATACCTGTCGCAATTTCAGTAGTGCATCCAAGATTATGAGCTGGCACGAGTTCATGCCTTTACTTGCTATCTCTTCCTGCAGCTGGGCATCACAAGTTAGACGAACGGTTTCATACAAATCCACTTGGGATGGTGCTAAGTCGACCACTCGCGTAATCTCGATTTTGTCCGGTAGATCAGTCAGAACTTCACGCTTCGTTCTTCGCAGCAGAAATGGTCGAATACGGGCGGCGAGCGCTTCTCGTCGTTCAACGTCTCCATTCTCTATCGGTTTACGAAAGTGTTGATTAAACTTTCGTCTGTCTCCCAGCAGACCAGGCATCAAGAAATCAAATTGAGACCACAGTTCTCCCAGATGGTTCTCGATCGGTGTTCCTGTAAGACTAAGCCTGTACCCTGCGGATAAGCTCTTTGTTGCGTCGGTCAACTTCGTATTCGGATTTTTGATGACCTGTGCTTCATCCAAGATTATTCCGAGCCATCGCGTTAGATTCAACACTCGGCTGTCACGAGTGAGCACAGCGTAACTCGTAAGAACAATATCAGCGTCTTCAAATGAGGGCACCGCAGATGCTCTCTCTTGCCCCACATACGATACCACTCTCAACCTCGGCGTAAACTTAGCTGCTTCAGCCAACCAATTGGATACCACGCTACTGGGACACACTATCAATACTGGCGATCCTTTTGCCAAGCGATGCTTATCGAGGAGAATATTCGCCAGAACTTGAACTGTTTTTCCCAGCCCCATGTCGTCTGCCAATATCCCGCCTAAACCCATCACGGAGATTAGTTGAAGCCAACCGAGTCCTTCATTCTGATATGAACGCAGCGTTGCCTGGAAATCGGACGATGGTTCAACACTTGTAAAGTCTGATAAACGCTCTACAGATTCCACAAACTTCCGTAGCTGCTCTGCAGCTTCAGAAGTTCTGAAACAGACCTGTTTATTGTTCAGCAGGGCGACAGCGTGGAGTCCGGAGATATTGAGGCTATCATCATCCGCTGCCTCATCAGTTAGTAATTCTTGCAATGTAAGAATTATCGTCTTGATGCGATCAAAGGGCATCGTTACCACACGTCCATCTTCAAGTACACAAACGAATTTGCCGTTGTGATTGAGTGCCTCAACTGCTTCTCGCGAAATGATCGGCATTCTTCTAATAGCGGATCGCAAAATCGGCAGCAACGACACATTTATGTTGTCTACGCTTAATCGCAAGCTCATGGAGAACCAGCCGCGCTGCCCTTGTGCCACCTCAAACGAAAAGTTCTTCTCTGAGGCCTCGTGCGGAACCAGAATCGCCTCTGTCTCCTTCGAGATATCGAAGCCGAACTCGCGCAACTTCCTGAGTGTTCGACGAGAAAAATTCCCCCAATTCCGGTCAACGTCAGGTCTGAAGTGATAGTCTGTCTCAGGAACAGCTGAAACCTGTCCGGAAATATCTTCAAAACCTAGTCGTTCCAGTCGTTCTAAAAATCGGGGTATCCAGGTCTTGTCCATCCGTTGCACGTGGAATTCGGAACCGCTTCTGATTAGCTTCTCGAATACAAATATGGGAGGGAAGGACAGCATTAGCACACGCAGAGAATTCTCGCCCTGGTGTTCTCCTCCATGTAGGTTTACCACTACGAGTTTGGGTCTCGGCTTAACCAACACAAGTCGTGTATTCCCGTGAGCAGGTGGCATCGGTATTCTATCCAGAATTCCTAGATCCGCCAGGTGGTTCGCTACGGAAATGCACTCTCTTTCAGTGATAGATGGAAGTTGCAACAATGCCATCATTGCCTGCAAGCTTATGGCGATCTTTACAGGAGCTGTTTCACGTGTATCGCTATCGAGATACCACGGAACTACCGACCTGATACACTCAATTTTGCGACCATCCTTGTCGACAACTAGAGTTTCGAAAGACGGACTACAGCAATTCAAGCGATCTCATCCAAGTTGCAACTGCCAATAGCACACACAGCGCAACACACTCTGATTACGAATCATACAACGTCCTATTAGCTCACAGG
>JAKFUT010000252.1 GCA_021732565.1 Candidatus Obscuribacterales bacterium
CACATAGGCTCGGAAATCCGAAAGCTGACGATGTCTGAGGGCGACAACAATAAACCATCGATCAATAGCGACAATGCTCGATGTTCGTATTCCGACAATCTGCGCAAAACGAAATTGATTCTCTAAAATCGACAAAGGTACGATCAATCGGAATACGAATTTCGTCCGTTGGCGAAATCGGGACGTCGATATACAACTATTCCACTCCGTCTGTTCTCAATTCTTTTCCAGCCATTTAAGCCTGCATGACGGCTGATGTCCTCTGGCTCTATGCGCACGAGAATGTGATCAGGAATATCGTTAAATCTCATTTCCAAGATCCTCTTCGCGAGACGCCCTAAGCATTAATTCCTTCAGGTCCACAGAATCAAACACATTTTTTCGCGGCACATACACTGTTTGCGTTGCCAAGAAATCTTCGGCGGTCCGGTCGACGAGCTTTACTCACTCGGGCATCTGGATCTTTCAATGCACGACTTCAACGTTCAAGCGTGTGATCTTGGTCTCAGCAAAAGAACAGTTGCTTAACTGTTCAAAAGGCAGCGGTGCGAGGAATACATAACGGTATGTTCGCAATACCGGTCAGGAGGAAATGGCGAAGTCCATCGTTTTCAGGATAGATCCATGCCGCTGAAGGAGCAAGAATATGACTGCGCACGATGGAGCAAACTTCCAAGATATTCCACAGAAAGCAAAAACTCGTGCTCCCTGGGAAACCCTAACTATAGGCCAGAAACTTAAATGGGCGGCAATGATGCTATTAAGGGCATTCTTGATCGCCCTGGCTATAGTTTTTGTCGGCACCTACGTGTTGTTCTCCCCGCCGGTATTTGTGTCTGTCCTTGCTCCGAAGGTTCTTTTGTTCCCCATGCCTCCGGGAGCCGAATACCAGTACACCACCATGGATGGAATACCGGTCAAAGAGGTCTTCTTTACCAATAGTGCAGGCAATAAACTCCACGGATTTTATTGGAAAGCGCCCGGCGGCGCAAAGAAAACCGTATTGTTTATGCACGGCAATGCCGGCAACATTGGCCACCGGTTACTTCTGGCCAAAGCCATAAAGGACGCCGGAGCGTCGATTTTTCTTTTCGACTATCGCGGATACGGCAAGAGCGAAGGCAAGTCGGGCGTTGCTGAGATCATCGACGATTCTAAGTGTGCCTATGATTACCTTGAGAATGAGCTTAAAGTCGCTCCGAAAGATATCGTTTTATATGGAGAATCCATCGGCGGTGCAGTGGCGTGCGCTTTAGCGAAAGACCACAAGTCCGGCGGTCTGATTCTCGATTCGACATTCACCTCTCTGCTGCGAATCGCAAAGAAGAAGATTTGGGTCTACAACATGTATCCCGATTTTCTGGAGTCGTCACCTAGCCTTAACAACATCGAATATCTGTCACACGACCATCCGCCGCTGTTAATCATTCACGGTCAGCTCGATGAAATCCTTCCGTTGTCAGAAGCTCAGGCTAACTTTCAAGCTGCAACCGAACCCAAAAAGTTTGTCCCGTTGCCCGGCTCCACTCACAATAACAAAGGCGCCGATGGACCACTTTATCTCAAGACCCTAAAAGACTTTCTTTCTTCATTGCCGGAATAAGTCGCACAGAACCGGGAGAGACGGCTAATCCATGCGTGCGGGTAGCATTATTGGACGAACCCTCTGGGGCTCATACCAGAGGGTAGCGACGTTCCCGGGTCGATTAGGAATCGGTTCAACCCCTGGCAACCGCTGAACCGATATCGGTACCGATATCGGCTCAGCCTACGGCAAACCAGTGGACCGATATCGGGTTCGCCGGAGGGCGAACGGTGAACGCAGTCCATAAAAATCGAGGTTTGCGCCTCATATTCTTTTCTTGCGCGGTTCCGGCGGGGGCCGGGGCAAGAAAGTCCCAGCCGGGACTAGCTTTGCCGGGGCGCAAAAAGTGATAGCTGCATCGCTTCATCAATAGGAATAGTTCGCAGACGAGGTCCATCAAGAATCTTGCCCGCGGCACCTTTCTTCTCCATTTGAGTCATCAGGTAATGTGCTCTGTCCAGCACTGTCGACGGTAAGCCGGCCATCCCCGCCACATGGATACCGAAGCTTCGGCTGGCGCCGCCCGGGCCTACCTTGTGTAAGAATTCGACCCTCCCCTCGAATTCGGCAACTTGCACTTGCTGGTTGACGATCTGGGGCCAGAATGTAGCTAATCCGTTCAATTCATGGTAGTGAGTTGCAAATATTGTCCGGGCACGAACTTGCGAAGCCAGGTGTTCAGAGACCGACCATGCAATGGCAACCCCGTCATAGGTGCTGGTGCCACGCCCGATTTCGTCCAGTAATATCAACGACCGTTCCGTGGCACATAAACAGCATTGCGCCGTTTCACTCATCTCCACTAAGAATGTCGACTGTCCTCTGCCAAGATCATCAACGGCTCCAATGCGCGTAAAAATGCGGTCAACTACTCCAAGGTGTGCCTTTGCAGCGGGAACGAAGCTTCCCGCTTGAGCCATTATGGCGATCAATGCAATTTGCCGCAGATAGCTCGACTTTCCAGACATATTAGGACCGGTGAGAATCATCATCTGTTGTTCCGGTGCATTACCATAGAGGAACGTGTCATTCGAGACATACACTCCCATGGGAAGCAATTTTTCTAGAACGGGATGGCGACCTGATTCCAGTTCCAGGCACAGCGAATCATCGACCACAGGCCGAGTGTATCTGTTTTCCGCTGCCACCGTGGCCAGTGAGCAGAGCACGTCAACAGCAGCTACGCCCGCCGACAACTTCTTCAGCGTCGGTCCGAATTTTGCAAGTTCTTGTCGCAGTTCGACAAAAAGTCGATATTCCGCATCAGATTGATTCTTCTCCGCGTTGAGAACTTTGGCCTCGTACTCTTTCAACTCAGGAGTTATATAGCGTTCTGCATTGGTCAGCGTTTGCTTGCGAATGTAGTCCGAGGGAACATTCTCTTTGTTGGCATGAGTTATCTCAATATAGTATCCAAAGGTCGAATTAAAGCTGACCTTCAGTGATCTAACTTTCGTGCGTTCCTGTTCTTTTTGCTGAAAGTCTTCTATCCATTGTTTGCCGCCCCCCAGCAAAGCGCGTATCTCATCTAACTCAGGCGAATATCCTTTCCTAAAGATGCCGCCAATTGTAATTTCCCTGGGTGGATCTTCCGCGATTGCCCCGCTAATCTTTTCATAAAGGTCGGCTAACTCAGGCGGAGCGTTTGTCAATTCCGTCAAATATGGACTGCGACATTCTTGCAGCACCTCCGCTAGAAGCGGTAGCTGTGCCAGGGAGGAAGCTATTGCTTCAAGATCTTTTGGCGATGCGTTTCCTGAACTCAGCCGCACCGACAGGCGTTCCAAATCTGAGACATCTGACAGTGCAGCATCTATTTTTCTTCGCCGCGATGGTTCATTTACCAGCTCTTGCACCGCATCCTGCCGTTCGCTAATTCTGCTAACTGATAGGAGCGGTTTCAATAACCAATTGCGAAGGAGTCGCGACCCGGGCCCGGTGCGCGTGCGATCAAGGCACCATAAAAGACTTCCTTCGAACTTTCGGTCTCTTACGGTTTCAGTAAGTTCTAGATTCTTACGTGCGTTCTCATCAAGTACCAGATGATCGCCTACTGAATACGTGACAATGGACGAAAATTTCGCCATCGATGAGGCTTGAGTTCTTTCCAGATACTCAAGCACCGCGCCGGCTGCGCTAACGGCCAGCGGAAGTTCATGACAGCCGAAGCCTTCTAATGTGCTAACGTTAAATACTTGCATGATGCGGCGCCGGCTCGGCTCAAATTGGAAGAACATAGATGGCCGGCCGGTAAGTTTGTACCGATCTTTCACCATCTGCGGTGCCTCGAATTCTTCCACCGGTAACCCGTGCGGGCCACGCATGGTACGTTTTGCAACTAGAAGTTCGCGAGGCGAGAGGCGTGAGAGCTCCGGCAATAGATTATCTTCGCTAACTTGCGTGACGAAGAACTCGCCACAAGATGCGTCAACAGCAGCCAAGCCCCAGAGGTTCGACCCCGCTCCGCCGGAAGAAAGTGCTACAAGAAAGTTATTCTCTCTGGCTGGCAGGAAATCCGATTCTAGCACCGTGCCTGGTGTCAGTATTCGTACAAGCTTTCTTTCAACCGGGCCCTTTTGTTGTCCGGCTATTCCGATTTGATCTGTAATAGCGACTGAATATCCTTTGGCAAGCAACTTGCCTACGTATCCTTCCCAGGATTTATAAGGAATGCCTGCCATGGGAACACGGCCACCGGGATAAGTCGGTTCCGGTCGACCCGTCAAAGTGATCTGCAGCTCACGTGCACCCACATGAGCGTCTTCATCGAAGAGTTCAAAAAAATCACCCAGCCTGAACAGAAGTAGCGCGTCCGGTGCTTGTGCTTTAAGCTCGAAGTACTGGCGCATCATGGGCGAAAGTTGCGGGTTGCTGCCGTCAGCGGCAGCCCGTACAGGCACAGGAGTGTCGCTCTGTGAATTAACCGATTCAATAGCTTCGGCGCTATAAGAATTGTCAGAAGAAAAGTATGATTCGCTTATATTATCCACATCAGCGGCGTTCGCATTTTCTGTACAGTTTGTAATTGCCACCGATCGAATTTCCGTTGTATTAACGTTGGATATACCAGTATCAAAAGACAATGAGCCATTCAATACACCGGTTTCCGCATTGGCGGTGGCGGTATTGCACTCATCTTCCTGCGTCTCTGTACTGTTGGATTTTGCGGATCTTCCGGTCTTCGCTGCTGCCATCGTCAACCCCTTGAGAGTCGTGCACCTGGACAGAACCGGCGCTAGCTTGCCAGTTTGTCGGGCACATTTGCTTGCCCCGGCCGTCATGTTTCGGCAGGCTCAATGATATCGCCTGTTCACAAGCGATGATGATAAGCATCTGGTAATATGATGCCTTGGTTGGCAGAGGTCCAAATATTGATGAAAGCATCCAAAAATTCGAATTCCGGGTCGTCATTAACCGGTCGTCGTATCTCGAGAAGCCTCCAATTTTTGCTAATTGTTTCTCTTGTTCCGATGGTCCCTGCGACCATTTATTATGCAAATAGTGCAGAATCTCGCAATGTTGATTCCGGTGCTGTTGTACGTGCAGAAGACAATCGGGTTATTGCACAAAAGACTGACAAGAGTGACAAAGCCGAAAAAGATAAGGCTGATAAAGAGAAAGACAAAGACAAATCAGAGAAAGACAAGACCGACAAAAGTGCGGAGAAACCCGCTGC
The DNA here is from genome assembly GCA_021732565.1 of Candidatus Obscuribacterales bacterium. GTDB lineage: Bacteria > Cyanobacteriota > Vampirovibrionia > Obscuribacterales > Obscuribacteraceae > JAKFUT01. The sequence continues at coordinate 5,262 of JAKFUT010000252.1, forward strand.
ACCTAAGCCGGAACCGGTCATAGAGAACGTTGTAAGTGTGGCACCCGAAGATCTCGTCGCCAAGCCCCACGAGTTCATCGGAAAGAATGTGAAGTTCACGGCAAGTTTTTCAGGTTTCAATAATCTTGCCCTTGATTACAAACCTGCTTTTAGATCGTCCAAAACACATCTGTCCTTTTTGGTGCATAAGACCAAGACTCATCTGCCGCTACCAGAACTGAAGCTTGCGATGATGATTCCTAAGGAAAAGGATCCTGAAACTACTTTGTTGGCCACTTTAAAAGATGGCGAAGGGATCGAGATCATCGGCAAAGTCTTTGCCGCTGCTCTTGACGATCCTTGGGTAGAAGTACTGAAGATTCGCAAACTCATTCCTGATAAAGATGATAAAAAAGCAGACGCTGGAGATGGCAAGACTAAGACAAGTGAAAAATCATCAGGTGAATCAAAACCTGATAAGAGTACTGGTGGAAAGCCAGATGGTGACTCAAAAGAGAAAGGTAAGACTCCTTCGAAGAACTAAATCCATAAATAGAAGTGCATGACAGGATTGCAACTTCCATGGATAATTTGAATGCATTGAATTGCAAATGCGTGCGTGGTTGTGAAGGAGACCAAGGATGGCAGATACTGCGGAGATTCAAACGCTCCTATCGTCTTTGAATGGTAAACACGGGATACTTGGCTGTCTGCTTGTAGCCGGCGATGGTAACGTGATTGCCAGCAGTTTGCCGCCCGATATTGATATCGGTACGCTGGGGGCGCTGAGCGCGACGTTGTTTTCAAACAACGATGTCTCACTTCAACGCATGAATCGTGGATCATTGTCACAGATGACCCTCTTGACTGATCAAGGCATTCTTCATTTCTGTCAAGTTAACGGACACTTTCTCGTGTGCCTGACAGCTAAAGGACAACGAATTAACCTGGAAGGGTTGATTCGCTCCATTGAAGAACAGAGTCATACGCTTAAGCCCAAACTGGGCTAGAGCAGCTCGTCCTTTATCAATTAGTAAATCGGTCCCCCTCCGGGGGCGTCTTAAGCTCATCTTGAAGAGTCCGAAGGCAAGCGCTTTCGGGCTCTTCCTTGTCGGCGAATATTTAAACCAGTTTTTCTTTGCGTCTTGCACCTGCCGGGCTTGCCCACTTGAAAGATGTTACCCGGGGTCCGGAGCCTGAATTTGTTGAGTCAGCCACAGACAGACCGTTCCTCAGAGCGTGGATTGAGTCGACGCCTACCCCACGCGTATATTTTTTGCCAAAAGAGATGCCCGCACTTATTGTCGCTTGATGATATCAAGGTGTGACGAAAAACATCACCTCTCATATCGCCGGGTGATCCGGGCTGCAAATCAGTCCGCAGCGAAACTATTGAGCCGGCGCCGGAATTGCGTCGAGGTAGACGGCCCCGCGCCGGAATTCTCACGAGCCGGACCTGCTCCCTTGCCCCGGGTGGGAAACGCGCTAGCTCTTTGCAGCTACGGTTCTCCCCTCACACGAAAACTGAATGGGGCAGGCGTTTTAATAAGGGCAGACAAATGTTTCGAAATTTCACGTAAATTCAACCTGTTTTCAATAGGATGGTCAGTTGCCGGCAAAGTCGTCCGGTTTCCGCCCGTTGCTGCCGTGTCAGACAAACTGACTGCGATAGCTGCTTTTACTAAGCACCGCCGCTCCTCAGACCCGCGCTGAGCGAATGGTTCGGGCGGGTATAAAACAATCGAAGCTGGCGGTAGGAGTAAAGATGCACAACCACTTTCAAATAGGGATGAAGAATCCACTTCCTCCGCTACTGGTATTGGTGGCAGCAGCTCTGATGCTGGTTCCGCCAGGGGCAATGGCAGCTCGATATGTCGATGTTTCCGGAGACTGGGCTGAAAGCTATATCAATATTTTGTCTGATAAGGGCATCCTGACAGCTGAGCCAGACGGCAAGTTTAAAGCCAGTGACCCACTTACGAGGGCTATGCTGGCAGCATGGCTAGTCAAGGTACTGGGTTTGGAGAATCAGCCCGTTCCCTCGCAACCAAGCTTTCCCGATGTTAAGGCCACCGACTGGTATTTTAAGGCGGTGGAGATCATCCGCCAGAACAACTACATTGCCGGCTATGCCGACGGATTCCGACCCAATCAGTTTATTTCCAAAGGTGAAGTGGCCGCAATCCTGGCCCGAGCATTGACGACACCGGTTCCTGGAAACGACGCCATTCAGTCCGAGTTGTCAAAATACAAGGATGCTTCAAAGGTCCCGTCCTGGGCCCGCGCAGGAGTGGCCCAACTATCAGCGGCAGGAGTTTTGCTTGTTGGCCCCGATACGCAAACTATTGGCGCAGATAAGCTTGCCACCCGCGGTGATACCGCCGCGTTGCTTTACAAGTTAGATGAGTACATTGGCAAAAGGGACGTAGCTGAAGCCATTAAAAATGCCACTAATCGACCGACACAGCAAACTTCTTTTGCACAGCCCGCTCCCGGCGGGGGAGCAGGCGGGCCTGGACAGGGCGGCTGGCAGCCTCAGTACAACGGTGCGCCGCAAGGTTATGGAGGCGGACAGCAAAGTGCCGGGGGATACCAGGGACAGCCGCAATACAACGGCGGGCCTGGCTACAATCCATCGAATTACAGTGGTCAAGTTGCGTTACAGGGTAATAATGGAGACTACTTTCCAACCCAGAGTCCGCCACAAGGGGGCCAGTATTATGCCGGTAATCCCCAGTATGGCCAGCAGCCGGTCTATCAACAGCCGCCGCCAGGCAACTCGCTTCAGGGCGGGGTCGCTATAGTTGCTGCTGGCACACAATTTAGGGCACAACTCAAGAACAGTATCGACTCCGCCTCTTCGCAGCCCGGTGAAGAAATTCGTTGCACCATTGGCGAGCCTGTCTACGCGAACGGTTCGGAAGTAATTCCCGCCGGCAGCCAGCTGATCGGCAGCGTAACCAACGTAACGCCCGCATCACGATTCAAAGCTGGCGCCAACGGCAAGATTGACATTCGTTTTAATTCGGTAGAGACTCCAGACGGAAGAAAAATTCCATTGCAAGCGAGTATCGACTCGAACGGTGGCATTAAACTCACCGGTGGAAGTACTGCAGGCCGTGTAGGAAAAGGATTGATTACCACTGGCGTTGGCGCCGCAGGTGGTGCCGCACTCGGCACCGCGCTTGGTGCTATTGTCGGTGGAACAACCCACGGCAATGTTGGCAAATCCACAGCAATGGGCGCAGTTTTTGGTACCGCTCTTGGTGCCGGAGTCGGCGGCGTTGGCGCGATAGTGCGCAAGGGCTCCGAGGTCAAAATTCCGGCTGGCACGTCATTGCCGGTCAAGTTAGATGAAAACATGCAAGTAACACTCAGCAGTGGTCCGCCGCGTGGTGGATATGGACAGGGCGGCTATGCACCGCCAGGGTACGGAAATTAACGACTGCTTAATCGTTGCACATACGAAAGTACGGACGCAAAGAGTTAAGTCACATCTTGTGAAGGCCAGTGACCTTCGGAAGGGCAGTGACACAATCACGTACACAATTACGCATTTCAGCCACTTGGTCCTTGTATCCCGAGGCTTCATATAAATCGCTCGACTCGCGATACCACTTAATAGCCTCTTTCAAATTGCCCTCAAGAAACGCAACTTGTCCACGCACCGTGTATGCTGCGGCCAGCTCAAAACAATGTTTTTTATCCGATTTCAGCACCAGAAGCATCTTCACGGCGCCATCTGCTAAAGAATGGGCTTTGGGGATATTTCTCTTGCTTAGCCAGCAGGCTGCCTGGGCGCGCAATGCATTGCCCACCCCTGGATCCTCACCCTGCCTTTGCGCAAGTCCCTCAACTGCAATGTATTCGGCCAAAGCTTTATCAAACTCTCCTTGGCTCGAAAAGTAGTCGCCAAGCTCTAACGGATGGGCTAACAATTCTGACGGTGCTCGGTGCCGCAGTTTGTCCTCCACCTCTTTTGAAATCTTCGCAGCCTCCGCTTGTCTGCCAAACTTGTTCAGAATCTTGCACATTTTTGATGCGATGCTGACGGTAAGGTGCAGATGATGCTCTCCATCTTCTTTCTCTTGTCCGGGGGTAGCCTTGTGGATATTGGCGCTTGCTCTGGTAAACCACTTGAGGGCCTCGCGTTCGTAGCCCTGCTTCGCGTAAGTTTCTCCTATCACTTGTTGAACATTACCAACCTTCGCGGGGTGCCCTCGAAAATGAGTGTTGTTACTCATGCGCTCTTCAATGATAGCCGTGAGAGTCGCCGCCTCCTTGACCCGGCCTCTCCGCAACAACAAGCCAACATACTCCCGGGACAGGTCGCTAAGAAATTTCTTGCAGCATGCGAATTCAGGACAGCCGATCAACGCCCGATGATAAAACTGGAATGCTTCATCGTCCTTCTTTAGATCTGCTTTAATACGTCCTAACACCTTATAAACAGCTGCGGCCAAAGCAGGATCTTCTCGCCCCAACAACTCAGCCCCATCTGTAATTATCTGAGTGTTTGACTCCGCATAAGTGTTGAGAGTATTCGCGGCATCCGTCGCCTTCTCCTCAGTTACACCTCTTCTTCTCCCACCTCCTAATTCCGTGCGAGGATAATCGGCCGACATGCAGACAGCTGCAAACATTAGAGGCCAGTCGCGAGACTTGTTTGCCGCTCGTACAGCTGCGTCAAATCGGTTGCTGGCTTTGGAGTCCTTGGGTGGAACCTCCCTCAGGTACTTGAAACCCGCTTTAAAAAGTGTGGCTGCATCTTGTCCGCTCCCGCTCTCATCAGAAATTATTTCTTTAAACGTGGAATGAGCAGAAGACGCCGGATTACACCGGTTCAGGACAAGGGGAACTGCTAACAGTCCGCACAAAATAAACGCCGTCGCTAAAATGTGCATCCTCTGTCGTGAAGTGGAGGCCCTCGTTGCCGTTAACTGAGGGTCAATCTTCTCCATGGCCTGAGACAGCGCCGTCATGTTCGGCCAGCGGCTGGCAGGATCTTTTTGCAAACACTGCAATATAACTGCCGTTAACTCTCGCGGCGCCCCAGTCGACACCGCCGGTAGTGTTGGTGGCTCATCGTTCAAATGGGCAGACATCACCGCAAACGGCGTCTCACCTACAAATGGCGGCGTTCCATTGATCACTTCGTACATGAGGCAACCAAGCGAATATATGTCTGCACGCATATCGAGTTCAGCGCCTTTGCATTGTTCCGGACTCATATAAGTAGGGCTGCCGAGAAGCGTTCCTGTTTGAGTCAAATTCTGGCAGGAATTTTCGCCGTTTCGAGGCAAGAGCTTTGCAATACCGAAATCGACAACCTTTACTACTTCTACTTCACCAGGAAGGATGATAATGTTCGCCGGCTTGAGATCGCGATGGACAATTCCATTTTCATGCGCGCAAGCAAGCGCTGAGCAGATCTGCAAGAACCAGGGAATTGCACGGGAAGCAGGCACCGGACCATTTTGGAGAAGATCCCGCAAGGAAGATCCTTCCAAGAGTTCCATGTCGAGGTACACTTGCTTGTCATCGGCTGTCGCTCCGCAAGTATGGAGAGTGGCGATGTTAGGATGATTAAGTCTACTGAGCGCAAGCGCTTCTTGTTGAAATCGTTTTACTGCACGAGAATCACTGGCTAGCTCGGCGTGTAGAACCTTAAGGGCGCAGTCACGGTCCATAATTCGGTGTCTAGCTTTGTAGACGGTCCCCATGGCTCCGCCGCCCAACACGGAGAGCACCTCAAACGTTTCGCAAAGCGAAGCCGCCAGTGCATCCATGTCTTGTGATTGACTGGCAGGGTTTTGTTGCATTTGAATGGCGGGATACGAAGTGCGACCTGAGATAACATTCCCGAACCAACTTAAGTTTTATCGGCAGCAAAGCCAATCGCACCAGCCGAGTTGTGAAGGCAATTTCCCGAAAGCAGCACCCAGTTCGGGGAAAAGCCAATAGTCGACTAATTCTGCTCAAATCAAATGGCGGATCTTAATTGTTGTCTTTGAGAGACAGATTGACTCCAAAAGTCCGAGTTATTTTTGGCGCACACGGCTAACGACTTGCCTGATTTACCCGGGATTTCCATTCCTTCAAAAATTCGTCTGCTTTTTGGGAACACTCATCATTTTCATCCGCCTAATTCTTAAGTGGAGACTGTTGAAAAGCTCAGTCGCTTGGAGAGATCGCTTTGGTTCTTGCTTGGCCAGCTAACAGACTTGTTGGAAAAGCCGATGTTAAGGTGCGGGTTAGGTGGTGTCGGATGTAATTCCGCGGACAGCTATTGGCATCCCGGGAAGCAAGGAAGTCAGGAAACGCTTATGAACCCTAGAAATCGTTTACAAGCTCTATTTACTCAAGCCAGAGACGCTATGCATAGGGGCGATTACCAAACTGCCGAAGGTCTATATTGGCGAATTATAGGCATTCTACGATGTGACGAAAGCACCCCTGTCAAAGTAGAAATGGCAGTATTGGAAGGGTTGGCGGCAGCCTGCGAAGCCAGAGGAAAGTCCGAAGATGCCTTGCTGGCAAGACACCAGATTCAATCTCTAAGAAGTGAAGTAGGACTGGTGCCCGCCTGACCTCCTCTTCCAGTGCCCCCGACAAAACCGGGCGATGCTCTTGGAACGGGAAACGGATCCGGCACATCCCATGTCTGATCCACGGATGGATTGATACTAAGGGCATCTACCTGTCCAGCCGGCCGTAGTTGTGCCAGTTTCGCGGCTGACGGCCGAGCCACCGTCACAACCTTAACCGCCGTACCGACGTTGTCGCTTAGAGAATTCACTCATGGCTCGTTCAAACTCCGATTCATCAAATTCGGGCCACAAGACATTCGTGACATAGAGTTCCGTATACGCCGCTTGCCACAGCAGATAGTTTGATAGTCGCATTTCCCCGCCAGTGCGAATTATCAAGTCGGGATCGGGAAGATCCCTGGTATAGAGGTTCGCCGATATAACTTCCGGCGTAATTTCATCTATGGTCAACTTTCCATCAAGAACAGCTTGAGCGATGTTCTTCAAAGCCCCGGTCAGCTCTACCCGAGAGCCATAGTTCAAGGCCACTTGCAGGTTGAGCCCCTCATTGTCTTTTGTATTTGTCATGGCGGTGTGAAGCTTGGCCTGCAGCTGCTCAGGCATGCCGGGCAAATCGCCGATGAACCTTAAGCGTACTCCTGCTTCCGCCAGCTCGTGCAGTTCATCTGTCAACACTCGGCCGAACAGGTCCATTAGATACTCAACTTCTTCTTCTGAACGTTGCCAGTTTTCACTGGAGAAGGCATAAACCGTCATGTACCCGAGCTTCCGCTTGGCGACGTGCTTGACCAGCCTCTTAAGACTTTGCACTCCCTCCCTGTGACCAAGCAGCCGAGGAATATGCCGCACGTCCGCCCATCGCCTGTTGCCATCCATGATGATCGCCACGTGTTTTAATGGAAGCGGCTCAACCGCAGTCTTGTCCGTCGATGGTTTTCGGTCTGATTTTCGTTGCTTGATCAACTGCCTTTACGGGAGCGCACGTCACGACGTGCTCGCCCCTCCATATTGCGCTCAAGTCCCACTTGCTAAGCTGAATCTGGCTTTTGATGCCCGCCAAGGTAGCAAGAGCTGGCCATTTTATACGGAACAGCCCGGTCGTCCCTTTCAAAAACCGCGAGGATGTGGAAGAATTCAAAAAAGTATAGAGTTGCCATTAACAAATTCGGTTATCCCGTACATGGTTCTGCTGCGCCCCACGTATCTCATTAACGGCGATGTCACCGACATCGACCTTCGTAGATTGCAGTCCGATGGCATAAAAGGATTAATCTTTGATCTCGACAGTACGCTGCTGGCACCACACTCCGGGAAGCTAACCATCGAAGTGGCAGGATGGCTCGAATTTGCACGAGCAAATTTCAAAGTCGCAATTGTCAGTAACAATAAACGTCTGCAATATCTGGAAGAAGTCAAAGTATTGCTTGACATGCCCATCATGATCGGTCGCGCCTCCAAACCAAGGCGACGAGCCTTTCTGGAAGTACTAAAAGCCTTTGATATGAATGCGCACGAAATCGCAGTGATAGGGGATCGCCCGTTGACTGATGTTCTTGGCGGGCAACGCGCAGGCATGAAGACAGTCTTAGTGTGGCCCTTGAAAACGCAAGTAGAGCCTCATTGGGTGAAGATGATGAGAAAGTTGGAGCGGTGCGTCATCAGGCCATAGAGTAATATATTCTGACATCCGAACGACCCCTGTTAGAAGGGAGAGTTATGCCGAAACGAACCCTAATCGAGACATCGGTTCTGGCTCTGCTTTGTGTTTCATGCGCGCCTGTCGAAGCTCAAAACACTGCAGGAAAGAAGAAGATCGCAATGAGTCCGGCGCTCAACGTGGCACCACGCGTGGTGCCCGCGGCTACGGTTCCAGTGCGCGGGCTCGGTGGCCGGCCGACTGGCATTACTAGCATTCGTTGCGTTCCTTCGCGCACCTATCCGTCGAATCACCTGCAAAAGGGACTCTACTACAAGCAGCAGGGTAAGTCGGATGAGGCCTTGCTTGAGTTTATTTTGTCAGTGCAGGAAGATCCCAAGCAGGTGCGTGCTTTTTTCGAGCAAGCGGAAATTTTCAACAAGAAGGGCAAACCGGTATTAGCACGCTCCGCTCTTGAACAGGCGCTGGCAATATCGCCATCATTCGCAGAGGCTCGCAGCGCGCTGGTGCAAATGCATGTTGCATCGGGCAATTTCCTCGGAGCAGCCTCTGAGGTGGGCAAATTGCTGGGTTTCAACACCGACAAGCAAGCCCCCCCGGCAATAACCGCGCGCAAAGACAAAGACGAAGCTTCCCTCCCGGTACGAACCGCCGAGACTCGCGAAGAGCAGCCCGATGCAGCTCAGGCAATTGCCAGTTGGCTAACGCCGGAATCTAAGAAAGAATCAAAGCCAGAACCAGCCGACAGTGCTCCCTCAAGTGCAGCGGCTAGTCCGGGTCCAAAGGCCGGTTCCTACGAGGCGGTTGCTGCAGCCCTTGGCATTACACCGCCTTCATCGCCATCGCCATCGCCATCATGGCAAACCGATTCCGTTACGCCACCAGTTACGATACCACCCGAGAAAAAATCGTTGCCTTCGCTGGATTCCGTGCTGGCGGCAATACCGTCACCGCCGGCAATACCGGCAGTGCCCGCATCTGCGATAACTCCAAACGTTCCCACAACGACCATCACGTCACCCGCGACACCGGCCGGATTAGACTCTGCCATTAATGGAACGTCTGGAGATGCAGGCAGATCAAAATTGCTTGACCGAACGCTATCTATGATGAGACACCCCACGGTTCCCCGCATGTTTCGCTGGCATGAAGGCAACGCTTCAGCGGCCCGCCCGCCCATGGAAAAATATGCTGACCCGCATCAACCGCCGGTGGCCTCGTGGGTGAAAACACTATCAGGTCCGTTGAGAAGAAGAGGGAAGCACGAGCAACCTTCCGCATTCCCCGGGCTGGCGGCGGGCACCGCAGGTGCCGTCACAGTTACTCATTTGAGCACCCCGGCTGAAGATGGCGTGGAGAAAACCTCGCAACCTCCTGCGACCTTGTCTCCGGAAATGCAGAAAATGCTTTCTTCAATGATCGCCCCGACAGCTCAGCATAGCCCTACGGCGCCTCCCACACCTCCCGCAGTGCAGCCTACTTCACCGCCGCCATCGCAGACTTCTACCGTCGACTCGCGACGCGCTATGGCAGCTCCACCACAAGCGGGAATTCCTTCAGCTGTCGCAGAGGCTATGAAAGGTTTTTCCGACACCCCTTTTCCGGCCCCCTTACCCGACCCGGCGGCGCCAGCTCGGGGCTACGGCTTGATGCAGGATAATGCATCGGTGAGGATGCCTGATTTTACACGTGAAGCAGTTGATGCACAGTCGGCCCTGTCCACGGTTCACCAGGACAACTGGATGGAAAACATGTGGAAGAAAGCGACTGCCATTTTGCCAAAGCTTCCCGAGATGCCCCATTTTTCCCTTCCCTCCCTGTTTGGAGGGAAGCCGCCCGAGACTCCACCGGCGGTATCACAAACGGTAGCTTCGGCAAAACCAGTGCAACCAGTTCCGCAGGCATCATCACCAAATTCCAAACCGCCGGTAACGCCTCAAATATCTCCGGATTTTAAGGCGTTACCGGCGGCGGTGGCAGATGTGCTCAGTAAACTAGACGGAGACACAATCGCTCCATCGCCGGCCCCTGTAGTAGCGCCCGTCATTGCAAAGGCGGAACCTCAGCCGCCCGGTGATGTTTCGCCGGCATCAGCCTTGCCCGATCCGCAAATCAATCCGTCGGCGCCAGCCGGCGTCGACTCAGCTCCTGCTGTATCAGTGCCCGTGGCGCCTCCTGAATCGACGGCCACGCCGCCGGCCGCCGAAGGCATTCCCTCAATCATCAACTCAATTTTGACATCGTTAGATGGCGACGCCGGAGCACCACGCACGACGGTGCCGGATGGAAAGACGCCAGTCTCTCAATCCCGTTCCACGGAGCCGATTCCCGCTGCAGTTGCAGCCGTGCTTGCTCCGATCGGCAATGCAATACCACCTGTATCGGCATCGGCTGCAACTGCAGCGGCTGCAACTGCAGCAGCTGGCACTGCGGCCGAACTGCCCGCCAATGTTGCTTCAGCCCTGGCCGGTATTCCCTTGCCGCCACAGCCCGTTGTTGCTAATCATGGCGCACAGCGAGCCATGCCCGTGCCTCCCGCATCGGCGGCAAACGTACCTCCTCCAGCGGCTCCAGTCCCGAAAGACATCCAACACATCCTGGGCAAAATATCTGCAGCCCTACCGCAGCCATCCGGATTAGGTGCATTCTTCCATTTTAAAAAGGCTGCCTCGCAGCGCATGCCAGCCCCTAATGGATTGAAGCTGGCTACTGCTATCATCCCGGCAATGCCGGCTGGCCGATCCAGCGACGCAGTGCCCACGGGCAATTTAAGTCCGGGAAAGACTGTTGCACCTGCTGTTGCAGCGATCCCCGTGGCTCCGGCAAAACGGGATTTGCCCGAAGGATTACCATCGGTGGTCCAAGATATATTGAATAAAGTCGATACCAAATTCTTTCCCCAGCCTGGAACAAAAACTACGGTTCCAGGCACATTTGTTCCTGCGCCAGTCGCAGTGGAGCATAGTATCGGCGATGCGCCTCACCCTGTTGAGTCTAACCGAACCGCACCGATGATGGCCGGACCGGCGCCCACCCCATCGACACCTTCAGTGTTCGAATGTTCGCCAGTGCCCGAAGTTCGTCCGAAAGCACCAGTGCCAGTGGCAGTAAATGCGCAAGCGATGTTGAGCAAAAATGCCGTAAATCCTTCTCCTGTAGCGCTCAGTCTGCCTCCTTCCCATGGCGGCATGTTGCCGACTCCGGGCGCGGTCAGGCTGATCGAGGGCAACCCGATGCTGCCAAGCTTTTTGAATAGCGGTGACAACTCGCATCGAGTAGACATGCAACTACCACAAACAGTCTCCCCCCGCCAACTGGCAGCCCCAACATATGCACAGCCGCCAGGAAAGATGACGCCCAAGGCTCAATCGGCCAGCTTGCCAGTTGTTGTGCGGGCGCCCTTGAATGATGTCGGGGAAACCGCCTTGCCCATAAGTGTGCCGGCGACTATCGCCAGAACGCTGGTTCCAGAACCAGTGGCGATAGAACGCACGGATATACCGGCGCCATCGCCCGTAACACCATCGCGCTCGATAACCACACAACCGCTTCCAGCTCCAGTGCCGACAGGAGCTGCTCCGAGCAACAACTTCACCAACGTTGTACCTGAAGTACGGCCGGAAACTCAGACCTCAGGACAACAAACTCCGCTGGTGGCACAATTGTCACCCGAACTTACCAGATCCATCAATTCTCCCGCGGCACTCACACCGCAGGCCGCTGCTCCCGCGCCCGGTGGTGGAACCTCATCGCCGAACACGAGCGCTCGCAAACTAATAAGTGGAAAGACAACTCGTTCAGGTGCGTTTACATATATGCAGCCGGTCTTTGACAGTGATCGCAACTTGATGGGGCTCGGTCAGCTCCGAACGATACCGGCTGCAGCAGCCAGAACAGAAACGCCCGGGGCACCAGCACCACCTCCGGAAGATGCGGTGACGAAGCGCATGCGTTACTTAATTGAACATGGAACGGCAAACCTCAAGCCCGGCGAGGCATTCATGTACTCGGAGGAAACCGGCGAAGGGATTCTGTTCCTTCCCGGGCAGGAAGCACAACATCGCAAGTTAGCAGCGCCCACAAATCACGACGAAGTCATGGAGAAGAGGCGCCCGGACATGGTGCCTCCAGATCTGCAATATAGCCTTACCCTGCTCGGCAAGCTTCTTCCGGCTGGTCCGCACAAGAACAACAATGACCAGGATGAGCGTCCAATTAGCGGTCCCACACTGGATCAACTGATGAACCAGACCGGTAAGGGTGTGTGGGGCTGGATGAAGGATACGTTCAAGTTTAAATAGCCGCGCAAAACTTCCACGAATGACACCTGTGTCATATTTGAACCAGCCACCAGAGATGCCCGCCGGGCCGGGCGACGGATTATAGGTTCAAGTTTCAACCGCCACAACCTCCACGGATGACACACGTTTGAACCAGCCGCCAAGGGGCCTGGAGACGGATTATACGTTCAAGTTTCCTCCACAAACCTTCCACGCATGACACATGTGTCATGATGCGTTGAAGGTCAAGAAGATGATGTAGGTGTCATCACATGACTATTTTCATACCATTTCATTAACCGTGCTGGTTTATTGGCGGCCAAGGCAAGGAGGAGCTAAGATTTCAGGAGAAGTCGCAATATCCAATTTCAGGGGTACTTATCTTTGCTTTTAGCCACCAGAATTTTCGGTGAGAAGGGTGAATCAGGCGACGTAGTCATGATTCATGGCACAGGGGCACGGGCGGAAATGTGGTCGCCGCAAATTCGTCTGCTGGAGGAGCAAGGCTTTCGTTGTATAGTGCCTGATCTGCGTGGACACGGAGAAAGCGAGGATCCGCGTGACAGCACCGGCATTGAGGCGCACCTCGAGGATATCCTTGAAACGCTTGAGTATCATGCCGTGCGCTTTCCGGCAATTTTTGCAGGACATTCACTGGGCTCCATCATCTCATTAGAGTTGGCCGCGAAGCGACCTGAACTCTTCCTCAAGATTCTTGCTGCAGCAATGCCAGGGCGGGTGCCTGCCCTTACGGTGCTGACTTTCAAAGCTTTTCTAGGTATGCCCTTTCACGCAATTAAGAGTGTGGGTCTGCACAAGAATTTCGCTTGGCGAGAGCGTGTTCTCATGGATACAAGCCACCACAGTCTTCAACAAATTGTTGAGAACTTTGGCGATCTAAATTACATAGACAACTTACCGGCCGTCACTTGTCCGGTACACTTTGTGGTTGGACGGCTCGATCCCATCGCACTGGCTAACCATGTGGAAGAGATGCACAAGCTCCTTCCCAACTCATCACTGGAAGTTATAGAGTGGGCCGGTCACAATTGCATGGACAGTCAACCAGGACCATTCAACAAATGGTTCCTCGATAAAATTCACAGCCCGACTTAAACCCGACGGGTGAAACAAA
>JAKFUT010000238.1 GCA_021732565.1 Candidatus Obscuribacterales bacterium
GGACCCAAAACGAATTTCCGTTCTCTTCCGCACGAATACCGATGCTCGCGTTGTGTATTCTAAGAATTTCTCGGCAGAGTGGCACCCCTAACGCCAGTGCACCGAGAGGCGTGTCTGTCTTGCCGTCCAAAACGCCAGTGATGGTTTCGGGAGCCAGCATCAAGCCAGAATGTCTGATTCGAAATTCGACTTGTTCCGATGAGTCAGTTACATCAATATTCAAAATGAAATCGTTCGACAAAGCGACAGCATTCCTTATAACGATCTCCAGCACCTGCACGATGCGGTCGGCGTCTGCCTTTACTTGTATGTTTGAAGGGGCGACGTTGAATTGAATTCGATCATCATAGAAGGAACTGTTAAATTTATCGATGGCGCTTTCGATTAACCTACCGGCCGCGACAGGTTGCGGGTTGATTTCCATTCGGCCGACCTGTATCTTCTCAAGATCCAGCAAAACCGTTATGAGACTAACGACCTCGTTCACATCTCTTTCTGCAAATGTGGCACCATTTACAGTATCACCTTCATCTGTTCCCATGGCGCCCATGGTCAGCAATTCCAGAAACATTGAAATTGCTGCCAGCGGTGTTCGCACGTCATGTGATATTGTCGAAACCATCTGCTGGCGAACTTGTTGTCCTTCGACGATCTCCTCCGCCATGCGATGGAATGCCCCATCGAGCAGTGTCAACTCATCGCTTCCTCTTAGTGGTTCTCGTAGTGTCTGCCCATCACGAAAGCGATCTGTATTTTCAACCAACCGGCCAAGGCGGCGAAGCAGGCTGCTACTAAAGAAAAGGAAAACTATCAACCCGAGCAATACGCTGCCCAGTACCATGGCAATCAGAAAGACATTAATCTCCATCTCGGTTTTTCGCACGTCTTTCGCGGCTTGATCGCGAGAAAGAACTTCGGCTCCTTCAAAATCCGACACCTGATGGTTAAAAGCGTCAATCCAAGTTCGTGTGCGTTTGAAAAGCTCACCGTTACTCTTCAATATCTCTATCTGCGCGCCTACATCCCCATTCGCTTCAAGCCGACGGCAAGTTTCAACCTCGCCAACCGCATTCATGATATTGCTTCTGGCCTCAGCAAGCGAGGTTCGAAGGTTTTCTCGGTTGGCAAGAAGCGGGGCGATTCTATTGTAGTCTTCTTCCAGTCTTTGGCGTAATCCAGCAGGCGAGTCACTGCCGCCGAACATGCCATAGTCTGCATATTGAGCAAGACCTTCAGAAAACCGCAACCACATATCGTTAGTTCGCGCTACGATATCGAACGCTAACCGTTCATTCGAGAGCTTTTCCTGATAGCCGTGCTGTAAATACAACAGGAAAACAGCCATGATCATTTCAACGATCAGCGGTATCGAAATGAGCAAGAGGCCCTTGGCTCTTATCGTTCTCGGAGCAAAATCAACCACGTTCTTGTGCCTCCGCTCCGTTAGAGGCTCGAAGGCGAAACCAGAACATTGCTCCCTGCCCGAATTCGGACTCGACGCCTATTTCACCGCCATGCCTTTCCACGATGTGTTTGCAAATCGGGAGGCCCAATCCAGTGCCTCCTTTTTGCGTACCGTCGGTAGCTTCCACCTGACCAAATCGCTCAAAAACTTTGTCTAGTTTTTCTTTGGGAATTCCTCTGCCTGAATCCTTCACTCTTACTTCCACAAATTCTCCACGCCGCACAGCGCTGACCGTAACCGTCGCGTGCCGCGGCGAAAACTTGATGGCATTTGATAGCAGATTCACTATTACTTGCACAATGCGCGCCGAATCTGCCAGCACTTGAATATCATCGGCAACATCTACTTCGATTCGATTGCTGGCACCCGAGATGGACATCGCATCCACCGATGAAGAAACCAGCTCCCTTAGAGCTACAGGTCGGGGCGCCACGTCGAGTTCGGCTTTAACCTTTTCATTGAGCGCCAGCAAATCATCCAGCAGCATGATCAGTCTTTGCAGACTTTTTTCAGAGCGTTTTGCACCATCAACTGTCTTGTTGTCCAGGTGGTGTATCGGGTTTGTAGCCAGGTCAGCAACAAAAGCTAATACTCTGTTGAGAGGTTCGCGGAGATACTGAGAAATTGTATTAACAAATAATCGCTTCGTCCGTTGAGTTTCCTGCAAAGCTTTTGCAGTCTCATGAAATCGGCGATGGAGCAGTGCCAATTCATCGCCTGAACCTGTAACAGGAATGAGCACTTTTCCTGCTTTGAAAAGCTCGATGTTGTTTGTGAGCGCTCGAATTTCTCCGTAGATGGCTCGGATAAAATAACCAAACAGAAAGGCGGCTACGCCAACACTGCCAAGTATCGCAAAGATAAGGACAGATTCTACTGTTTGCCTCTTTCCATCGATTTCGTGCTCCGCAGCTTTGCTTTGTTCAACCAACGGTTCTTTGAACTGCCGAAAAGCCTTTCCCATCTGAAGCGATGCTCGCACCATGCGTTTGACTGTACGCAGGCTCTTCAGCACATCGGTGAGATTCTCGGGTCCGGCGCTACTAAGCGAGATGCCTTTATCGGGCGGTTTGGTCAAAGTGTGAATCTTATCGATATAGCCCTTCAAACTGTCGAGAAGATGAACCTGTTCATCACTAACCATGAGTTGGCGCAGTTGGGTATATTGCACAAGCACCGTATTGTAGTCTCTGATCCAGTGAGACTCAGAGTCCGCCTTCACGGCGAAGGTGAGAGCGAAATTGTCAAGCATCATATTAACCGACATTCGCCACAGTTTATTTGTCTTATAAATAACTACCTTACGTGTGGTTTCATCTTCAACCGATTTCACATACTCGTGCTGGAAGTACATCAAAGTCGATGCAACCAAAACCTCGAAACAAAGAGGAATTGCAACAAGGATAAGAATCTTGCCTTTTAGACCACCCTTCAGTCGGGCTTTTGATGCGGACACGGATGACTCCCTTGTGAGATTGCGCCCTCACCAACGCCTAAGCATTTGTTTCCCTTCGTCCGAGTGTCGCAAACGTGCCACCGCCATTGTTTTCTTGTCATGAAGAATATTGCCATTCTAAGAGATACGCCTTTATCCATCGGCCGCCCTCCTTGACTCTCTGATGCCTGTGCGCCGCGTATCAAAGAGATCGGTACGCTTGACGAATCTAGAGAATCTTTTTCCGTCTGCAATCGACGGATACCTGCAGCCGGAGGAGACCATCGCTTTGGCATGACAGCGGCTACCGATAACATTGAAGTCAGGTGACCAAATACCGGGTTAGTGAGAGTGCACAGGGAACGAACATGACTTGCGAACAACACATCGAAGACGGTATCAAGGCTCTCGACCTGCGCAATTATTTGATTGCGGAGACAAGGTGAAACCCCCAGTTTGTCTGGAACCGTTCTCGGTTTCACCGGCCAACGGTACGATTCAGAGATTGGGCTCTATAACTACAAGGCACGATTCTATGTTCTCCAATAGCTGTATGCATTTTGTGACTGAAGACACCGCTCCAGCAATCCATTCGAGCCTATGAGAGGTTTTCGTGATTATGTGGTTCGTACGTGATGCCCTCTCCCGTCAAGGCACTTGATGAGTCTGCAACAAAATTGCAACACCCATAACCGATGATCGACCAAGGAAAAGGGGAGGAGTGCGATGTCTTTGAAAAACCGGTTTGAAGAAAGAAATCCTGCAGAAACGAAGGAAGAGCAGCCGCAATCGATGACTGCATTTGGTCTGATAGATTGTACGAAATTGGATTTGGCGAAAAGGGAATCGCCTAAGGATCATTCCATACCTAAGTGCATAGTCGACGATGATTCAATTTGTTTCTTACCTCCCGAACTCATGATAGAGGAGGCAGGAGATTTGCGAAGAAGAGAAAAAACCGCAAAGGATTCCGCCGACTTAGACCTTGGTCCATCGAGGCGTAACAAAGTTAAAGAAGCTGAGGCCATGAAAACACTAGAGATGGCCGGCATAGTAACTCCAATAGAGAAAACCGAGGATATGAAAGGATTGGCGTTTTCCACTACCATTGCTGCAACTACTGGAAAATTCGGCGCCGCATACAACACTGTTAATAGTGGTTGCGACGGTACGCTGGTTATCCCGTTTATAAACCCTACTCCGTTCTCGATCCCTCTGCCGGCAGTCGAGCACCCGGACGTCACTGACGCTCGCCGGGAAGCTCAACGAAAGCAGCAGGCTACGGTCCATTGGTATAATTCTCTCAGTACAGAAGAGAAACTGGCGGCAGATTTAGGTGTCCTAGCCAACAGAAGACCCAGCGGAATCAACGAGGCCCGGTATGCTAGATCTTTCGAATTCGCTGGAGAATTGGACCTCTTCAGCTTTAGAGTAAACCAAGAAGCAGAGCGTCTTAATAAAGAGAAAGGGGAGCTTTCTCCGCTTGGTCTCGAGATTCTTTGCGCAATCACCATGGATAAAGTGGCATGGAATACACAGAATATGCATGCAAATGAATTGGCAGTCGAGCATGTTTTCCGCGCGATGAACGAATTACAAAAAAAAGACCCAACGGGAACGGTTTATCGCGCACAAATTGAAACACTTTGCGAAATAGCTATAAGAAACACGGACATGCATAATCCTTCCAAGCGGGCAGAAGTCCTAGCCAAACTTGATGTAATAGCAGAGAAACAACTTGACCATTTACTAGATTGGAGCTACCTGCGCAAGGATGACTCTCCAGCATTGGTTCTATATTCGCAAATCAGATTGCTCGCCGCCGACTCGACAAAGAAGGATCTCAAAGGGCAACAGCATTATTTCGAACAGTTGAACGAAGCTCGGGAGCGTCTCCAGGGCAAGGAAACACCTCGAATGATCGAACTCAAGCATGCGGAGCAGCAGGAGCGCGACCAGAGAGAGCAGGCGGCGAAACAAGCAAAAGTTGACAGCCAAAAGAGGGAATACGAAGATGACCGCAGACAAGCCGCCCCGTCTGAAGCTGACCAGATTCGCAAAGAATTCATAGAGCCGGCATTGCAGTTGCTGGCGACTCCCGAAGGTCGAGAGCAGGCTAAGAGTAAGCAATTCGCCGATGAACTGATGAGACAAACACAACAAATTGCGAATTTGCGAAACGCGGACCTTGCAGCGGACGCTATCTGCACAGTCCTCAAGATCGCTGAAGACTCACAAAATCCGCATCTGAACTCGAAAGAACTTGAACACATAAGACTTATGGCAATAGGCGTGATTATCGAGAGCACGACAGATCGCGATAAACGGATAGAAGAAGTTGCAACCTCACTTCTCGATTCCAAGAATGAGGCTGTGGCCAAGATCGCGCGAGAAAGGATAATTGGAGTCATTGAACGTGAGTACGTAGCTCTCCGGGAGTCCAACGGTGACGGGAAGAATACCGCACGTCTTTCGCAGCGGACTAATCAATGGAAGACGTATGCAAACGAACTTTCTGAACTAAGTAGAGATGAGTATTGGAAACAATACTGGGCCCACCAGGCGCTATTTGTGGAATACAGACAACACGCCGAAGTATTACGTGAGAATGTAAAACCTATCGGGCCGTTCGAATATCAACGCAAGGGGCCTGAACCTAAACCTTTCTAGTACCTCGTTTAGACAAAGAAGCTCTAAAAGGGATTGCACTTTCCCAATCGATCTATATAGTGTAAGTTTCAGCGTTATTTGTCGCAGAAATTGCAGAATTAATTGTAGGACCTCGGTCTACAATTGGACGCACTGACAAAAGCTGGTTGCGAAAAAATCTTTGACGACATTGCCAGTGGAGCTAAGGATGAGAGGAAGGGACTAATGCCGCTCTGGAATTCATGCGTGCCGGCGATACTCTTGTTGTATGGAAGCTGGATCGCCTGTCTCGATCGCTACAGCAATTGCTCGAACTGGTCTCCAAGCTGGAGAATAGAGAAATAGGATTGAATAGCCTAAAGGACAAAATCGATACCACCACTCCTGGTGGCAAACTCGTTTTCCATGTGTTGGTGCTCTCGCTGAATTCGAAGTCGAAGTCATCAGAGAGCGCACCAACGCTGGCCTTGCGGCAGCGCGAGCTAGAGGACGGAAAGGTGGTCGCCCTTTCAAACTTGATGAGAAGAAAGTCGCGATGGCCAAATTATTGAAAATGCGAACGTCATGTAAAAATGTTTGCAATTTAGAAATTCAGTTCAGTTTTTGCAACAGAGCTAGAATTATTATCCGAAGCGGGAAAATGAATGGCTAGGCAATAGCGTATCGATCGCAATTGCCGCACCTATCAGCTGTTCACGCTATTAGCGTTCACAATCTTGAGAGATCGAGATCCGGTATACTACGATCGGTTAGTCATGGGCGAAAAAGAATTGGCTGTTGATCTCAAAGTACTCCAAACTAAATTCTGCTCTGGTTTTATCGCACTAGCCCCCGTGGTCGGTCTATTATCGCTAGCGATAACCTTGTTGGTTCTGGAAATCAACTACAGAAGCGGGACTTACAAGATACTAATGCCCGGAAGCCCTAGGATTTATCCACAGTCGCCAACAAAACAGACTCAAGCTAAGTTCCTTTTGGCTTGCTCGGGTTCAGATCGCCTTACGCGTTTTTTCGAAAAATCCGGCAAGCAGACACGCCATAATAATATTGGGTGACATAGAACCAGACCGGCTGTCGCCTTTCTGGTAGCAAGTAGCAAGTTAGAATTTTCAGGATATTGAATCATGAAAGCAAAAGAACGTACACCCAAATGGGCTGACTGTAAGCGTAATGTCGTCGCACTTGATCGTGCCGGGCTCATTCAGGTTATTCACGATCTATACGCCTCAAGCAAAGATAATCAATACTTTCTACATGCCAGGTTCGGTCCGGGAACGGCCGTTCTCGAACCATACAAGAGGACCATTTCGCGCTGGATCAGCCCCAATGTGTTGAGGAATCAAAACTACTCTGTCTCCAAAGCAATGAAAGCTATATCAGACTACCGCAAAGCAGTAGGCGATCCTGAGGGAATGGCAGAATTGAGCATCTTCTATTCCGAAGAGTCCATCACCTTCGCAAACACATATGGCATGGATGACGAGAGTTATCTTTATGCCATTGTCAGGATATTCGAGCAAGCGTTGAAATCGATAACGGACCTTCAGTCGAAAAGAGTACAGTCCTCGTTTGTAGATCGTCTCAACTCCCTCCGGGAGAACATCGAATTCGGTTACGGAGTAGAAGAGTCAATAAACGAATTGTGGGTACAATATGGCTTTATTGAAGAGTAAATCACAAGGACGGAACAGCTTGGAGTTAGACAATGCCCCGCGGTTATAGGTCACGTGTAACAGGTATTTCGTGCTGCGGCAAGCGTCGTCGTGCTTCTCGTCGATGATGCGCATGAGCTCCCGCCTGAGACGAGAAGGGGACTACCGCATTTGTTTGAGCTGGCCGGCGATTGTGTGTGACAGTGGTGCTCATGGTCGATGCTGATCACAAGCCAGTGTTTGACGATTGATCCGCTGGGCGGTTGTCTGAAAATTGTAATTCCGGTATAGAAACATTCGGAGGCTGCCTAATCACAATGAGGGAACCCGAGTTATGTCCGCATCCTTTCATAGAACCAGCCAGGCCTCTGAAAGTATTTTTGACGGTGGATGTACTTCCACGATAGGCCCATTGAATCCATTGCAAGAAGAAGCCCTCGCTGACTCATTTGTCCGAAACGCCAGTGCGCGAATATTCACCACTCCAGAATCGGCAGTTAGCAACCTAATTCATGCACCAAGAAATCCCGACGACCGCCTGACCCAAGCAGAAAAGAATAACCACACCAAGTCTGATGCTCACATTGATTTCGATGTGCAAACCGCGAGCAGTTATGGAGACCTGGCGGACAAACAAACAGACGGTTCATATCTTCGCGAAGGATTACGCGAACTGCCGGGAATCACCGCTGGCTACCTGAGCACTCTCGGTACAACGCCTGACCTCAAGAATCGCGTCAAAGGCGGATTATCGGGAATCGTCTCGTTTGAAGGGGATACAAATCAGACAAACAGGAACGATCATACATGGGGTCGACTGAGAAGTATGCATCTCGGTCTTAATGCTTATGGTACAAAGAATGGTTATGTTCGCTTCGAACCAACCATCTATCAGATTGAAAATTTCGCACCACAGATTGAATCAAAACTTTCTATAGCTGGTGCTATGGGACGCCACTTGTATATTGGGGAGAAAGTAGAAGTAACCCTCAACGTTGCCGACAAGAGCTGGGAATCCGGAATCGTGGTAAGTCCGGGAGAGAAATATGAGATCAATGCCACGGGTAGTTGGTCCGACGGAGACCTGCCAGCATGCGGTCCCGGCGGATTTCTCGCGACAGACCTGGAATGGTGGCGTCGTCCCATATTCGGGGCGGCGCGGTTCATGCGTCCTGTCAATACCGGTTCTCGATGGTGCAGCCTGATTGCAGGCGTAGGAAACGGCAAGTTCGAAGAGATTGGAAGCCGGTTGCCCGCTGTTATCGAGACAAAACGACCAGGATCACTCAAATTCTCTGTCAATGATGTTCGGTTTGAGAATAACAAGGGGTCTTTGCAGATTTCCATTCGACGCATTAGCGAACCGTAAGTAGTGCTAACTGCGGTCCAACTTCAAGTGAGAACTCTGTGCGACGAACTCTGCTCACCTCCAATCTATTGCACAGGCACCATGGGGCATGCTTACCTGAAGTGAGAGACGCTTCACCCTTTCTTCTTAGATCCAGACACGCCTCGAACAAGGTGTACGGTGGCAACGCTTTCAGGTCCGAATTCAATTTGCCCGGTTCCAGTTGGCAAATGAGTTTGTTCAAGCGGCGTTTCAACGATTGCCACGTAACGCGAACCGGCACCACTACCGGTGCGAGCCGAAATCCGAGCTTTTACACGGTCTTGCTTCGAATCACTTTTAGGTCCATAGACATAAAGATCCACAGCCTGACCGGGTTGCAATGTCTCACGCTCTTTCCTGTCAGGAATCTTGAAACGTGGATGGTAGTGATCTGCAAGATGTTCTGCATTTTGAATGCGCGGTTCCGGTAGTGTAATCTGCGACACCTCCAGATGCGTGAACAACCCGGGGGACTTTATTCTCGCAGTGATTCCCCAATGATTCGCCGCATCCGGATTAGCCCCATGATTCAGAAGAAGAGAGATTATCGCCTGATTCTCATACGTCATAGCAATGAGCAATGCCGTTTCACCCGTGCGAAAATAACGCAGCTCGGTATCTGCACCGGCAAGCAGCAGAGCCTCAACTCCCTCGAGCCAATTCGATGCCACTGCCAGGCTGAGACCAGTCATTCCATATTCGTCTTGCACATTCAGCAAGCCAGAATCGATTCCCGTCCGCAACTGATCCAGCTTGTGTGAGGGGTTGAAGCCCCCGCAGTTCTCGAACCATTCATTCATAATTTTCATGGCTCCTCAAACAACGGCTCACCTAGACCAAACAGTATTTTGGCACTTTTCGGGATCGCAAAAAAACCAGCTCAATAGAACGCCAATTCCAAACGATCCAGACAGCGGCGCCAGTTACCGATAAAAGGTGTATAAAGCTAAAGCCGCCCCAAACCAAACAATATTTACTGCTCTTGCCTCGACCGAACACAATTTCAACAATTCTGTCCTATGAGGCGCCTTTACATAACTGGCGGTGCAACTCAGATGATGGGCACCATATCTTAGTCAACGCCTTCGACGTTATGACCTTCGGAAGGTGCTCCAGCAAGCCGCGGAACACGTTTGGAATGAACGAGAATTGGCTCTTGCGGAGCCTCTTCGTGCCTGGGTTGGCAAGACATTCTTTCCTGACCATGAATTCTTGCTTCGATAGCCTTCGTTTGACCAGCCAACGGAACCAGCTCCTCATCGGGGGAGTTTTTCACCAGAGATCTCACAATTTTCTTGAGCTGATAGCCACAATCGGCCGCCGGTTGGGAATTGTCCACCACGAGTAACCGCTTATTTTCATCAAGAGCAAGCCTGGAAAACCCGCACCCTGTTTTACAGGCCACCACCGCGCCTGGTCCTACGTGAATTCGATTTGCCCGAAGGCGCACCGTGGCTGACATCGCCTCAAGGAAGTATCTACCTTCGACCTTAATGCTTCTAGGGAGATGGGGAACCGATTGAATAGCTGTCATTCCCGCCGGAACACTCAGTGATCTGCAGCGCTGTGTGATGTAGGGATCAAGATAAACTTCACCGGCAGTTGCGGTCCCCTTTTCTGAGAGGGTTAGCTGCTGATCTTCTCCTGTAAGAATCTCTCTGGCTGCGAAGTATTCGGCGGCAGTGAGCATACAATTCTTCGAAATGGTTCTGGTATAGTCGCCCTCGTCGATACAAACAGACGCAGACTTAAGTGCGCCACGAAACAATAGAAGGGCAGGAACGCATTCTATGGGGGATGCCGGATCGAGGTCTACCAAAATATCTTCTGGCGAAGCTTGGGCGATCGCCTGCTCTCCGTCCGGCACTTCAAAGTTCAGCTCGGGCACCGCCCAACAAGCCTGAAGGGAAATTGCCAGCAATGCGATTAGACAGACGAGGATTCTCATTCAGCCCCCAGGATCCATCTACCTTGCTTGTTCCCGGACGCGATTTCGGAAAATTCTCAGCAATTGGTAAGTGGAGTAAGGAAACTATATTTGAAGAGTGTGACAAAAGTGTGGCTTTACCGATAATTACTCTGCTGAAAGCCGCCTTTTCACAGAATCCTTCGCTAC
Source organism: Candidatus Obscuribacterales bacterium (assembly GCA_021732565.1). Taxonomy (GTDB): domain Bacteria; phylum Cyanobacteriota; class Vampirovibrionia; order Obscuribacterales; family Obscuribacteraceae; genus JAKFUT01. Next base: position 10,708 of record JAKFUT010000238.1, read on the forward strand.
CCGATCTCAAGAAAAAATATCACATAGGAAATTTAGTTCAAACCCTTCTTTGAGGTTTCTTGCTATGTTGACGAACTTGAGTCCCGAAGTGGCACCCGTTTCGCCTTGCCATCAATTACACGCGTTACAGCGATCATTCCATTCCTGTCAAACTCATAGCTGGAACCATCAGCAAGACTCACGGCACTGATCCCGTCTTTTGTCCTGATTTTTATGCTGCTTTTCGCGTCGATTTTGAGGGTTAGCTCTTCCGACTCATTGACTTTGATATCAATTGACGAACCGTTGGAGTAAGTGATCTTAATTTCCTGGTCCGGGGATTTTTCTTTAACCTCACCTGAGGGTGAATGATGATAATCAGTCTTGTGAATAGACGAAGATATAGAAAACCCGTCCTTAGATTTGAAACAGTAGGATTGTGAATAATCGGTCGGGTAATCAAAATTCACTTCGCCAGTCGTTCGAGACGAACCTGACTTCAGCTGGAACACGTCTCCATTCTTTGCAGAAATTCGTTCTTCGGTTTCACTTGAGGTCGTTACACTTCCGAAAGGGACAGTCCCCTTGGAAGCATGCCTCTCAGCGATCTCATAATGGTCGGCAGTTACTAACGTTGTCTCGCGTTTTTTCTCATCTTTTGAATCGATGCGGTGATAATCCGGTGGACTGAATCTTTCATTCGTTTCATCAAATAGCCGCTGCGAAGTTGTTGCACTAATAAGATCCATCTGAATAGATTCCAGGTCGGGACGGTCCATGTTGATAGCCTCATCAAAGGTTGTGTGCCTGAAGCCGCTGCAACGTCACCAAGCCACTCTTGACCTTCCGGGCAGCGATCGGAAGGCAGAATTATGGACTAATTGGGACGAAACGCGAAAAAACTGTGTGTCTAAACTGGTTAAGTAGCCCCGAAAAAGGGCGACCGAAATAGTAATTTTGCACACTTAACCTACGGCATTACGTTCAGCAACGCCAGGTATTCAAATGAGAGCCAGACCAGCTGAGTCTATCCGGATCTCAAAAGAAATAGACAATATTCGTGCAAATGGCCAGGTCGAGGTTGTGGACAAAGCCGCAAGACGACCAGAAAGGTTTAAAGAATCCCGCACCCCACTCCACCAAATCAGTTTTAAATTCAGTTGTTCCTGCAGAGAAGGCACTATCTACTAATTAATGGTCAAATCCACCATGGTTTCGTAGACGAGCGCAGATACACTCTATAATTCAATATTCATAAAGGAGTCCTTCAATGAGAGTTTTCATTTCCTTGTGCTGTCTCATGCTGTTAAGCCAAACGGCATCATGGGCGGAGACTGTAAAAGTAGGAGACCGCGTCTATGTAAAACCGCTCAAGGAATACGGCACGGTGATTGAAGGCGGTTTTCAGGGCGCATTCGCCTATCATCCTAAGATTCGCCTAGACTCATTCGTTGCGACTCATCATGATGATCCGAATTTCGGACAGATAGTCGACAGCACATTTGTAACAAAAGCCGGTGAGGGATCACCTGCCGCGCCACAATCGACGGTGACCGGTAGAGATCAAGCCAATCAGGCTCAAGGCGCACAAACCTCGCCAGCCGAAGCAAAGCCGGTAGCACAGAAGCAACCGCACCAACAACCGGTAGCACAGAAACAGAATGCACAACCGCAACAACAACCAAGTAGTAACCCGCCAGGGGGAATTGGAAATCTGCCCGGTGGGCTCTATGTCTGCTCGAAGATTTCTAGCGGTGCCGGACTCATGGGTTTTGGAAATATCGAGATCCGAGGAAACACCTACCGGGGAACAGATGTGACCGGCGGATTTGCTCCATTCTCAATTGATGGCGGCGGGCGGATAAAATTCTCATCCGGTTTAACCGGGATTGAGTCGGATTATGATTTAGGCAACTCTTATGTGGGCAAGAACAATAGCGGTCAACCCACAATCTTCGTTCGGTGGGTGCATACTCGCAAAATTGCGGGGTTAACACCGTTCACATCGTCCGACGGCTGTGAATGTGTTCGCGAAAAATAAATGGAGTCAGGAGTTTTCAGATGAAGGTAGAACAAGTAAAGATCGGATTGACCGTACCTCTCTCCATTTATTGGACAATTCTTTCGTCCACCAGCGCCCCCGCTGACGAACTCTGGATGAAGGAATTTCCGGTTTATCCAAAAGCAACAAAGGTATGCTCTGAGTGCTTGTTTTCAGGACCCAAGCAAGGAATAACCTACACTATTTATGCAACTGCCGATTCACCGTCAACGATCAAATCATTTTATCAATCCAAGTACCATCCAGCGGATGCAGCCGGTGATTTTCGCGATTCTTCCGGCAGTAAGATTCTTTCTGTAGATGAGGTAAACGGCAAGAATCAGCCGCCCTGTAAAAACCCGCCACTCCAACCTCCAGCTGATGCGAAAAGCGTCATTGTGGTCTCGCTGAAAATCGGCGACTACAAAACTGATCTCACAACCTCTCACTCAGACTCGAATCAATCTCCGACTCAAACTCAGACTCCGCACATTCAGGAAGACAAAAAATAACGCTTGCGATGCGAATCCCCGGGTATCGGTGGGCTGGTCATTCGCAAAGCATAGCCAGGAGATCTAAACACCAACTGGTGCCTCAGCGGTGTATGCTGGTTTCATGATTCGACTTTGCATATCATTGCTTCTTTCATTTAGCCTCACGCTGGCCCCAATTCGGGCCAAGGAAGATTCTGCTCTTGTGTTAGAAAAATATCTAGCTGTTCACTCTTTTTTGGCCGTCGACCGAGCATGGAAAACGAAAATCGCATTTATGGATCGAGTGGAAGACTCATTCGTTTCAACTACTCCTAAGCCGGTGGATTTCAAAGCTGCTGAACACTTCAAGGAAATCAGATATTTCACAGGTTCGCAAGACGAGCAGCCAGTGAAAATCACAGTGAACGATTGCAAGGGCCATAGTTATTCGGAACTAGACCAGCTGACGGACGGAAAACTGGTTGTGGAGCAATTTAGCAGGGGATTTTACCCCAATGGAGACCTGCGCTGTTTCCAGCACTGGAGAGCAGGACGAATCGTGAATGCCGTGAGCATTAATCCAAACGGCAAGATCGAAGAGGTCAAAGAAGGAAATGGCCGACTTACGATCCACGAACCAGGGGGAGAATATCGACGGACATGGCTTCACAATGGTCTTCCGTTAGCGCTCGAGTTCTTTAAGAATAACGCGGCATATAAGCTGATCCTCTACGGTAACGACAATGCGATTCTCACTCTGCAGAGGAATGTCGAAAATCTCATTCTCCCGGCAAGCGGCGAGACCTGGATTCGGTCGGGGAACGGCGAAATAGGATTTCAACCACTCCACTCTTTCGATGAAAAAGGACAGGTCGCACAGCAGAAAAATCAATCCGCAGATGTTCTGTTGATGCCAGCACGCATAGACTCCCGAAATGAAGGACTGGTTCAAGATGTCCAAAAGAATTGGGCAAATGTTTACCCTCTACGTCGAAGGAATTTCTTTAATTACTTCAACACCATCTTGAGTTCAGCACGGTTAACGTTGCAGGACATTGATCTACCAACCTTCACCGTCCACAAAATTGAATAGAAAATCCGAGATTTGCATGCTACGGAAGTGGTGGCAAGACAACTATGTAAAGTTGCCAAGCTATCGTGATTTAGCGTGATCTGAACTATCCGGTTCAAGCTCATTACGAACAACATCCGGCACCTGCTGTGGATTGGCTGGAGGCACTGCGAGCTGAAGTGCGTCTCCATTCCATTTACTCTTGATCACCGGCGTTTGATGCTCGGCCCTGTCTGCGCGAACTTCATCACTCACATGTTCTTTCACATAGGAGAAAGCGTCTAACAATTTCGTGTTGGCACCATTAAGACGCAAGCCTTCCAACAGGCGGTGGGTAAACACGCCGTTTTTATAGCGACGAGACTCCCACGATCTCTCGCTTGGTTCGCTTGAGCAAATTACGAGTTGTCCTGTTCCCTGAGCAATATCGTTTGCGTCAAAATTCCCTTCCCTTACAAGCGCTTTGCCCTCAGGGTTAGTGGCGCCGCTGTGACAGGCATCCAGCACCAGCAATACTCTTTGTGAATCTATTCGTCGCTTAATGATTTCCACAATCTTTTGCATTTCGATTCCAGTGGCAAAAAGATCGTGACCATCAGTATCGTATGCCACAAAGAAGTTGTTTCCTTTCACATCAAGGTCGGAGGGACTGCCATGGGTAGAAAGATATATCAGCACCAGATCATTCGGACGAGCAACTCGAGCGAGAAATTTACTGCCAACTTCGGACAAAATCCTTCGTTCTGTCGCCTTCTCATTCAATAAAAGCCGCACGTGATCAGGAGCAAAATGAGCCTCATTAATGAGGTAGTGATACATATCAGTTGCATCCCGTGCAGCGTATTGCAGCTTGCTGATTTGGGTATCCTGAAATTTCTCGATTCCGACAATCAAAGCCCATTTGTCGCCGATCGGTGCCTCAGTGGCAGTATTTGACGTCGCCATGGCACCAGCTATGGTGTCTCGGGGGAGAGTGGGGGCCGCAATTGCTTTTGCCATGGCCGCCTCCTGGCCGCCGGTGTTAGTTTCGCGTCCCCTTGACGCAAGCGCTATAATGGAGCTGTCAATTTTCGCAGCAGATGCAACATCAGCACTATTGGCATCTGTCGCGACGCCTTCATCTTCGGGTACTTTTACCGTCACTCGTTGTTCACAGGTTGACATACCAACTATGGATAATATTTGGGTAGCGAACACAGTGGCCGTCACCTGCATATTGTAGCCGTCCGCATTCATAGTCAACTCACGCACATCAGTCGGCTTTTGACATATTCGGGAATCATCAGACGGAGGATGCTCCACGGGAGTCTTGATCGGCAGGGCAAGAATAGACACATTTGCTTTGCTCGGTGGTGCTACCGAAAAGTCAGCCTGTGCGGTAAAAGTCTTTCCAGCTTCTACTGAATTTGGTGCTGTGAGATTCAGGGCAAACGTGTCTCCAATTCCAAAGGTGTTCAGTGTCTTCTCTTTATCTTGAATACAGCCGGACACGCTCCATTGTTGTTCTTCATTGGCCACCAAAAGATACAAATGGAAATCGCTCTGCATCGAGCCCTTGCCAAAGTTGCGGTCAGTATTGGTGCCCTGCGTTCGACCATTAATCTCAACAAGTCCCGATTTTCCATCGCAAAGAACTCTCACGATGTCCCACTTGCTTTTAGCATCCGGAAAATTGGTCCAGAAAGAGGTCGTTGCCTTAGATAGACTTCCTATAGTTCCGCCATCATCGTTGCAATAGCTTACAAAATAGTAAGACAGCACCTTCTCGATATCGTGCGTGTTCCATGTACGGAGCAACTCCTGAATTCTGGCAGTGATGTTTGCACGATCTTCATCAAAACGGGGATCGGTCATTTCTCTCGAGGCAAACAATGCTCTCAGACAATGGGCTCTTTCTGTTCTGGCAGCCGAGGAACCCGGATAACAACGCAAAGCATGATTCAGCTGCACTATCGCATCTGCGTATTCCTTCCGTGACTGCATTGTGGTCGCAGTAGACAAAAACTCCTGGTACTCGGGCGTCGGATTAGACGCAAAAACGGACTCCCTCGAGAACCCGTTAAGAAGAATCAGAGTGAGGATTAGGAGTATCGACTTTGCAAATGTTACTGGATTCAACAACAAGACTCTCGCTTCGTTCCCCCTCAAATTATCAGTCTTGGTTTCGATTCGGTGCATCCGGTTTTCCCTTTGAATCTGAAAAACATGCCAGCGTCGACCCTACCACCAGATCAATTTGATTCGCATCATTCTCAAGCATTGGTCTATCGCCAGTTGTTATAGCCTGCGAAAAATCGATGTACCCATGCTTCTACCGGGCGACGTGCTCTATCCTACCATTCCCCGGTCAAGAGTGAACATGGGGTGCCGCCCCCGTGTCCGCCGGGGCAGTAGAAAGAAGAAGAATGCAAAATCATGACTTTGGTCATGGAATGGTCACAAGTTTGCCACACAACTTAAGCATAATCAGCTCGCGTGTTGTTCATAGTCAATTTCATATTGCATTGGTTGCTGCCATGGTACGGACATTCATAATCTGGATGTCTCTATTCATGCGAGCACGTTTGTAAGAATGGTTCCACAACCATTCCCGGTCCTCAACGGACTAAAACAGAAATCAAAACATGGGGCTGCCTCGAAAGCTGGCTTTTGTTAGTCAACGTATTTCACTGCGGAGATTTTGATGATGACGAGAACTGCAGAAAGTCGAGCTCAAACTGTAGACCTGGTGGAACAGCGACTCCACGAGGGGAAGAGTGATGCTGCCACCAGCGATTTAGACCTCCTCATAGCCCAATACTCCTCAAAGACCGAGCAGGACAGAACCAACCAGACAGCATGGTACATGGATTTGGGCGCAGACAAATGTGAGCGTATCTTCAAAGTCACAACAGGAGATCTGGAGAATCATCAATACGGTGACGATTCAAACAATCGCCAAAAGGAAAGATCATATAAGAGATTCATCGGTTTTGTTACTTTGATCTTTATCGAACTCATGGGAATTGGGGTGATAGAAACTGTTGGAGCCAACCCTGAACAATCGGCCAATTACCTGTCTGCTCTCTTCCCGTTCGATCCCCGTAATTTCCTTCTACGGGCAGATGTGCGGCTGAGGACTGGTAACACACAGCAATCTCGGGCGGACTATGAACGATCCCTGCGAATTGCACCAAAAGATCCTTCAACAAATCATTTACGAAAAACATCGAACAATTCCCTTCCAACGCAACGAAACATCGATTAAGTCATGGGACGTCGCTACTTGAGGCACGATCAACACCAATCAGCTCCGTACAGAAAGCTCAGAAACACAATCATTCCCGGACTTACGGTCTCCGGCACAAACAAGGCAAACCTGCTCAAACCTGCTCAATGTATTCAGGCCAGTGTGTGCACTGAGTATCGGAATGACCTGTTGAACCAGGCCCCGTGCAGCAGTCGCCTCGCCCCTCGGACTGGAACCGCTTCGGTAAAAGCTTGATGATTGCCGGCTACTTGTACAGTGTGATCCTTAGCCAAACTGTGGAACTGGAGTTGAACAAAAGGAGCGGTCTGATAAAGATTGCAGTCTTGTGACTTAGAAAAAGTATGCGCTGACAAAGAAGTGAGCGCTCGACAGAATATCGAGGATTTCACAAAAAAGCCACAAGACGGACAGGTTGCGGTGGGTGGCGAAAATTTAGAGTGCTTGCATCAGGTGTGGCGAGGGCGGGCCGATGCAAACCAACATACTTTGTTCCTCAGGTCTAGATAACCTTCTTCCATGTATTGAGTTAGATTTTAGAGAGGAAATGTGCGAAGACATGAGAGGAGTCATGCAAGTAATTGAGAATTCTTTTGAGCGGAAAGTGATCACCAACGCAGGATTGCTCGTTGCTGGATCAACTAATGCCAAAATGGCTGCGCGGACACTGGCAGATTGCCTTGCTGATGCCTCCGGTTTATTTGTCGACTTCAGTAGCTTCGGTGTGTAGCGAAACGTATCATTCGGGCAGCCTCCTGACGAACTAGACGGAAAGATTAACGACTAACCAGTCTGTCTGTCAGCGTGGGGTATAAAGTCATTGTTTCCTTGAACCGGTAGAAATGACAACATGACAGGCGACGATAATGAGGAACTCTTCCCGCTCCCAGAGCAAGTAGAGGCGCCCGAGCAACTCAATGACCAGTCCAGCTTAAGTGACCAACAAGAGGTCCCCGGCAAAGCGCTAGATACCATCAAGTTCTTCTTTGATGGACTTGGACAGCGGCTTCTGTCGGCTAATGCCCCGATGCTGGTTAATGAGGTTTTGCAACGGACATTGGGAGAGGGCAGCACCCTTCGCGCACATAACTTTCACTTGTCTGGAGCAAGTAGACTTTTTTCCAAACCTGCAGAGTTTCGGGTACAAATCACACCTGAAGGTGAACAGTATTCGGTGCACAACGACCAGGCGCAAGTAAGCGAAACAACGGTAAAACGTATAGGCGATCAATTGGCGGTGCACTCCGAACACTCCGGCGCTCAAATTGTGCAAGACGTTCTGGCTCAATTGGAGAATGGACAATTCACT
>JAKFUT010000176.1 GCA_021732565.1 Candidatus Obscuribacterales bacterium
ATGCGGGAATATCCGAAATGGGCAGCACAAGCCATCTCCACAAAAAGATCCGGCAAGATTAGCACCGTTGCCCGTAAAAGGCCATCATGACAAGTCGCCGTGGCGACTTTTCCTTAAGTCGAGTAATGAGTTCATAGCGATCTACTAGCGTGAGTTTGAAAGGTTAACTCTCAAACCCACGCTATAGCTGTATTCACACTCCAAATCGGCCACTGATGATTTCTATTTCTTCGCTATTTCAAACATTCAAATAAGAGACGCGGGTCCGGGCATCACGTAACGTTAGAGGCGTGCCGCGGACCGGTCGGCAGACCTGCCGCCGACTGACGGTCGGCTGTCGTCTCTTATGGAACAAGCGTTCACGTGCAGCACATCTCATCGGCCTTACGACTTTCTGATGCCGCTTCGCATCGCTTTTTCCTGAATTAATTCACCATGCCCTTCACGAATTAATCGGACTACCTCAGAAATGCGATCACCGGCCTTGTCCACATCTCCCTCTTCCAATAGGGTCTCACATTCATTCATCAAGGCGTTGGCCTTACTCGGGTCTGTGAATCGCCGGTTATTGCGCATATCCTGAAGGACTTTTTCCACCCACCAATGTTGGCGCCACAGAATTCCTGAATCGAGATGTTGCAGATCTTGCTTTATTCGCTTAATAGATAGCAAGTCTCTGCGGTCTATAGCGTTGTCGATCTCAAGACTAATAGCCCGAAAACGTCTTTGTTCAGCTTCCGTTCCGAACTCAGCAACTAGCTGGCTACTCACTGCTAAACGCTTATGGATCTCACTTTCATGTAGTTTACTCCTGGTAGCTTCGTCCAAACCAGACTCAAGGGCACTGAGTTTACCAGCGATTCTCTTGCATTGCTCGACTAGACGTTTTGCGTGATCCGGATCGTTTGTCTCGACAGTTCTTCCCGTACCTAATGAGATATCGAGGTCCTCCAAACCAACTCTGATTGAGTTCAGCTGTTCTGCATTGTTTCCAGTTAATGTTGTCTGCAGCCGGTCAACCTTAGAGACAAGCTTCTCTACGTCGTCTGGAAGAGACTCTGCTATCTCTATGAATTCCTTTTCTTCGCGCTGAGGCACGTATACTGTTTCGCGGAAGTGTTCATCCAATCGGGGAATGTATGCCTCCACAGTCAGGTGTCGAGAAACATCGATCGCCATCGTTACTTCTATGGGTGATCCTTCCGGAAGAGGGCGAGACAGTTGATGACTCTCGATTTGCATACAACCGACCCAGTCGTTCGCTGATGGTTCCGTAACAATTTCTCCTTCCCAAAGTTTGATCACCAGCACGTCTGGTTCACTGGGCTTCAAAGTCTTGCTGGCTTGATACATTTTGGTGACGAGACACGGTAGCGCCGTACCTCGCTTAAAAACAACATCTAATTGCGATGAGCCGTCCGCTCGGATAACTTCGGCTCCAATCGAGTGAGGAAGCGGCGGTGACGTTAGTGCAAGGCCATGCCTGATGACGAACGAATCTCCGGCAACTTGCAGTGGTTTGCCAGCGCCATCCCTTGCTTGAATGGTAAAGGCGCACGATCTTCCCTCAAGCAAGTGTACTTCAATTTCAAAAAACTGGTTCGTTACAGGAACCCATCCACTTGTCCAGTGGCCCGATTGAGCATCTATTTGAATCTCGATCGGATGATCAACGCTGACCTTGCCTTCCACTACACAAACTAGATCCGGTGTAATGGCCTCATATGCCAGCTCAACTTGCAACACTGCTGAGGTCTTAATCTCTGCCGCCTCTGAAGTGATTGAGCTTGAGGTTGCGGATTGGTTCTCTAGTGTTGAGGCATAGATCGCCGCTCCGCGAGCAACCACTGTCATTGGATCTTGCGAATGATCAATGGGCGCACCTAACCTTCGTTCGAGCAACGAACGAAGAAACGGCATTTGCGTTGGACCACCAACGAGAAGAATTCTGTCTAACGATGCTAACTTCATCTGTGCCCCTGAAACGATTTCCTGGCAGAGTTCTAAGCACCGCTCAAATGTGGGTAAGCATATCCTTTCGAGTTCTTCACGCTCAATCTCCAGCTCGCACTCAATCTCAAAGTTGTCTTCATCTTGCCCGAGATCACACATACTGACTGTGGCCTTCTCATGAGTGCTGAGGTCGATCTTAGCTTCTTCTGCCTTCAGAATGAGTCGTTGTCGAATACCACAATACGATGCTGGATTCAGTCGATCATTTGGCAACTTGTAACGCTTTTCCAGAAACGGCCACAACAGTTTGTCGACGATCAAGCGATCCAAATCCTTGCCTCCAAGGAGATTGTCACCCCGCTGATCGAGGACGCGCAACCTTCCATCTTTAGTGGATATTAAGGCCACGTCAAACGTTCCACCGCCAAGATCGAACACCAGCCAACGCTGATTCTTGTTTGATGGAGCGATGCCGTAAGCGATTGCAGCAGCTATCGGTTCTTGCAGCAGCGGCGCCTGATCAATGCCAGCCAGTTTCGCTGCCCGTGCTGTTGCCTCGCATTGGAGTTGTCCGAACGCTGCCGGCACCGTAATGACAGCTGCATCGATCGATTCTTTGGTCTGCCTTCGTGCGTCGCCCGCGACGGACTTCAGAACTTCTGCGCTGAGCTCCTCGGCTGACATTTTTCTGCCGGACTTCTTAAAGGAGAAAACATCCTTTTGCCCCATCCAACGCTTAAATTCAGTCGCAACGTTCTCCGGGTCCTCTATCTTTCTTCTGTATGCTCTCTGTCCAATAATGACTCGTCCCGATTTTTCTATCAATATAGAAGACGGAGTGACATTCATCTGGTCGCTATTGGGATAAATGATTGTCTCATCACCTTCACAAGAAGCGATCGTAGAATTAGTCGTACCAAGATCGATGCCAAAACGAATATTTCTCAACATGTTTAACCTTCACTCTCAGATTGGTAGGGTAGCCTAGCGATTGGTGTGGTTCTCGAACTTTGAACTACAACCTGGCCAAAATTCACTCGTTGTCCACGCCAGAAGACGAGAGGAACCAACATCTCTTTGATGATCGGCTCTGGAAATTGTTCATTGAGCGGGGCTTCAACTCGATCAATGACCTCAATTGGATAGCCGCTGTCGAACGGCTTGCTTGTTAGATCCTCCATTGTCATTCCGTTCTCTTCCAAAAATCGTGCCATTTTTCGGGCGACATATTTCACGGGTATGGAGCTGTCGTCATTACCGTGTCTGTTTAACCATTTTTTCAATTTCCAGTACTGTGTGCATAATTCGATAAGCTCCGATATCTTCACCCGGGCGACGTTCACATCTGTTAGTGATGAATCAGAGGGTCCTGTCGCTAGCGAATCCGTTTCCGAATTCTTCTGCTGTTCATCAGTGCAAAATGCTAGAAACGGAACCGGAGTAAAATTGCGAACTGAGTGGTAATTGACTGCGACCCCCGTTGAATATTTCCGGAACAAACTCGCCTTTTCGAGCTGAGCCACTAATGAAATCCTCATAAAATTCCTTCCTCGGATCCAAGGAAGTAACGACTAAGACACATTCATCCTATCCTCCGTATGAAAAAACAAGCTAACACGCAGCAGCTGACAATCTGGCCATATCACTAGTCAGCACTGTTTTGAGCGTTTCAGTTCGCGCAAGCCCCAGTGCTTTGAGCCAAATTTGTTCCGCCCGACGCGGATGGTTGGCCCAGGTATAACAGCCACCAATGAACCGCAGAAGTAACGCAGCTTCCTCACACAATCTATCTACCGACTCGGGATAACATGCTAGTGTGCGACAAACATCCTTCAATAGCGGGTCTATATTTTGCTGGTATTTTTCATATGCTTCATCGCAAACGGCCCTGTTAGCTCTGGCTATCTGATCGTTGTCCACACGATCAATCCGACTGTTATACTCGGACCCCACACTGGCACACACGCTTACAAATCTCTGTTCCAACAACTCTTGCATTTGTGTGGAGAACGGACTGTTTGTACCTGTGCAGTCCTCGTAACCCTTGAGTATGGTCAATATACGTTCCAGCCCGACGAAGTCGTTCTCGCTCATAGCGTTGATTCCACCAAGAACCAGAAATTCTGCGCCAAGTCCAATAGACTCACGGCGTAGAGCATCGATATCCTGGTGGCTCGCGCAGGGCTCACAGTCTTGTTCAGCCTGGCGTATGGAATCCCACGTGTCATCGCTTTGCACACATTCCCACCACATAGCAAGTGCTGTCTGCCATTTTTGCTTATCAACAAAATTTGCATCGGTGAGGTAAGCGGAGATCAAACTCAGCAAAGCTTTGTCATGGAGTGTAGGAGAATGCTCCATTGAGTTCTCCATTTCCGCGGAAGAGGCTGTAAACCACATTAGCCGACTCCTAATTCTGGACACTGGTTCAGAAAGAGTAGCCGCACTTCCCAATACGATATTGTCTGCCCGATTGCTAGGACTGCCGAACAGCCACGCCCATTCATCATTATGCGAACGACCCAGTCTGATTGATCGCCTAAATTTAGTAATTGCTTTGTCGATAACTTCACTTGTAGCGTCAGCAGAAACTGACATCAAATAGAGCGGGTTCGACTCAACGGTGGACCATCCCTGGCCTCTAACCGGCACAAGAAGCGGTTCCATCTGCGCACTTATAAAAGAACTCCCGGGCGATCGCGAGGAACCTGAAATCAACGAGGCAGAGTTCGATATCTGCTCAACCGAACAGGACCGACTCAGGCTGTCAGGCTTGGAGCTCGGCCCGGTGGGTGCCGAAGTTTTGACCACCTTGCCGGCTCGACGGAAATACATCCATATCGAGAACAAGACCACCCCGAGCCACGGCAATTGTCCAAATGGAGATGAGTTCTTGACCACAAGTGTGCTCGTTGTGAGCGCGGGCTCGTCTGTAACCGACGGGTCAGTGGTGACCGACGGGTCAGTGGTGACCGACGGATCATTGGTAACCGACGGATCATTGGTAACCGTTGGATCATTGGTAACCGATGGATCATTGGTAACCGTTGGATCATTGGTAACCGATGGATCATTGGTAACCGATGGATCATTGGTAACCGATGGATCATTGGTAACCGTTGGATCATTGGTAACCGATGGATCATTGGTAACCGTTGGATCATTGGTAACCGATGGATCATTGGTAACCGTTGGATCATTGGTAACCGATGGACCATTAGTCACCGACGAATCAGCAGCTGAGGTATCCGCTGTAGTACCGGATCCATCAGAGGGAGATCGATCGGCATTTGAGCCCCCAGGCCCTGAGGGTGAGTCTGCTGCATTCGGTTCGGATGGTAACGGTGTGTGAAAAACACACCAGTTCAATATGGCTATGCGATGACTTTCCGAATCAGATGCACGAGGGCTTTGGCCAACAGCCTCTTCCAAAGATCGGATTCGCTGTTCAAGGCTTTGACCTGCCATCTCGCGACCAAAAACCTGCCGTTCCAATCTGGGAATTGCAACAATGTCATCATAGGAATATGCCTTCGCTGACAAAGTCGTTCTATTTGCGAGAAACACAAGTCCAACGAACAAGAGACAAGTCAGGGATGTACTTTTCGCATTTTTTTCCGTGGGCAATTTAGACATGGAGAAGACCCTCGATTTGTCGAGCAGTATGGCGAGTAAAGTTGAAATTCCTCTGAAACACTCCACACGTATCCGTCGCCCTTAACGTGAACGAATTGGCCGATCTATGGAATTGATACAACCGGTTGCAACGCTGACAACTTCAGTCACTGCTTGCCAGTCATCGCTGAAGTTAAGTTAGCATTAGCCGAATGGTAAATTCGTCTTCCTCGAACTCAAGGACTCCCCGAACTAAGGTCGCCTGTTCCTTTAGCAAAGTCCAGATCGGGCGGCTTGTCATCGCCAAAACCGTGCTGTCGTCATTTGCAGACAGCACCAGGGCAAACTCCACATCGTGCTCGGTCTTAGATTCAATTGCAATGCGCTCGAGTTTCCCCCCCGCGTCCTTCAATCGAATTAGGGTATGGTCGATGATTTTATAGACCAGCACTCGCTCAAGGACGCTGAGCCAGGTCGGTTCAGTGGCAGACTTCTGCACCCGAAGCGATACGTCGGGGAACTCAGAGCGCATGCACTCTTCTACAGTAAACAACAATCCCTGCTTCAAAATCACTTCAGGAAAAACATTCCTCTCTATCCGCTGCAATTTATGAACCAGCCGGCTGAGATCAGCACTTTGTCCGTGTTCATTCGCTGAAAATTTTATGGACGCCACATCGTTGATTACTCCATGAATCTCCTCTGCAATTCTACGATCAAGAGTGACAAGGGCCTCCACGCATTTTTTCCAACTGTCAGCCCTGTCACTTCCATTTTCTGCCTGCAGATTGTTCACTATTCCTCCAACAATACGAACCAGTATCAACTTAGCCGGATGCTGCACTGGCACAGCGGAAGCACCGAGGACAGTGTCTAATCCGTTCAGATTATTTGTCATTCGACTACAAGGGGTTCTGTCGGCTCCTCCGTCTCATCCACGCTAGTCGCTCGTTTTGCGCCAGACGCGGTCAACGAGCTTGAACAATTTGTTCAAGTGCTTGAGGGCGCCTTTGCATTCAGTTCGACGCCTTGATATTCAGCTTCTTCAACAAGAATTTGCTGCAAGCGCTCCAGCCAGTTATTGTTCAAAACGCCCGTATGAATTGCGTTTTGCACCATTACCCCCTCAGTTGAATCAAGCTTGCATGACAACGCTGCAAGTCTCACATCGATCGACCGGCGCGTAATCTGGAGAATTTGGCAACTTGCACTTATAGAAGCTCCTGCCGAGAGTACAACCAGGAGAGCAATTTCGTGCGCAGTGAAGGGATCTGTCGCATAGCCATGTCGTGAAATTCTCCGGGAAAGCCAGTGATCATCCACCGGAATTCGGCAATCGCCCTTTAGAATTGCCTCCACCGATTCAGCAAGGTCGTCGTCATCCCCTGCCTTTGATACGTAAGCAAATGCCGCACCCGCCGGTGCCCGCATATGCAAGGCGCGTATCACTTCCTGTGCGGGAGACGCGGTGGATAAAGCTATTCCTGCAAGTGGATTGCGTTTCCACACTTCCTGCGCAAGATCAATACCGTCAAGAGCAACAGTGTCAAGATCGCAGTTATCGGACCCACTGTCCGACAACCTTTTATCAAGCACTGCAATGTCGGGTGTGAAAGCGGAGAGAAGACTGGTAGCAGCCGAATATGAGTCGGCGTCTGCAATGATTGCTCGCTGATTATAAGTTCGATTAAAAAACTTGACAATGGAATCAAGAGATCTTTTGTGATTGTCTACCAACAATACTTTGAATTTTTCAGTGTTGTTCATTGCGCGGTAGCTCCTCCAATCTTTGGTTAGTGCCAACCCCATTGTTCTAATTCTTCCATTAGAATCGTTCGCAATCAGCAATGTTAAGATCCCCTTATCACGTAGACGCGCTCAATCCAGTTACCCGTGAGCTCAGTCGTTTCGCTGTACCAATAATCACCGGTGTTTGCCGTCGTAGTGCAACTACCTTCATTGGAATGACTAGAAGATAAAGAACACGATTTGGGAGTAGCGAGCAATTTCGCCACCAAGCGGTAATTGTTCTTGGAATTACTGGATTCTTGCAGAAGTTTCTTCTCTGCGATGGCCTCGGCGGCGTGGCATTGCACAATTAACGGCCACATTGACTCAAAGAGCTCGGTCGAGTGGTATTCATATATACAGCTCAGTTTTCCGTTCACAAAGACTGCGCATCCAGTAGCTGATGGATCGCGTCGAGGTTGCAGCCGCTCAACAAATGGCCCCAGTTTTTCCAGAAGTGACGGATCAGCCAACGTCAGAGGGAGGCTTGAAGGAGAATTGTTGTTGACGAAGGAAAGATAGTGAGAAGTGAGGGATGATTGAAAATCACTTATTGCCGACCAAAGGGCGTGTTGATTATCCTCCATCACAGCTTCCTGCAACTTCGCCCCCGGAAGCAAACCGGCCAATTCTGTGATTATATCGGGACCTTCAATTGAGCGGTCTTTCTCTACACACATTGTCGGCAGCGTGGCTGAAGCTCCTGCAGGTACAATCAACGAGCGCCTGATTACCCTGTCCTGACGGCCGCCCCTGATCAGTTGTCGCCCGGGGACGAAAACAGATCGAGGGGAATTGTTGTGAATTACGGTCGTCGTAATCTTAACTTCTCCTGCGCGGGCCGCGGGGTGTAAGAAAGCAAGTTGGTTAGCCTGCGGATGATTGTTAAAAAGAAACGCGACGGCGAGATTTTCTTCAACAACCGGTGGGAAGATCTTCGTGTCAGCAGCGTTAATCGAAGTGGCCGATATGGAAGCATCGGTCAGAGATTGTGTTGTAGAGGTTGCCTGCTCCATTTCCAGTTGTTGCACTCGCCACTGCGGTTCACAATCTCCCGGAGAGGTAAGGCTGTGGGATTTTTCCGCACCGGCGACAGGACGAGCAAGTCGTATCGATCTCTGCCTGACCTGAGTGCCTTCCGTCATGCGTGAGTTTCTCTCGCGTGCCGCGGCGCTCAGCCTGGCTTTACCTTCATCTATCGATTGGCTACCAGCGGGAAAGCTGTTAGCTAAGAACATAACCAACAGTGAAGTCCCGATTCTCGATAACCACTTGGCTCTTACGCAATTCTTCATACCGTTCTCCTGTTTGACCAGAAAGTATGATTCGCTTAGGGAAACCACTGTTAGCGAAATTGCTAACTGGTAACGTCTCCACTGTATTCTTGCAAAATTCACAGACCTCGCCTTGCTAACATAGTCGCCAGATCGCTTCTGCTAAGTAGCGATCTGGCACGACCATCGTGACATAGTTGTTACCACTAACCTGCCTGAACTTGTCCACGGCGTGAGCCAGTGCTCACCGAGGTCTTCAACGAACGCCTTGAATATCACCGGGAGGTTATCGTTCGATGCTGCCACCCTGCAGGTTTCCGTTGACCACTTGTAGAACGAGCAGCGACAAATGTTTGCAAATCTCGTACGTGATGCGAGTTTGGACTCAAAAAAAAGAATCCGCGATACAGCTCCGGCGAATCACCAACACGATCCT
The DNA here is from genome assembly GCA_021732565.1 of Candidatus Obscuribacterales bacterium. Lineage (GTDB taxonomy): Bacteria > Cyanobacteriota > Vampirovibrionia > Obscuribacterales > Obscuribacteraceae > JAKFUT01. Next base: position 9,067 of record JAKFUT010000176.1, read on the forward strand.
ATTGGAGATGCTAGCAACTGAATGGTCGGTAGCCATTGCATAGCTCGATTATAGCGATCTCGCAAAAAATATTTTTCTGTCCACTGTCAACCGTACTTCCGTTCCGTGACCATCCGGTCCGGTCAGCACATCAAGTCTGGCTCCAATTGCCAGCGCCCTGTCGCGCATGGTCTGTGAACCTTCACCTTGTTTCAAATTTGCGGTAGGCATGCCATCTCCGTTGTCAACCAACGAGAAAATCAACTCCGGGTTCCTTTCAATAATCAGAAATTCAATTTCACTGGCGTGAGCATGCTTCAGAATGTTGTTGCTTGCTTCTTGAAAAATTGAATACAGTTCAAATTGTTGCCTGGTTGTTTTCCCGAAGTCTATCTTGCAAAACGGACCACGAGTGGTCATCGTTCGACTGGTATCTCTGCGCGAAGTAATTTCCATGAGTTCCCGCAGCCCTGCTACAAGCCCCTCTTCGGCTAGTTGTTTCGGGTAGAGGTCTTCCATTAGTTCGCGCATTCTATGGGAGAGTTGGCTACATCGGTCCTTCAGATCTTTAAGCGCCTCCGCATTTGAAGCACCAGCTTTGGAGACAGTGCTAAGCTCCTTTCCGATGGAATCAAGCGGATTGATAACATAGTCATGCAATCCATAAGCGATCCGCTTGCGCTCAAGCAAGCCGGCCTTATCAATTGCTTGTCTTGCCCTCGCTAATTCTTCAGAGGTTTCGCGGAGGTCTTCGTTTTTCTCCATCAAATTGTTGATGGTAATCTGGTAACTCTCAGTAACTGAATCGAGGGCAAAGGACTTTCGGTTCGAAAAAGTTTGTTCATATGAGAGGCTGGTGCGGAAGTCATTTAACCTCCGCGTCTCCAACTGCAGCTGCTCCTGAGTTTGCTCCTGGTGAGCTCTGCAGTCGGAAAGTTGACGGGTAAGATGGTAGACCTCTGATTTTAAGCGCTGGACTTCTTGTTGAAGGTCGTCAGCAGTCATTGGGTGATACCGCCTTCCTGTTGAATGGCAAGAGATTAATTATAATCCAGCTAGGTGAGACCGGGTATAGTTTGAAATATTCCCTTTCAAGCTGGAGCAACATACGGGGCTTCGCAAAAAATCTTTCCTCTGTGGAAGCTGCATCTAATGATTTGGGCATTACATTCTTGATTAGAAGTCAAATAGAATATTTTGACACAGGCAGAGACAGGAACTTACCAGCTCTGTAGCAGAGGAGTCCTTATGTCCAGTACGTGGCCGATTATAACTGATTACAAAAGGGCGTTGCAAAAAAGCTGCGGTGATCTGAACACAGTGCTCACAGATCCCGTGCTGGGTTCCTCAGTAATTCCACGAATGACGGCTCAGTTCATTCCGCATTATGGACAGCAAAATGTTGTCTTTCGCCTTCAACATGGGGCAACACCATATGCAGTGAAATTATTCTGCCAACCGCTGGATGATCGCGCCGAACGATACAGATCCATTCAAAATACTATGAGGAAATTATTTCGCGAATTTGCACAAGATGATCTGTCGAGCTGGCCATTCTGCGAATTCGATTTTCTCGACAAGGGATTCAACCTGGACGGCGAATCATACCCATTGCTAAAAATGAAATGGATTGATGGTGTCGACCTGGGAACGCATGTGAGAGAGCTTGTGATGATGCAACTAAGCTCTGAGCAAAAGTCTGCAATGCTCTGCCGATTGGCCAGGAAGTGGTACTTGCTCATGGGAAAACTCAGCATTTTCAATATTTCCCATGGCAATTTGGAACCGTCAAACATACTGGTTCAGCCGGACGGAGAACTCACTTTGCTGGATTACGACACTATGTGCGTGCCCGAGTTAATGACGGGAAGGCGAGCTTCCGAGTTGCCGTGCGAACACGTTAGACACCCTCTGTCTGGAGTAGCGACACTGTTTAGCCAGAGTGCAGATAACTTCTCCGCGTGGATTACCTATGCCTCACTGGTCGCGCTGAGTCTTGATCCATCTCTTTACAGATTCTCCGGTCCAAGCTGGCTTCTCTTCAACGATGCAGATCTCAAGAACACAAACCGAAAAGAGTCCATCTCACATGCATTGAGGAACCATCTGCTTCCGGAGTTAAGCGCGCTAGCTCACTCAGTAGAACTCTTGTGCCAACAAAATCCGTCTGAAATTTGCTCCTTGGACAGTCTCGAGGTTCCCGGCTGCGAGTTGTGGGCGCCGGACGCGAGGAAGTCGAAACGAGTAACGCCGGATCAATTATCTGTTTGCACAGACTCCTCATCTTCACTTTCACGTTCCGGTGTTAAGCCTCCGGTTATCGCTACACATCCTACGACTCCACCATCAGTAAATCCGGAAATTCTTGGCGTAAGAAGCTTCATGGCCTTTGCCGAGAAAATGGAGGAAGAATGCGGCCGAGTGCTATGCCTGAGTGATCTTTTTGAGCGCAGGTATATTCGCAAAGCTAACAACTGGGCAGTCGCATACAAAAAACTCTCGGCTTTCTTCTCCGATCTACGCACGGGTGACTTTTCCTACCATCTTTTTCTGGAAACGCATCTGTCTATCGCATTTGCATGTGGTTGGATCTTGAACAGAAAAACAGGTATTCGGGCCTATCCATTCCAAAAGGGCCGCGATGGGAGGGTTCTTTGGAAGCCCTCAGTCAGTCCGGCACCGCTAGATTACTCGCGGTGGAAGATTACAGAACACCTTCGTGACTCAGGTGGCGACTCGATTGCACTGACCGTTTCTATTTCTTATCCGGTGGAGGAAGATGCAGATCAGTACATTGAGGAGAACCAACTTCGCATCACCAGGGTAATTTCGGTAAGTCCCGTTAGCGGTCCGGAGTATGGCGTTTTGACAGGGGCGGATGAAGCGGTCCGGCTAGCCGAGAAAGTGCAAAGTGTAGCGGTCACCGCGCTCAAGCAAGCCAGGGGTGCAAGGAATGTGCACATTTTTGCATCTGCGCCTGTTTCATTCATGTTTTTTCTCGGCCAGCTTGGTCCGGCATTGACACCAATTCAATTGTATGAGTACGGGCTTGATGTGGATGAAACGAGGGGACATAGATATGGAGCGAGTTTCTTACTGGATGGCAATGAATACAATAGCTGAAGCCCGATTTATGCTTGCGGGTGCCCATGCTCAGCAGACTTCCCGTAGGTAGATTCCCTCGGCAGCAGGGCGATGAATAGTCACCTACCTCACCTCGCCTACTTCCCTAGCAAAAAACCTGCACAAATACCCCGTCACCCAGGCCCGGCATAAATGCAGCTTCCCGCCCGCTGTCATCACACTGACAAAGACCAATTTTCCGTTGAGTGATCAGGGAGCCTCGATTGGTGGCCACCCTTTCATGGCCTTATACCAAAGGCCCTTGCTACATCCGCCTGCTTAACCAAACCATTGCAGCAAAACTGCGCCGTGATCATTTGAAAGGATTGTACGTCACTTTCCGCGTGGTAAAGACCGGCCTCATACGTGACTTGCCCTGATTCCTTCTTCACCGCCAAGTATCCATTGAGTTCAACAACGTCATCTGGAAAGATCGGCAGAATCATTTGAGGCAGCGCTATCACCAAGGTCGCAATAATTTACGAATTCAGCTCAAAGTCGAACCCGGCCTCTACTGAATTCCGAAATCGCCCCATCATCGCAAAATCCCGCCCAGAGATTCCGTTTCACCTCCTTTCAGCCCCCTCAAGGGACCGGTCTGCCTGGACCTGAGAGCGCTTGATATGCGCAGCCCCAGATGTCGAGTAGACCAGGGGAGTCACCGCTCCCGGCCCTGGTTGCTCTCAGCACGATTGCCACAGAGCTTCACTCAGTCTGAGTCGTCCTCTATTTGAACCAGTCGTCCCGGATTGTAGCCAGCCAGGTAAAAGTATAAGACTTGAACCAGATCCTTCATTCCCGACGATGCCGACTGTGTATCCGACTTTCTCTCCATTGTGATTCGCGGTGCAACGTTAGTGACATTCAATCCTTCAAACTGGCAATAAAGCTCCGAGGTCAATTTGGCCAAGGCATGCATTCGTGCCGATCCAGCTGCAAACTGTTCTTGAATGCCGGGCTTTGTGCTTAGCTCTCTCAAGCACAGCATGCCTAGCAGAAGTTCGCAGGCATTGCGGTATGTGCGAAGTAAGTGACTCAGGTCAGTCGGGGTGTTCGACTTCTGAACCTGTTGCACCGGTCGCTCCGGGATAATCACCGGGGACGGAGCAGTAGAATTCATCGCTTTGTTTAGTGTTGCTTTAATCGCTTGCAACGTTGATTCAATGATGTTGAGTATTGAATTACATTTTCGATCGTTTTCCAGTAACAGCGCGAACCTGGAATCCGTCGAGATTGCAACGGAGAGCATGCTCAGAGGGCGATTGAGTGTCTTCATTTTGAATTCCTGAAGCAAATGAGGGTCGCTTCCCTGAAGCCATGAGAACCGGCCATGTAAGATTTCAGCAACGTTCCTGAATGCCTGTTGATGAGCCGAGATCTCGGGGTTGCGAACGACCGGTTCAAGCATCCTCAAGGCAGCACCGCTAACATCAAGACTGTCCCACCCTTTGTATAGCAGCTTGCTGGATATTACCATTATTGTGCTATCGGGAATGGTCTGGCCTGTAGCCGCAAGGAAGCGAATCATGCAAGAAATGGCTTCGCCGACTGTACGGCGTTTGTCCGTAAGAATATGAATCTGCCCTGAAGCTCTTAACTCAACGTTCCTTTCATCAATATAGCTTACTTGTTCTTGCCAAAGCCCCAAAAGTAGATCGATGTATTCGTGCCATTCTCGCATGTTCGCCTGTGTTACCAGTAAGTCTGCTTGATCAAGCATGGGGAGATTTTGCACGGTTCGAACAAAGTCTCTGATTATTTCGGGCATGTCTTTCGGAAGGGCATAAAATGCTTTCTTCAAGTCGGCCCATCTATTGGGCGCATAGTTTGAACTTCCTGACGAACTGAATTCCGGTGCGGCATTATCCAGCTCGGTCCAATCCATTTCGATCTTGTCGAACAAGCGAGGCTGACCTTCGGCTGGTGAAACGGTCAGTCTGTAATTGTCCTCGCCGTATTGATAATGAACGCTCATGCTCACTGCAAGCGGAGCCCTATAGGGAAATCCCGGAGGGCGCAACACGGCGTTATAGGAAATGTCTTGATTGTTTCCCTGGATAACGGGCAAGACATATTGTGACTGAAACGGAGGGAGTGACAGATTCTCTTCAATCGTGAAATCGACATTATCACCGGGACTCTTGGTTGCCTTTTCCAATATCTTGCGCGGTTGAGGACCATTATCTCCATCGACTTCCAAATATAGATCAGGCAGTACGTCTCGCCAGGTAGGGAGCCTGGGATTGTTATGAAAACGCCTGAGGAATTCCCGGGCGCCTATAGATACAAGGAAGTCTGCATTCGGAACCGTATGATGAAAGAACTCGGCATTCGCTTTACTAAACACCTTCTCCCATACTTCGGCAATGGTCGGTAGATATCTATTGTTGTCTCCCTGATCAGCTACCCTGCTGTAAACGGAACTGCGATGAAACGGCCTACCCACATATAGAATGTGCCAGCGTGGCGGCGGAGATCCATCCGGCGTCTCGCGTTGTATCTCAATAATTCGAGCGGTCAACTCGTTACACACCTGTCTAAGCCACATCCGATACTTTCGCACCCATGCATCGGATGCGCTGTCCGCAATGTGCTTCTCCGGTGGCAAACAGAAATAGCCGGAAGGATCATTGATGGGGATGGGTACCCGAATTGTCCGTTTTGATTGAACCAACCGTTCAGCTTCTCCCTGAACAACCAAATTGTGAATCAGACTTTTCTCTTCTTCGCTGCTCAGCACTGAATGATTCGCAGCGCCATTCAATGCTAAACCCATGAACTCTTCCAGCCATGCTTGGTAAGACAGGTTTCTGTTCGAAGGCCACTGTGCATCATTGGCGATATCGCGCTCCCACACAACGTTCATCGAATCATTCGTCTCAGTGAGGCAAACCTTCAACGTGGAAAAGCGAAACGTTCCCGCTTCTGCATCGGCAATGAGTACTCGGTCTCCATCGCGCAGCTGCCGGCGGTTTTCGGTGGACTCAGCCGCGGTTGCCTGTTGTATTCCGGGAAAAGCTCGTAAGGTTTGCCATCCCATCCCGGCCGCTGTACTCCGCTCCACCATCCAGGTTTTGCTGAACCCATGCCCGGCCGCCAGGCGCAATCGTTGCTGCAAGAAGTCGGGTAACTGCGCTGGCACTGCAATTGCAAGTTCAGCGTTCATATCGTCTTTGGCCGTTTCGTTCCAAATCGCTGAACAAATTTCTTGCATCGAAAGACTCTGCTCAGCCGCCACTTCGCGCGTTTTCCCCGGCTTCGCTAGAATGGAAGGCACTGATTGCCATTCGTCTTGAACCACTGATGAGCGAAAATTCCGCTCGTTGTTGGCTACGATCCACTGCTTTCCGAATTCACTCAGGTCCTCTAATCGAGCACTGGTCATGTGGTTAGTTTGAACTGATCCGTGTTCTGAATGAACACGAGGAATGGCCCCGCTGGCATCAATGGATAAATAGCGAAGGGGTTCCCTTTCCTCCACTTGCGGCTCCGCGTCATGGGTTCCGCTTCGTACGAAATTGGAACGCGGTGGCATTACCTCGACAAGAGCGTTGAAGATTCTGGTAATCAGTTGATCGAAGCCTTCCACGTCTGCGTAAGTGGAAAAGCTTACTTCTTTGCGACTCGAACCGCGCAAATGGACTAATAAAGGACAGAGACGCTGTTCATTCAACTTGCCACTGAAATCCGGCTCTATGCGAACGGTAACACTTCCTCTTCGCTCGAATTCGTCAGTCCCTTCTAATGGAAACCATCCACTGCCTCGCAGGCGATAATAGACTATTCGGATCTCGCCATCAGCAATACTGCATCGCAAAAGAGTTTGTTCTGCCACCTGTTGTTGACCACGCGACACGTGATCGATCCAAACGTCGACGGGTCCCCCCGGCGGCGCCCCTGTCTCCTCGTCAGCGCGAGGCGCTCGTTTCGCCCCAGCCTCGATCAAGCTCCCTTGAATTGGTGTAGCGTCAGCAGGACCTACGGTGCGCAAACCAAAGATCTCATTAAGACCAAGACCAGCGCCGGCCACAAACCGATCGTTGAAAGGGGTGCCATTGTATTGAACAATCAATCGCGAAATCATGAGCCAATATGCGCTTGTGACGAAACGAGCAGGACCTTCATCCCAGGAACGTTTCAATGTGCGATTGAAGTGACCGAGTTCCAACCATGTTCGCCAAATTCTATGGTAGTCGCGGTGGGAAAGTAGCACGTTGTTTGCATCACGTACTTCAACCAGTGGAACATCAGATAATTGAGCCTCTTCAATGCCGATTGTAGTGAGGTCGAGAGTATCTTTGAGCACTCGCAAACGACGTTTATCAGCAAGATATTCAGAAGCTGGCGAAGCTGCCTGTTCTGGTTTATCGCCATGAAATTTTGAAAAGTCCTCAGGGCGCTGTAATCCAAGCGTATCCAAAAGACCCAATCTTAGTTTAATCACTTTGCTCAGGTCGTGAGCCACCCGACGTACAACCCGATTCTCCAAAGTGTTGCGGTCAACGGCGCGCACGGTAGCTAAAGTGCGCTGCCGCGATCCGGTCTTTTCCTGCACCGAATTTCCTGGCTGCCGCGCCAGCCACATCACGCACTTAGTGTCTAAATCTCTGGCTCTGTAGAGGGCCTGCTGCAAATGCTGGCGCACGTGACGCTGCCTCGGATTTTCCAGAATTGCAGCCAGCGAATTGCTGCACCGCTCGGACAAAAGGCATAGAGCATCATATGAGATATCTGGAATACCTTGCGAAGCCACATGTGAAAGATTCAAAAGCGAATCGTGGAGCGGCTGTGGCAGTGGTCGTGCCGTCCAGGGATCTCGCATGGTAATGGAATTGAGTAGATGAGTACACAATTGACAGGAAGCCCAGTACAACGCTTTGCGCAATTCTTCAGGGTTAACGCTGCCGGTTTCACCGGTAGCCACACGTGTCTTGAGAGCAAGCGTTTCCAATTCATATAACGTGTACCACTCCGGACATGATTCCATCGCGATGTACATGATTATGTCTCCAGGTAATCGGATTGACGCCAATAAAACGTACGCCCGCTGTCGCTGAGAGCCGCCTTGAAATCCCCGGTTAACCCGTTGGCATGAGTCACTATTTCCTTGGAGATCTCTTTCAAACAACTCAACGCCGAACCCTCCAGTGCGAGTCCGCGCAGCCGGGGAATTACACGCTGCACAAGCTGATCTTCAAAAGCACGCTGAAAGGCAATTAGCTGTTCGGATTCATCCTTGGGTTGGTGAGGATTGATCGCTTCGATTACATCAGGGTGATTCGCCATATAGACTTCCACGGATTGCCATACTCTGTGTCCCAATCCTCTATCTTCCTTCGACAAGTGTTCGTTAATGCGCTCGAGACATTTTTGATACTCACTCCGTTTTGCATTCAATGATGAATCGCTGAGCACCTTTGGCTCCTTTACCCACGAGCGCCACTCAATGTAAGGCAGTAACGGCGCTGTTTCTCCCATTGTCAGGCTTTCACGACTAAACAATTTTTTCGGTCGCGGAAAATAGAGGAGGTTGCCGCGATCGAGAACTTTGTCAGAGAGTGCCTGGGTCGATTCGTCTTCATTTATGGTACCAGTGAATATGGTATTCAACCCGAGAGGAACACTGTATTTATCGCAATTTGCACCAAGGTCAAATTCCAGGTCGCTGGGGCTCTTCTTCGCTCTCAGCTTGCCCGGCAACAATTCGGTGGAATGTCCCCGGCGCAGCTCCCATTTACTCAAAAGATCACTCAGGTAGAGTTCAACTCGAGCCAGATTCATTTCATCAAGAAGCACCAACAAAAGCTGGTCATTAAATCCCCCTTCAGTCTTAGAGAGTTGGCTTTGCACCAGAGCGCGGAGAAGCGGCTTAGCGTTGAAGCGACTATCAAGATAATTGAAGAATCCAAAAATGTCCTGCGGGCTGTCCCAGTTCGGTTGAACTGCGACCGAATCAAAATGCAATCCGCCGTAGCGAGCATAGCTCCGAGGCAGCTCAGATTTCCCCGTGCCACTGACGCCGGCCAGCACTGTCAGTGGTGCCCACTGGGCGATCTTAAGGCAAGTATGAAAAGCGTATAGAAGGCGACGCGGGTAGTATAGCCCGGAAGCTTGAGTACGTTTCTCCAGGTCCAAGAGCCACTGCTTTTCATTTTGCGGTGGTGGTCCGGAACTGACGATGTCGAAGTGACCGTCTCTCATATCGCCAATGCGGCGGGTATATTCAACAGCATTGTCCTTCTCTGTAATACGAGCGTTCTTGTCCGCACGAGTAATTTGATCAAGAATGTTTTGATACTCTTTCTGTTTTACAGTAACGATAGTCCGTAGAACACAAAGATTCGCTTTCAAATCTTCTTTCTCGTCGCGCAATCTCTCAAGTTGAATCGCAGCCAGCCGCTTTTCGAAGAGCTCATTTTCGAGATCAATAACTTTCCCTTCCAGTGACCGGCAAAGAGACAACTGTTCTTGTAATCGCATTTCCAGGTTTCTGGCGTTCAACATTTCACGATCCGTGGACCGGCGAGCAAGCTGTGCTTTCAGAGATTCAATCTCTTCTAACAATGACTTCTGATTCTCTACAGCATCCCGAGC
>JAKFUT010000311.1 GCA_021732565.1 Candidatus Obscuribacterales bacterium
AATATTTCAGTTTCACTGCTTGAAAACGCCCGACCGGTCGGGCTCTTGGCAAAGATCTCAAACGATATCGATTTAAATTTATACCGATATCGTTTCAGATCTTTCTCGATAGACTTGCTAAGAGCATCCGACTGTCAAGCAGTCTTTGCGATATCCACCGGAAAATTCTGCAGCATGTTAACGACGAACGACGACGACAACACCCTACTAGATGAGATGAGGGATTCGCCAGTTCCAAGAGCGATGTCTGCCACCAGCGCAGGCAACACCGCTCACTCGATCTCTCACGCGACTTTGATATCGCCACTGGTGTCGTCAGCAGGTTTTCCGGTAACGCGTTCAATTCGGAAGCGGCAGGGGCAACAAAGCTCTCCTGATTTCAGCGTACAAGTCGGGTAACCACCTAGGAGCGTCTTCTATTTCGGGAGGTTCATGCTTTCGAAAATCAACAGGACAAATGATCAAGGGGATGTCTCTATCGGCAGTATCGCAGGCCAGCACGAACAAATCTTCGCTGGTGGGATCTCCCATAGCCAGACAACCGACAGAACCGTCTGAGCCATGCACCAGAATATCACTACCGGGATTCGTTCTCCCGTCCGTCTTTGCTCGAGCGAGGTCCATCTCGTTGGGATAATTCAAGCGCAGCGCTAGATGATAAGGAGTGTTAGGCTCAGGCGTCAAACGGTAAACTCCTTCTGGTACCTGGCAATCACCACTTCTCAGTTTGGGACCAAGAATGCCACTGGCCGCGACGATCGGGTACGACCGCACAAACACGAACGGTCCATTTTTATCCGCAACGTAAACCTGTAGCTCGCCCGTGCCTTTGACAGCAACCATGATCAGCTTCACTGGCGGATAATCGATTTTTCTCTCACTGAAGAGCGGTTGTAGTCGACTTCGCACCGGCGCGGCGTAGATTTGCATTTGGTCCTCAACAGTCTTTCGCTGCGAATAACTACGTATAACCGGCAGGTTCTTGATCCAAAAACGGATCTCATTTCGTTTCATCACAACGAATGGGGCTACCACGAGCCCCATTGCCAACAGAAAGATTGCAACTTTAGACCGTTTAATCTTCAGCATATAACCATTATGCCATTTGCAAGAATTGTCCGCCAGAAGCGCATTAAGCTCGATGGACCGTCGGACCAGGCACAGATAACGGTTAACTCTACAGGACGTTAACTGCATCGTTCGGCATCTGCATACAGTTTAAGTGACCGCTTACAATAAGAGCATGGAACCGTCGCCAGAAAACCAAGCCCAATTATTGAACAGAGCGAGTTTTCGATCCAAATGTTGCATCTTGTCCCGTCCCCATTCCACCACTCCAGGATGAGTGGACAATTCCATCAAATCTCGCTCAATCTTTGTGCGAGAAAATTGCACCTAAGTATTGCGATGTTTGCACTGATCTGGACACCTGCGCCAAGGAACTCGAAATCCACTTTCTATCCTTGTTTCGTCAGTGGTAGTAACTACGGGAAAACCTATGTCGGCGAACAGTTCGCGCCACTTAGCGCCGATCGCTTGTTTAGTCGTGAGTTTCAGGATGAACCCGTACCTACGGTCTACCCGCTCCAGTGACCTGCCGCTTTTTAGTGGTTGGCAACGAGAGAATCGTCCTCAATAATTGCAATGGTTCAAATGAGTCACAGAGGAAGGTATTCAGCAATCTGCTTGGATTCTTCTTGCTGATTCGGAAGAACATTTCGCTCAATTGAACTCACGACTGAATCGACGATGGGAATTGCAATGTAGCTGAGTTAACGCAGCTACAAAAGATCAGCACAGCATACAGGAGCTGCTCTTTTCGAAGTGCAGCTCCCGATACGTATTTTGACGTACGAAATGCTAAGATTTCCCACGTCATATTCTACGAGTGGTCAACTGCTAGTACAGACGATTGTAGGGCGAATAGATCGGTCCATAGCCGCCAAAGCCGTTATATTGAGGGGCTCCGTACATTTGTTGATATTGCAACGCACGGCCAGCAGTGTACGGGTCGGGATAATAGTTTCCCTGTTGAGCTTGCTGCTGAAGCCACATCTGCACAGCTGCTATGTTCGCCTGTTTGTAAGCGTCATTTCTCGCTTCAGCTGAGGTTGCATAGGCCAAGCAAAATAAGGCTGTGAGCGCGATAGCAGAGATGAGTTTTCCAGGTTTCATAATTAGGTACCTCCGTTCATTTACATGGACGTTGCTAATGCTCAAAAGCTCCTGCGGTGTAGCATTTTTCCCTTGGTGTTGTACGTCCGATGAGAAACTGCGGCGAAAAATAGCGCATATTTGAGGCAACACGAATCGCCGATCACTACTATAATTACAGGACCATTCCTTAAATACCAAAAGAACCAGCCACCACGCTTAGTGCACAACTTGCCGATGAATTGCGGTAGAACCACCTGATGAAAGATAAAGGACTCGACAACGAAGGTCATATACGAACCGATGTTTCATTGTCCAAGATTACAGAACGCTTTGCACCTCTGGTAAAAACCGTTCAAGACGAAGTTGTAAATGCCTTTGAGCAGAAACTGCATAGCGTCTATATCTATGGTAGCGTCGCACGTGGAAACGCAGTTCCTTTAACATCTGATCTCGACATACTGATTGTTTACACAAACGATTTATCTCCGCAATGTAGAGCAAGCATCGCTCAGCTCGAAAGAGATCTCTCGGAAAGATTTCGAGCAGACCTACGCGAGGTCGGTTTAGTCGCAACTTCTCTGCTTGAAATTTTCGACGGAGACAATCAGGTTGGCTGGGGGTGTTTCATAAAGCACATGTGTGCATGCTTGACCGGTGAAGATCTGGGAACAAGATTTCCCGCCTTCAAACCTACAAGAGCCGTGGGCTATGGGCTAAATGGAGATCTCTCGCAAGAGATAGAAAAGTCCAGGCTTGAAATGCTGAAGACTTCAGCAACTACCCAAAGCAGGGCAATTAAGTCCATCGCGAGAAAGATGGTTAGATCGGCTTTCTGTATCGTAATTGAAGAGACAAACTGTTGGACAACAAATTTGACCGAGTGTTCGAGAATTTTCTCGACCTGCTATCCTGAGCATCAGACTGAAATCCAGTATATCCTTGAGATTTCAAATGGTGCTCCAGTGAATTGCGATGAGTTTCTCGACATACTGAATGGTTTTGGACAATGGTTATGCCTCGAAGTTGAACGCAAATTGCGACCACCTTCCTCGACAACACACACACACTCTGCGTGATAAATGGCTTCAATTTGGTTGTAAGTGGAACCTAGTGGCGTCGGCTTGGACGGACGAGAAGCAACCAGGCACGTCGGTGATTCCTTCCCCTGTACAAGAAGGATTGCCGCCAATGAACTAAGTCTATTAATACGATGGATCGAGCAATAATCTATTAAGGTTTCAGCTTCGGTTTTCGATTAATCAAGCTGCCACCGCCTGGTCGGGTCACTTCTTTTGTAGTTCGTGAAAGGATAGACTGCAGTGATTCATCACGACTGAGATCCGGAATCATATGCAGAGGTCTGTCGACTAAATCCTTGAGCAGCAAACCCAACTGTTTGACGAGGCTATCCGGATGGTTTTCCAGACCTCTTCGGATCAAGTGCTCCTGCGTGCCCCGTCGCTCCTCCTGCAAACAGGCTGCAGCAAGCTCACAGAGGTTAGGATTCAGAGTCATGTTTCTTAGCAGAAAGTGAATCAACCAGGCGGAAAAGTTGTCTACATGCGGCGCGTAATCACTCAGTTTTCGTCGAGGATGTTGAAAGCCGGGATGACCAGGTTCAGTACACCCCGATCGGGAAAGCGATGGAACAAACATGCCGTCATAGTCGACAATCTTCAGATCGACACCCGATACGAGCAAGTTTGCGAATTCCAGGTCGCCGTGAGCCATGCCGGCCTTCTTGAATGACAGCACCATAGACATGAATTGATCTGCAAGATAGCTTACAAGTCCCTCTGACAGTTTGAACGAGGGAATCTGGTTCACAGGGGTACCGTCGATCCATTGCATCTTAAGAATCGGGTACCAGGAATCATTGATGTTAAGACCGCGTGGCAAATAATCAAAATCGACGACGAACGGTGTAAGCGCAGCGGCGCACAACGCTTCCTTTATCCTCTCATATCGCTCCGCACGGTCTGCCTGATCGTTGAGAAAACACTTCACTGCCACATCTCTGGAATCACATCGAAAATGATAGACTCGCCCGTTGTTGCCAACTCGAGTGTCTTCCAAAATGCAAACCGCATGCCGGAGCTCAAGATCATCAAAGTTTTGTTCGGGGAACCTCATAGCCTCGTTGTAGTCGCGAAAACCGGGAAAAGAGTTGGTGCCGCCAGCCTGCAATACCAGCCCATCGCCCTTAGACATCCAACCCGGCATTAAGGTAGAGGTTCTCAAAGGCGGCAGCGATGATTGTACGATCGACTCTCCAAGCGGCGGTATCTCATACGGTGCGCGATTGCATAACTCGCGTAAAGTTCGCGCTGCCTGCCGAATATCCGCGGACGAGTGACCTTCAAGCAGTGAGAATGTGTACGAACCTCCGGTGTTGCCAAAGTCGGAGCTGCGAAAGAGCAAGCATTCATCTCCACCTGCCAGCTTGTGCCATAGTGTTCCGTCTATGCTCAGACAATAGAGTGATGTATGGATAACCCAGGCGGAAAAATTGTCCAGCTCGGGTCCAAAATGCAACTGAGTGCGTCCCGGGTGTTGATAATTGGGATGCCCGAGTTCATTGCTCGGGCCAGGCTCGGCACGTAGGAACCGTCATAGTCAAGGAGCCGCAATCCTTTCGACGTGACATAAATATTGCCGTGATGCAAATCTCCATGAGCAATCTTAGCGGTACGCAATCGCTGACACATCAGTCGAAACTGTTTCGCGAGATCCGGCAATGTTCCGAACTGATTGGAGTTCTTGTGTATGTACCAGTCGAGTGAATCGCCGTCAAGCCAATCCATTTTGACAATCGGATACCATGTGCCATTGATCGAAATTCCCTTGGTAAGGTACTTAAACCCAATGGTGTTTTCCATGCAAAATCGCTTCAGGTGATTCTCCAACTCCTCATAGCGATGAGCCTGGTCGATGATATTTCGAAGGAAACACTTAATCATCCGTGCCCTTCACCCGATAGATACATGCAAAATTGCCGGTGATTGTTTGCGGAACACCACCAGCCTTGTGGTAATCAACGATACCATTAGCTAGATCGGGATCCGCAAAACAAGAACCATGTCTTACCAGGGCTGACGCGTAGTCGTTGGGGCTAGGCCAATACATGATTTCCCTTCGGATAATGCCACATTTCAAGTAATACCTGTCCCTCTCTTCAGTTAAACCTGAAAATCCGGATTTCGTCGCTGCTCCGGCTCGGTACTCACCTCCGGGCGCCGGCAACTGTTGCTGCTTCATTGACACATCGCGGACCGGGCACACGAGCGGGGGCACAGGGTATATCACAATCAGTAGATTGCACGTGAAAAACCTTTTGCTATCATGGCGGTACAAACTGAATCAAATGGAACATTCCCCCCACGATCTTCCTCCTCAATCAAAACCTTCCCCTTCCAAACCTAAAGGGATTCGGTTGCTTGCTCTGGCGGCGGTGGGCGCCCTATGTGGATTTGGGTTTAGTACTTTCTTCGTGGATCTAATGCACAACCTTCTTGGACCACCGCCAAGAGAGGTTCCAGTCGGCTTAACGGCAGATAAATACTTCGAACTGGGCAAAAAATACAAGCAGGTTGGTTGGACGGAACAATCGAGAGATTCACTCACAAGGTCGACAAAGCTGGATCCGAATGGCGTTGGAAAGAGTGCTGAGCTATTTCTCCATGCGTATGTTCCCCGCTATCCAGTAGTCGAGGAAGCCGTGCACAAAAACATCGTTGGTTTCAATCAAATGGCATCAGGCAACAACGACGCCGCGATCACAACCTTCAAAGAGTGCATCAAAGAATATCCCAATTTTGAATGGCCTTACGGCAATCTTGGATCTGTGTACACCCGGACAGGCAAAATCGCCGAGGCTAAAGATGTGCTGACCAAGGCTGTTACGATAAATCCAGATTATGTTAACGGGTGGGTTCATCTGGCTGAGGCCAACTTGAAGGATGGAGATTACGCCGGCGCGCGCGAAAGTTTGAGCAAGGCATCGGCAGCTGACCCGGAGAGTCCGCTGGTGAAATTGCTTTCTTTGGAGCTCGACGCGAAGTCAAAGAAGTAGCTATCACTCTCCCATATTGTAGTTGACTAAGCTCAAAGTTGGTTTGCTCCAAACTGCAACAACTCGACTCCCTCGAAGGGAAGCGAAGTAGTCCACTTTTGCACAATCATGTGTCGACAGCAGTCTTGCGCGAATGCGTTTGTCACATGTCACAACTTTGTCCAAACTCGGTCGGTGTAGAAGGTGTTTCATACTCTCACCACCAGTGGAGGATGGAGAATGACTGAGCAACGCAATAATGGACTTAATGATGATCAACTACCAGCGCGCGCCTCTGATCGAGTTTCCGACTCTAATGATGACCAATTGCCATCATGTTGGAACCCGCTGGATTTGATGAGAGAATCAACCGCCCTCCAAGACAACCGGCAACCTTCCGCCAGCGGCGCTTCAATTCTGGGTGATTTCAGCTTGACCGAAACACCCGCACCAAAAGTAGGGGTAACAGCACTAACGGGAGATGCAGCCACCAGGATTTTCGCCGCTACCGCCCAAGCACCAGCCACCGATTCGTTCGCCCAAGCTCCACCTGCAGGGGGAGCAGAAACTGGTGGTTTCAATCCCGCTATGTTCGGTGATTAGACTGATCGCTGAAGCTTCGATTAACCAATGGAAATTGTCGGTTCAATCTGGCTCAAGCGATGAGTGCCAGCAGGAAAGCTATCAGGAATACAAATACAAATGTCAGAACCTGTTTTGCCAGCTGTTGATCGTGACTGTGCCGCACAACATAAGCTCGAGAAACCTATCGAAAAGAATTAGCATTATGAGTAGCTTTACTTAGGTGGAGCTTTGACCGGACCGGTCTTAGCTGACGAAGGGGGCTTGCTACCAGCGGTTTTTGGTGAGACCGATGGAGGAGGCCCGGAATGGCCGGGAGAATCTTTGCCCGGACCGGTGGATTTGTCACCTGGCTTAGGCGATGCTTGTGGTGAGGCGGCCGGTTCCTCTTCGGCTAATCCCGGGCGAACCTGTGTGGCAGGAGCGCCCACCACCAGATCATCACCATCCCACTTCGTTTTGAGCAATGGCGACTGCGCCACTCCTCTGTCGCGGATCACCTCTTCTTGCACCTTGTCCTTCAGTGTCTCAAATGCTTCTTTCAGTTTTGTATTTACACCGTTCTTACGCAAAGATTCCATAAGGCAGTGGGTGAAGACTCCGTTGGCATATCGTTTTGATTCCCATGATGTTTCTTTGGGTAAGCTGGAACATACCACCAGCTGTCCGCAGCCCTGGGCGACGCTCTCCGCGTCGAAGTTACCGATGCGAAAGAGTCCTTTGCCAGCAGTTTCAGTGGCACCACTATGGCAAGCATCGAGAAATACAACGACTCTATCCGAGAAACATCGATCTTTGATCATCTTGGTCAACTCGCCCATCCCGATTCCGGTCGCATACAAGTTGTTCTTGTCGGTGTTGTAAGCGATCAAGAAATTAGCACCCTTAACATCAACTTCAGAAGGGCTCCCGTGACTGGAAATAAAGATTACGACCAGGTCATCGGGATTGGCCACCCGGGGCAACCACTTGTCTCCGATGGTCGAGAGTATATTCTCCCGTGTTGCCTTTTCATCAGTGAGTACTCGTACGTGATCAGGGCGGAAGTTCTCTTCCGTTGTGAGAAACTTGGCAAAATCCTTCGCGTCTTTACTGGCATACTGCAGGGCTATGGATGGATCTTTAAACTTGCTGATGCCAATGACCAGTGCCCACTTGTCTTTGATGGGACGGTTGATTTTGGTCTTGTCTGCGCTGGCCCCGGGAATTAAGCTAGCCGCCGCTCTCAAGGTAGCGACGCTGTCCTGCACTCCCTTGGAGCCAGCCGTATAAGCTTGAATGCGAGTCAGTGCATCCGAGCCAAAGGGCAGAATGGCCACCTGTAGATTCTCCTTCCCCAGAGATTTCTCTCGGATGGCCTGAGCTTTCTTTTTCCAGTCTTCTGCATCTTGTCGGTGATCTTGTTTGTCACTGAGTTCTGCCAGTCCATCAATAATGGTGGCAACATAAGGATGGTCCTCGCCCAGCTGTTTAACATCAGTTGCCAAAGCCTTATTGTAGAGTTTTGCGGCTTCCGGATACTTCCCCTGTCTGAGATACGCGGTCGCCAGGTTGGTTTCGATTTCAGCTGCCCGCGACGAGTCAGCCGGAGCAGTTTTAGCCGGCAGCGACTTGCCACCAAACTGTGGTTCATCCTTTTCAATGTTGAGCATGGCAATAGCAAGAGCCCGCCTAAGCGCCGGTTCAGCCTTGGCACCATCGTTGAGCAAATTGAAGTTACGCCCCAAGTTATTGAGAGTCTCAGCTATAGCCTCGCTAGTGCCTGCGGCGGATTTCTCAAGGATGCTCAGTGCTTTTGAAAAATAATTGCCCGCTTGCTCATAGAGATTCTGCAACTGCTTTAGCTGCCCCATGTTGTTGTTGCTTTCAGCAACCTCCGGCGAGCTCTGACCGAATAGTTTTTCTCGAATTGCCAGGGCACGACTCAAGAACTGCTCAGCACGCTCTGTCCATGAAAGCTCGAGATAGCACAGGCCTAAACTGGTCAACGTTCTTGAATAACGTGGATCCGTCTCGCCGAACTTCTCTGCTTCTTGCATCGCCGACTTCAAAAGCTCTTCAGCTTCAATATAGTTGCCTCTTCCAAAGGCGCGCTCACCGACATTGCAAAAAGTGTCCCAAGCCTGATCCAGTGGAAGAGAACAGATGCCCTTGAGGTTTGGATCATCAATGCGTTTGAGGGTGAGATCGATGGCCGTGAAGATTTTGTCCACTCGCCCGTCGAGTACCTCTTTTTGTTTCTTCGAAACAGTAAACACCCCCTTGGCAGAGAGTGCATACCCATCACCGAGTTGCTGGAGCAACGAAGGATTTTTCTTGACTTGTTCGCCGACTTCTTTAATCATGCCAGCTTCGATGGTCTCCGGGGTTACCTTATCCTCGGGATTACTCGAGGAGCCGCCCAACAGGCGCCAGATGGCAAGCTGAGTGATCTGTTCTCTACGTTTAGTTTTACCAAGGGGAACATCGTCGTAGTATCCCCTTCTAGAGAGATCTTTCGAAGCCGCGATGATTGACGCAAGTTGTTTCCAGATCTTTTCATTGCCATATGCGGCAACAGAAAAATCAACGCCGGCCGACGCTGGTGGCGGCGGCGGAATTGTCTTTGTCGACACGCAATACGTCGCAATGTCGACAATGGTGGCTTCTCCCACGGTCAAGTCGACAATAGTGTCGTCTTCGGCTTGTTCAATTTGCACATGGGGAACATTGGGATGGAAACATTCATTGGCAGGAATAATGCATTTTAAAGGCTTCTCGGTCTTGTTTGTGATCACTAGCCGGACCTTGGTTGTGGTGACACCATCACCTTCAAGCTTGAAGGAAACTTGACCAGACTTAACAGCTTCTCTAAGGGTGATCAAGCGCGGTTTGGTTGGATCTTTTGAGATCAAACCTTGCACAGCGCCACCGGCTGGAGCTTCTACACCCGCCGCAGCTTGTTTATTTGATTCCTTAGCACCCGCTCCAGATGAGTCTCCGTCCGTTTTTTGGGCCAGCAAGGTCGAGGCACGGCTCGTCGCCGCGCCCCGGGAATACTGCTGAGTATTAGCCTCAAGCCGGGGAGGCAGAGAACTCGAATGGACCTCCTGTGCCTGGCACACCAAGCCAGCTAAATCAAGCACGATCGCCAGAGATATGAGTAGTCCGAACTTAATTACGTAGGACCAGACCGACCGGTTATGGAAGGTAAATAGGATTGACGACATGGCTGACTGCTTCCAAACTTAGGGGAGGACTTAAGATGGTACCAAGTTGCCGTCTGGTATACCAGATTCTCTTGTCAATCAGGAAGCCGGAGAAGTCAAGCCACCCTGTCCTCTACTTGAATGTCTGACAACCTCTCGTGGTGTTTCCATTTCATCTTAATTAGCAAAAAATCTTTTTTCGTTCGCCGATAATCTCAAGTAAGCCAAAGTCTTGAATTAGTGGATGACAGGACACCTTTGATCTTCGTGGTATCAAATTCGGTGACCGTTATCACCTTTTGTCAAGGAGCATCGTGCCATTGACCGTATGCCAACAATCGCCAATAATTTGAGGGTTCAAGCATTTCGCTTTTTCTTTCACAAAACTGTCGCTTTACTATTTCGGGAGCATAGACGTGAGACTTTTCGCCCTCTTTTTGAGTGTTCTCCTCTCTGTGCAAATGACTTGCAGTCCCAGCCTGGCTGCAGCTGTCAGTTTCACGCCTTCTTCCGGTGGACTGCAAGGAAAGGTTCCTTGCAACAAAATAGGCTCTCTTTTGCTCGCGGACGGGCTGGCGCTGATGAGTGGAAACACAATCGAGATCACCGGGCAAAACAAGAGCGACAATAGTAGCAAGTCCACCAGCCAGCTCAGTGGGCAGCTCTTGAAGGTAGCGACGTCAGGCTCCAGCAGTCATTCGTCAGTAACCGGGTATGCTTCCTTCAGCCAGGGGCCGGGACTTCCTTCACTCAACAAGGGGGGAAGCTGTAGCGAGCGCGTCGACCTTAATGATGGTTCCTCAGTCAAAGGTCCGATTTCCTCAGTCTCTCCAGATCAAATTGTTTGCGCCGGTCGCTCCATCCCGATGGGAAGCGTTGCGGGAATTCACTCAGCCAGCGTATTCAAGTTCTCCATGGGTATCGATTCAGGCGATGCACAAAAGATTAGTTTTGAGCCCACCTGTATACACGCTGCAGCTGCCAAGGAAGAGAAACAGCCGCGAGCAAGCACTCCTTCAAATCCTTCAGAACACAAAGTATCCAGGATAGTGGTCTCATTGGTTTGTGTAGCACTGATCGCCTGCGCGATTGCAATCCCCATTGCAGTTGCTTGCAGCGGTCGCCATCATCACAATAATAACAATAATCAGTTGGCTAACGTCTTGCTCATCCGCAGTTTGACCAGTCGAAAATCCACACCCCCTCCGACTCCGCAAGAATCATCTTCCAGCTCGCCCTAATAGGTGCGACATCAGCATTTCGCTCCGCTGTGATGTCGGCGTCGTTTCGACTTCGACCACGTTTCACTTCAACGCTTGTCAAGTTTTTTTTTCAATTCGCCTGCCGACCGCTGCTTGCCCCAAGGAGTAGACTGAGCACCAGACCGAAGAGCCATGACGACAAATTGCGTGGCATTTTCCCGGATTTTGCTGAGCTAAAGTTATAGTAGGCATAATTCGCCTCCGCTCTACTGGCGGATGAAGTAGGTTCGGGACAACGGACAACAGTGTCGAATGTTTTCGAGTCGCAGTTCCATCAGCAACCTCGTTGTGATCCGGTCTATCTATTCGATGAGTTCAAGTAGGTTCAGCAGACAACCGCTAACGTCTGTTCAAGAGTTTCTTTCCGTCCGACCGAACTGGCGGCGACAGTTTTCTTGTCGGCATAACGATAGAGGGTCTGCGTGTTATGCCGAGTTCCGACAAAGATTACTTACAACTGTAACCAATTTTCCCATGCTGACATTGCCAAGTACACCTTGGCAGGTGTCATCGTAATTACGCCTGCGTCACCCGGTCTTAGTTCTGCCTGCTGGACTGGTGCCGTTTTCTATCGATCCACTCTTATCTAGCGCATGGAAGTAGACTGGCTCGACTTATATGCGCCCCTTGAACCAGTGACAAACTGCAAAGCCGCAGCCGACTTCAAAATGTTTGCCTGTAGATGGCGCATCGATGCTGAGTCCGGTTGGGCTAGCCTGTTCAAATGCGGATTTGTAGCCACCAGCGACATTATTGCGAACTCGCTTCGGGCCACGTGCAACGAGCCAACCGGGTACGTGACGATGCTTCTGCGTCCAATTCGATCCAGGGAAGCGAGTTTTGAAGACGTCAGCTTGTTTTTCGATACGATTAACTCTTCTCCTGCTGAGAGATTTACTGAGCTGATGCCGACTCGTACCTTTGCAGAGTTAATGCCTGAGCATACTTTGATCTTTACTGTATCGGAGCGGCTTTCTATTGCAATGCATGCGTTTTTTTGGGCGTCTATTGTTGCCAGAGAAGTACGAATCAGCATATTGTCCGGTGCTTGAAAAAAGACTCCACCACTTCGCATGTCGATTACTCGCCCCTTCGCTGTGATGTGTACTCGCGAATTGTATTCCGCTAGCATGTTCATTGACCCATGGAGGGAGGGACCTCCAGTATTTCGGGCATTTGCTTTTTGTTGTGCTGAGGAGTGGTGAACGGTTGTGGTGTATGCAATCGGGTCGAATGGCGACTGTGAATCTGCGGCAGCCTTCACCCGCATGGTGTACCTTGACTGAGACTTGTGCCCGGCACCGGAGACATGAACCAGTGAGCCTGCAATCATTATGTCCCGCTCGACGACTTGTTTCAGTTGAATCTTACGCTTGACGACGGCAGTCGTTTTGGTTATTCCCGCTGATATGCTCTCACCGCGGGCGATACCATCGACCGGCACCATCTCGTCATCGCTAAGTTCACTGCCCGCCAGTAGTTCCTCGCCTGTTCCCAGAGGCACCTTTTGCCCCTCAACATTGAGGGAGCCGGAGCCTCCCAACATCAAAGCCGTCAATCTGCCCGGAACTCTGGCATCCACAATCATCGTGGAATTGGGGTGGACACAGACGCTGCCTGCGGGAGTGGAAATGTGCGTTTCATTTTCCCCCGTGTCGACAACTACACGCCCCTTATGCAATACCGCGACACCACCGTCATTAGACACCATTGTTTCTTCGTCTGCGAAAGTGAGTGTGTTGGAACTTGCAACAAAGCCAGTGAGCGCCTGGTTGCTGTTCACTACGTAAACAACGTCGCCCGACACGGAGGCATCGCTGTCTTCTTGATCGGGGAACTGTTTTTGATTCACCTGCATCGCTAACGGTTGAAAGAATTGGTTTTGCTCACCGAGAGACACATGAATGGTTTGACTGGCTGTATTGAAGACAAATTGTCCGTTTCCAGCAAACGAGCCTATGTTGTTTTGCGACAGAGTACCGTTTGTACCCAAAGTGGTGCCTAGAGCTATAGTGAGACCGCCTGCTGCAGAACCGGATATGGTGCCAACCAATCCTCCCTGATTGATGGAGGCTGCCCCCGCGCTGGAAACGATTACGCTTCCGACCAGGACTCCTGTTCCCGTTACTGTCAGATTGCCGCCACTGAACAAAAGAATTGAGTTGGGCGCTGCAGCTTTGATTATTCCGTTATTGAGAATATTCGTTGTGAATATATTTGCACTTCCACCGGTCGCCGAAATGAGCGATGTGGGGCTCGCCAAAGTTATGCGTGCGCTGGTGATCGACAGAGGTCCGGCAGTTGACGTTACGTTTCCGATTACGAGGTTATTGCTCGCCGATTGCGCTATAAAAACAGTGCCGCCCTTCGCGTTCAAGGTGCCTTCCAGCAGCCCGCCTCCGTCGAAGCTTACCGCTGGCAGGGTGCTGCCGTTGAATCCCAATAAACTCACGTTGCCCGCTGCACCGCTGGTTGATTTTGCGGAAATTTTGCTGGCATTGATCACATTGAGCACCCTACCAGGGCCTGTTTCTATGTTGATGTTTCCGCCGGTGCCCGCACCGGGCGCGGTGGCGGAAAGGTTGCCTGTAACACCGGATCCGGTGACCGGCAAGCCCACGAAGAAATACGGGAAGGAAGGCATGGACGTCGCATAAGCAAGTGTGAGCGTGCCACCATTTCCGGTGCCCGCTCCATTCGCGCTCAAGCTACCGTTTATAATTAGATGCCGCCCTGCTACCAGGGTTACGACTCCTCCATTGCCATTGGTACCGAGTGGCTGTACATTAATGGCCGCAGGCGAAACAATAAGATCTCTGCCCGCCCCGACTGTCACAGAACCACCATTGCCGCTGGATGACCCGGCCGGGCCTCCGGTGGCGGAAAAACTCAGCTGTTGTTTGCCGGTGCCAATGGTAATGTCTTGGGTTAATGAGGAAGTTTGCACCGTAATAGATCCGCCGTTACCAGGACCGTTTGCCGACAAAAGGAGCTGCGCCGCAGCGCTGAACGTGGCACTGACAAATGAAATAATGCCACCATTAGCGGTGCCTGTGCCGCCGAGCGAATAAGTGCCGCCGGGAACTGATAATGAACCATTCACCGCAGACAGTGTCAGGCTCCCGCCCTGTCCGGCTCCGGTCAAGGATACCCCGGACCAGTTGTTGACCGAAATGTCGCCCGATAAATTTGTAATCGAGATACTGCCCGGCGTGCCTCTATTGACTCCTGAAATTCCGCCATCAGCTAGTGCCAGACCGGAGAAACACCCGGAGCAGGCTGTCGGCGATGCTACAACAAAGTTGCCTGTGCCGGCTGACAGGATTATGCTGCCACCGGAGCCAAGGCCACGTCCCCTTGCGTCCACATTGCCATCAATTGTCAGAACTCCCGCTGCGCGCAGATCATACCGTGCGCCCTTGCCTGAATTTCCCAGTGCTTGAGCTACAGCCGAGTTGCTAGCAATAGTGAGATCGCCACCCGATCTAAATTCAAGGTATCCGCCATCACCGCTTGCGCTCCCAACTGCGCCACCAGTGGCGGTTGCCGTTATCATGCCGATGCCGGTGCCTAGTGTAAGATTACCAGCCAGAGACTCAGTCGTTGCACCAATTGAGCCCCCGGCACCAGTTGCGGTTCCTTTGGCGGTGAGCACCAGCGCTGATGTACCAGTCACATCGATTCGCTGCCTCCCGACTAAACTGATTATTCCGCCAGCGAACGTGCCAGCTCCCTTTGCGTCAGCATCGACCTTTCTCCCTTCGATTGTAAGAACTTTGTCCGACTGAAATCTAAATACTCCACCCTGCCCGCCACCAGCCGATGCAAGGGCTGATATAGCTGCAGTTGCTTTGATCAACAAGTCGTTATCACCGATTACCTGGATGATACCGCCACTACCAGAGGTCGCTCCGGCATTGGCCGAGAGGCCACCAGCTATGCAATTAGAACATCCCAGTACACCGCCAATAGAGAATTGACCTATTGCTTGTGGAACCGGTGTAGTATAAGACGCTCCTACAAACGGTCTATTGCCGTTCAGGTATGTTACCCGCCGACCGCTACCAACCTGAATTCCTCCACCTGTTCCTACCCCTACGCCGTTGGCGTCAAGGGAGCCGTCTACCGCCAGCGAATAAAATGCCAGCAAGCTCAAAGTTGAACCATTGCCACTGGTACCCTGCGGGCGCAAATTCATTAATGACGGATTGATATAGATATCCTTGGCTGAGATTTGTAAGATGCCACCGTTGCCGCCTGCCGAGCCTGCAGATCCTCCCTTTGCTGAAATGGAGGCTATGTTTCCCGTTGCAGAGAGGTTGATGCTTCCGTCGTCTACCTCAATAGTGATTGCTCCTCCGTTTCCAGTGCCTGTAGCATTAGCGCTCAAGTTCAGTTTCGATGCATTGAGAGTCGTAAGCGTCATTATTTGAATTTGACCACCATTGAAATTGCCTGCTCCTTTGGCGTCCACCGCCAGAGAGGCTCCCACTCCGTTTATGGTCAAAGCACCGGGTCCCAGGAAGAAGTTCAATGATCCCCCGTTACCTTTAGTAGGGCTAACGTTCAGGTTACTCACATTGCTTATCAAAAGCCCCCCGTAGTTCACTATGGAGATGCTCCCGCCAGCGCCCGAAGAAAAACCACCTTTTGCAAGTAGCGAACCAGCGACGCAGTTGGTACAGCCCACCGAACCTCCAACTACAAACTGCTGGGTGCTGGCTGATTTCAGATTCAGTTGTCCACCGTTCCCTACGCCGCCCGCCGAGGCATTAGCGTCCAGAGACGAGTTAATTGTCAACGTTCCAACGGCCGTGGTGTTGTTGAGCACCCCGTTCAAACCGGCTGTCAGGTCGTATCGCCCGCCATTACCGCTGGTGCCTCGTGAATATGCTCCTATTCCCAATGTATTAACGATGCTCAAGTTTCGCCCCGCTTCAACGGTTATGAATCCACCATTGCCGGACGACGTGCCGCTTAATGCCTGCAGATTAAGCTGTCCTGCGCTAGTTCCAATAACCAGGTCTGCATTGGTGTCAACTGCGCGAACATAGACAGTGCCACCATTGCCTCCATTTGCGCCATTGGCTGACAGTACCGAGGCGCCGGCACCGTTGACTCGAATGGACCCTCCGGCAATGACGATCGTGCCACCGGCATAACTGAAACTGCCCACCGAGTTTGCTGTGCTGAACGTGCCCGAAGGCAGGTCGATTGTTCCAGTGGGACCCGCCGTTGGAACTGTCTGATCAACGTTTCTGCCGGCAAAGAGTTGTGTCACGCCACCGAAGCCGTCAACCGGGCTATTATTGATGTTGCCCATCGCTTCGAGCTTGATTCCTCCCGTACCACGATTGTAAATCGTGACAGTACCGCCGGCGCTGGTGAGTGAAGGCCCCCCCCCTGTCGACTATGGTACCTTTCACACCGTTAACCGTAGCACCGCCGCCAATCACCATTTGATTTGCGCTGTTGCTCTCGACGATGATTGTTCCACCATTGAACCCCAGGGGCGTTGTGTCGCTGATGTTGCCTACTAGCGTGTCTGCTCCGGACTTGACCGACAGGTTCCCTCCGGCTGCCTTCAAGTCGCCTGCAATTATGCCTGCAGCATTGTGTGCGGTAAAGAGCGGATCAGCCATAACGGTGCCCAGAAGGTAGGTGCCATTAGTAATGGTGGCAGTTCCATCAGGCAATACTGGATTTGCCGCGTGCAGTTCGATGCGTCCTGTGTGCATCGTCAAACTGCTAGTGCCTATGGTTATGGTTCGAACGACTGTTATTCCGGTGCCGCCGCGCACATCCACCGTGCCCATCTGAATTGCATTGCCGGAGGTGGCGCCTGCGACGACAAAAACTGCGCCATTTGAGCCGGTACCAAGCCCGCCCGTTGTGACCGTCACCGATTGCGGAAGCACGATGCGTCCCGTATTAGGAACCGCTCCGGACCATGCTGCCAGCGTTATATTGCCTCCGTTTTTGTTTGCTGCGGTACTTGCGCTAGTAAGTGACGTGATGGGATTAGACGTGCCCAGATCAATACTGCCGCCTGCCGCGGATGGACCAAGAACCGTCAATGTGACTGGAGCCAAAGGATCTACGGGTGTCGGGCCTCCAGTAGATGTGAATTCGGCTCCGGCAAGCATCAAAATGCTTCCACCATTAGCTGTGGTCGAACTCGTATCTACACGTCCTGCACCCGCAGCGGAGAGTATGTTTCCTGTGGCGACAATCGCCAGGTTCTGGCCGGGAAATACCAAATTGGTATTGATTTGAACGTTTCCCCCAGTGTTGTAGAACGTAGGATCACCGGTCAGATTCATTTGTCCTAGAGTTAATTGACCTGTGGACGCTGCCACGCTCGTTTCACAAGCATTTACGTTCACTATTCCGGTTAGCTCATGAACATCGACCACGACTTTATTTGTAGCTGAAAGATTTAGAGATTCGCTGATTATGTCTCCGCCAAGAACCGAGATGTTGTCTGGAGTCACTCCTGTTAAGCCCACATTCAGGGCTTCACGGGCGCTCATCAGTCCGCTGATGTTGTTGACGATAAGGTTGCCTGCAATCTGGTTGGCTATGTTCATTTGGCCGGTCTGGCTGGCTATCTGCCCGGCGTTGACGAGGCTACTTGCACTAATATTCAAACTGGAAACGGCTTGCATAACCGCCGATGCTGTGTTGGTTATGGACGTGCCCGCAGCTAAGTTCAACGATCCGGCGCTGGATATTTCGCCGTGATTAACGATCGTGTGAGCGGCGTAGAGCGACAGGTTCAGACCCGCCACCAAATTGGTGTAACCCGTTATTCCGGCGGTCGGCAGGTTTGTCGTTATTATTGCACCGGGTTGATTGAAGATATTGTTGGCGATAATTGAAGCCGTGTGTATTTCAGGGTTGCTCGATACGAGGTACAGCGTCCCCCTGTTGGTAAAATCGCTGCCCCTTAGATCCAGTTGTCCTGCGAGTTGTTTTGCTCCACGTCGATAACCATAGTTTGACCTGGATCGGCCCCGTTACTTGGTGTGGTCTCTTGCGCCGAACTCGGTTTGTCCGTGAGAAGCAATAAGGTCAACAACAATGCTAGTTTACGCATGACAGCCCCCAACCAACTAACAGAATAAAGAGATGAACGATCATCATCCCCGCAACTCATTGGTGGAGGATGTTTGAAAAAATGGAAAACTGCTCGCCGCTATCCTTGATACATGAAGGTTTCAGGAAAGTTTGAATTAATGTTTGGTGCCCGCTTGCGTTTGCGCGCCCATTTCTGTTTGAGCAAGTTTTCGTCCCCCCGGTCTTATACCCGAGTTTCTTTTTCGGCACTCGCCAAGCGCCGGAACCGATCTCGTGGATCTCCTCTCGGGCTGTTTTGCTTGTAAGGTAATGGGGGACTTGGCTTTAGAAGCCAATTTCGATATAGTTTCTTGT
>JAKFUT010000096.1 GCA_021732565.1 Candidatus Obscuribacterales bacterium
GAAAGGGACACAAGTAACTACCTTTCACGGATCACTCAAAATCGTACACGTAAACTGCAATACCTCGCTGGCACAGTTGATTGACTATCAACGGCTCGACAGAGTGCCATCTGCCTCCGGCGAGGCCGCAACCAATCCTGGGCATATGTATCGAAGCTTCGAGTTCCAGGGCTACTGTACCGAGCTTCGACAAACACTTATCGAGAGCGTCATACCTGATTGGTGGTCCCTTGCTTCCGGTCTTGATGCCATGCTGTCCGATCATGTTAGCAACCCGGATGTATGGATCTACCTGGACCAGCTGAATCGCCCCAAGTTCAAAGTCGTTTTGTGCACGAGCACGATGCCATTCCCGATACTGTTTCTCTGGTTCAGCCCAACGAGCAGACACAGCCAGGACAAAACCCTTGCCCCATCCCCCAAGGTCGTTACATACATGCGCAATAATCTTGCAGCCTTTGGCCTGCGGTACCGTAGCATCACCTTTGAGATATGCGATCAATCGAGTGTTCAATGCGAATCTCCTTTGGAACACAGTGGCAACGAGGACCTTTCGTATCTTTGACGTTACCAGTACCATCTTTCCAGGCACTAAACCCACAACACACGTTTCTTAGTCAGGACCCGGGCATTTCTAGAATTGCGTCAGCCCTGTCGCTCTTTTCACCGTCCGTAGAAGATGTGGACGGTCGTGAAGGATCTGTTCGATAAGCTCGCTTCCAAAGAAGCAGATGGTGCCCTCCCACGGATGGCCGAATGATCCGAACGAGAGGTCTGACGCAAGAAGGATCGCATAATCACCATCCGGATAGCCGTTGAAGCAGGTTGATGTCTCTTCCCAAGGTTGGAACCCGTAGCACTCGTGTTGCCAATCAAGGTAGTAGACTTCTTCGCTAATCTGACTGCATCGTTTCAAGGATTCATGAACGAACTGAGAAAATTCGTCTATGTCTTCATCGGTGTAATTTTCAGGGATTTCAAAAACGATTGATGGGTCTGGCTCGACAATGGCAGGGTACGGGCCGCCATATCCCGGGCGAAAACTGAAAGCTCGATTGAAGTACTCCCAAATCCTGCTATATTCGGGTTCTTGCAGCGTTCTCATGGGGTCGAGAATTCATGGTTCACGGCATTCAGTTTCTCATCGCGGGGCATTGCTGAGCGTTTGATCAGAATTGGAACTGTGAAAACTCATTGGGATTCGAACGCAATGCAAAGCTGCTCCGATCCGAAATTCTCTGCCCAAATTGTACACGAAACTGGCTGACGATCCACTTACAGGTATGCTACCGAGGCAACACGAACGACTTCTCACAAAGATTGCTTACTCATTAGTTCAGCCAAAGCACCTGTCTAGCGAGTCTGATAGAGTGATTCGCAGCTAGTTTGAGCAGCAAGACTAAAGTCATTCTTCCGTACCTGGAACGGAACTACCAGGGTGATCTTTTCGTGAAATTAGATCCGGGTGCCAGTGTGACCGGGTTAAGAGACCGTGAACTCGAACATCTTCAGGCAGCACGACGCCAGGCTTTACCTCCGCACCTGCATCCATTCCCCAAGGTGGCGGAGGTGATCTCGACCCTTCATTTCAGGGCAGGACCTACCTCCACACGTTCAATGTTCCTGCATTCATTCCCCGGGGCGAGCCCCAGATGAATCCCTGACTGTTATAGGCACCGCCGGAATTAATCATTTGTTGTTGTCCACGCTGAAACTCGCGTTCCGCGGCCAACTCCGTATCTCGATTTGCCTTTGCCTGCAAGGCGTAACGCTGTGCCGCATTTTTTTCCGCATTCTCATGAGCAATACGCATATCCCTGCTCGTCCGATCCAGGCTGTCGCTAAACGAGTTAAAACTATGTTGAATAATCGAATCGCTGAAATCCGCCGCCATTACAGCCGGTGCATTCAAGGTTAGAGCGGTCAATGCGAATAGAGCCGCTGTTCTCATGGTAGTCAAAGTCTTCATTGTGGCTCTCCTTCAAGTTGCCCTCTCACACTCTTAAATCTACAGATTAAATGTGGGGACATGGTGAGTACAACCAAAACCAGAGATACGTTCGCTGTTCGCGAATACAGAACACAAAGCTGGTGCTCAATGATTCGAACACCAGCTTGATATGTTTGTAGAATGAGCGTCACGCCGCACGCTACCAGGTCGATACGGTGGCAGCTGTGGCAGCTCCTGCATTCATTCCCCACGGCGAGCCCCAAATGAATCCTTGACTGTTATAGGCACCACCGGAGTCAAGCATTTGCTGTTGACCTCGCTGAAACTCACGTTGCC
Source organism: Candidatus Obscuribacterales bacterium (assembly GCA_021732565.1). Taxonomy (GTDB): domain Bacteria; phylum Cyanobacteriota; class Vampirovibrionia; order Obscuribacterales; family Obscuribacteraceae; genus JAKFUT01. The sequence continues at coordinate 2,288 of JAKFUT010000096.1, forward strand.
CGGCCAATTCAGTATCTTGATTCGCTTTCGCCTGCAAAGCATAGCGTTCAGCCACACCTTTCTCCTCGCTTTCATGAGCAAGAACCATGTCCTTGCTTGTCCGGTCCAAGCTATCGCTAAACGAAGCGAAATTATGTTGAATGATTGAATCATCAAAATCAGCTGCCATTACAGCCGGTGCACTAATCGTTAGAGCGGTCACTATGAATAGAGCCGCGGTTTTTACTGTAGTCAAAGTCTTCATTTTTGGCTCTCCTTCAAGTCGCCCTCTTACACTCAAAAATCTAGCGATTAAATGTGGGGATAAGGTGAGGAGTTGAAAGTGGAGCAACAGTGGCGATAGACTAGCGAATCATGCACGGCAAATGCAGGACCGGGTGCTGTTGCCTACACGTCGACCAGCACCGGCTTTTGACGTGCTTGCCCCGTCGCGCGAGAAGCAAGAATGGCTGTTGGATTTGATGCCCGTGGAAAAGCCCTATCGCAGGCAGAGCGAGTGCGTTCTCTTTTTCCAGAGCGAAGTGGTGCACACCGTCATCACACGTTGAACGTTCGTGGATTTATTTCCCGGGAGAGCCCCAGATGAAGCCCTGGCTGTTATAGGCACCACCGGAATTAATCATTTGCTCTTGCCCTCCTCCGAACGCTACAAAAAAGCTTAGAACATAGTGACATTTTCTGCCTCGTTATTTTTTCGACAAGCGCCAGCACAATTCAAGTCATCTTACTGCGGTAGCTTTTACCTAAAACCAACCACGAACGAGTGGGAAAATACCACCAACAATATTCCTGGAACGGGCACCGAACCAGCCGCATTTGATGCCAAAGCCGCGGTACTTGTAGCTTCGGGCAAAATAGTACTTGTTGCCAGTGTACCGAGTCAGGTGTTGTGCCGCCATATCGCAAATGTCATCTGTTGCGCAGCATCCCGTCACTATTCATGGTGAAGTCGTGGTCATCAATGCCAAGTGCTTCAGCTTCGACGATTGTTGATTGTGTGATATGCTTGGCGTCCGAATCTGTAAAACCCTGTCAACGCCAGTATATAGCGACAAATCGAGGCGCCTGAAGTGCAACCGCCTCGAAGTCCGACGAGAGAAGTAAGACCGAGCGAAGAATGAATCCGCTATGTTTTGTCCAAAGCTTTCTTAAGAGAAGTACCACTTGCCTACGGAGGATCTATGCCCGACAAGGAACACACCCGCAGCGTCAGCGAAAGCGAAAATCCCGCAATTCCCTCTCCTACCCCGAAGGTTGGCCAACCAAGGACGAATAAGGATTGGTGGCCGAATCAACTCGACCTTTCGGTTCTTCACGGCCACTCCCGGCTGTCCGATCCGATGGACGAGGACTACAATTACGCGGAGAAGTTCAAGGGGCTTGACCTGGATGCGCTGAAGCGGGACCTCATCGACATGATGACCACCTCGCAGGATTGGTGGCCCGCCGATTATGGTCACTATGGACCGCTGTTTATCCGAATGAGTTGGCATTCGGCCGGAACCTATCGCACCCTCGATGGTCGCGGTGGCGGGGGTGAAGGGCAGCAACGTTTTGCTCCACTGAACAGCTGGCCTGACAACGTAAGTCTCGATAAGGCTCGCCGGTTACTCTGGCCCATCAAGAGAAAATACGGGCAGAAGATTTCGTGGGCCGACTTGTTGGTGCTAGCCGGAAATGTGGCGATGGAATCGATGGGATTCCAGACGCTCGGCTTTGGTTTTGGTCGCGCGGATGTATGGGAACCCGAGGAGATCTTCTGGGGACCTGAGGACACCTGGTTAGGGGATCAGCGTTACAGCGGCGACAGACAATTAAGCAAACCATTGGCAAACGTGCAGATGGGGCTGATTTACGTGAATCCTGAAGGACCAGGCGGCAATCCGGATCCGGTGGCTGCAGCGCACGATATTCGCGAAACGTTTGCCCGCATGGCCATGAACGACGAGGAGACCGTTGCGCTCATCGTCGGCGGGCATACCTTCGGCAAGTGCCACGGAGCCGTGTCTCCAGAGAACCTCGGACCTGAACCTGAAGGTGCTCCACTCGAACAGCAGGGCTTGGGCTGGAAGAACAAGTGTGGCAGCGGAAATGGGGCTTACACGCTCACCAGTGGTCTGGAAGGCGCATGGACCAATAATCCGACCAAGTGGGATAACGGATTCCTCGAGAATTTGTTTAATTACGAATGGGAACTCACGACGAGCCCGGCCGGTGCCAAACAGTGGAGACCCAAAAATCCTGAGGCGAAAGGGACAGTGCCGGATGCGCACGACACCTCGAAGCGACATTCTCCGATGATGCTGACAACAGACCTGTCGCTGCGGATGGACCCGATCTATGCTCCCATCGCGAAGCGTTATTGCCAAAATCCTGATCAACTTGCTGCTGCATTCGCCAAAGCCTGGTTCAAGCTTCTTCACCGCGACATGGGACCTCGTTCGCGCTATCTTGGTCCGTGGATTCCGGAGCCACAAATTTGGCAAGATCCGGTACCGGCCGTGGATCATGAGCTGGTTAACGAGGCGGACATCGTTGTGCTCAAGCGCATGATTCTGGAGTCTGGCTTATCCATCTCTGAACTTGTGTCTACCGCGTGGGGAGCGGCGGCCTGTTTCCGTCGTACTGATAAACGTGGGGGTGCAAATGGAGCCCGCATTCGTTTGGCACCGCAAAAGGATTGGGAATCCAACGAACCACCGCGGTTGGCAAAGGTGATCGCTGCCCTGGAACGCGTGCAGAAAGATTTTAAGGGGGCGCAAAGCGCTAACCAGAAAGTCTCGCTCGCCGATTTAATCGTACTTGGAGGCTGCGCGGCGGTGGAGGAAGCTGCTAGAAAAGGCGGACACAACATTAGTGTGCCTTTTGCCCCTGGTCGCACTGATGCATCGCAGGAGCAGACGGATGTAAGCACTTTTGATGTGCTTGAACCTATTGGCGATGGGTTCCGCAACTTTTTTCGAGCTGACGATCCGCTTTCTCCAGAGACACGTCTCCTGGATCGCGCCAACTTCTTGCATCTGACGGCTCCAGAAATGACCGTTCTGGTGGGCGGGATGCGAATGCTCGATGCAAATCACGGGGGATCGAAGCACGGTGTTTTCACCGACAGACCGGGCACATTAACTAACGATTTCTTCGTGAATCTGCTCGACATGCGCACAGCGTGGAGACTTTCCACCGCAGAAAAAGGCTTGTACGAGGCTACCGATCGTGCCAGCGGCGCGACGAAGTGGACTGCCACCGCTGCTGATCTCGTCTTTGGTGCCCATTCTCAACTGCGCGCTTTAGTTGAAGTGTATGCGAGCGATGACGGCAATGAGAAGTTCGTTCGAGACTTCGTGAAAGCTTGGAACAAAGTCATGAATCTTGACCGGTATGATCTTCTCGCTCGGAGCAAAGGTCGATCCGCCGCTGTGGCAGATAACTAACTAGTCGTCGAGCTCTAAGTGCAGCAGCAGGTTCCCTTCCCGAGGGAGCCTGTTGCACTTTAAACACGATCGTTCTCGGCGCTTCGGATCTCCGATCTTTTGCGCAAACAGATTCACAACGTTCTGCGCGTCATAACGGGGCCAGCTTTTCCTGCGGGTTGGCCTGCGGGAATTGAGGTTGCACATTGCTCCTCCACCTTTTGCTGTCTCACCTTTGCCATCATCTCCATCCTCTTGTTCGATCCATACCCACGCGGATCCCACACCTGTGACCATATCCGCAAGCCATACTCGAGCTCCTCCGCCGAAGCGCCAGGTGCCATCGGAAAACAATCGTCGATTAGCTGCGTCTCAAGGGATTGCCCCAATGGTCGTAGTCGCATAATTTCTTCCGGCTCTTGCTCCAGCAATTTGCATAGCAGTGGAGCGAAACTTCGAACCAGTTCGTTTGAACTATCTTTCAATGCCTGAATTATTTTGGATTTCTCCGGTGCAAGATAATCCGACTTATTCAGCAAGATGCACTCGTCTCGTCCGTGTCTGAGCGTCCAGAGGGACGGTTCCTCCGCGAGCGCCAACAGCGTGATATATATGACCCAGGCTGAGAAGTTGTCCAGATACGGACCGAAGTGTTTTGGTCCGCGGTGCGGATGTTGGTAATTGTTGTGACCGAGTTCATTGCTTCTGAGACCATCCAGCGCGGGCACGTAAATTCCATCGTAATCGACCAGCTTTAGCTTCTCGTTCACGACGAGTATGTTTCCGTGCTGAAAATCGCCGTGACTGATGCAGCTCGATTGCATCCTCAGATTCATTTGTAGCCACTGATCTGCTAACGCACGAATTCGTGCCGGAGAATTGACATTCGCTGCTATGTAATCAAGGATCGAAATGCCTTCCACCCACTCCATCTTCAAAATCGGGTGCATTTGTCCGTTGACGAGGATGCCCTGCTGCAAGTATTCAATCCGTACCGTGTATGGGAGGTCTGCCAGCTCAAGCGCTCGGATCACCTCGGCGTACCGAGAAGCCTGATCAGGAACATCTTGCAGAAAACAACGCACGGCGATCCGTTGGTTGTTGACTAACAGCGAATACACAGAGGCAAATCTTCCTGAAGTTACCAGAGGCATACCGTGATGGTCATTAATGACCGTGGCAGACTTCAGATCTGGATCTTTGAAACAAAATCCCGGTGCCTGAATTGCCTCTCGGTATTCCTGCGGTGTTGGTCTACGCATTGTATTCAACTCCGGGATTCTTGTGGGTTAAGCAGCGTAGCAAGATAACTCCGGGCGGACGCCGATTCGGTCGACGCTAAAATTGACTCTGCGGTAGCTCTCGCCGCATAGAGCGCTTCTTCTGCCGAGGTCAACGAAAGGTCCAACTCACTTCTTCGGTTCTGCTCAGTCGACAGCATGTGGGCAAGATTCTTGCGCTTGCGCTCAAGTATTTCGATTCTGCGCCGCAGCGGGCTGAGAGTGGAATCAATCGTTAGAGATAGTTCGCGCTCAGAGCTGGTGCACGCTTTATGCAGTTGAGCTTCCGCCAGTGAGAAAAACTGCTTGATCAATTGACCTTCGTCGGTATATACCTCGTCAAGCCGTTTGCTCTCGCTTTCAAGTTGCTGGCGATGTTTGGAGAATTTCTGTTTTGCCTGTTCTCGTTCGGTGACCGTTAAGAATTCAGGTCTGGTATCCCGGGCATTATGTTCAAGATAACCTTTCCATGCAAGAAGTGCTTGCACTTTCACCTTTGAGAGGGTGAGTGAGTTCAACGACTGCACGGAAATATCTTCAGCATTACAAACGCCGTGGTTTAACAGAAGAGACTTATCCGTCTCGTTAATACCTAGAATTGTTGCCGTAGCGATCAAGTGGTGCTTCAGTTCTGTTGTTACGTAGGAATGCTGCTGATCTGCCAGCGTTTGGTTCCTCGCTTCATCTTCTTCGCCCTGTATCTTCGTGAGTTGCTCCTGTATTTCTGACACTCTGCTTTGAAAGTCATTGGTGAGAGCACTTGTTATTGATTTTTCCTGGTTCTTGAGGTGGAGGCGCCACTCTTGGTGGAGTTTCATCCGCGCTTTCCGTCGAGTATTCCATACGAGAGTCTGTGCTTTTTCGGAGAGTGATTCTCTTTCAATTTCGGCATCGAGCAAAGCCAGAGCGTCCGAGAGCCTCTGATCAAGATCTATTTTGTCGTACTCCAACTGCTCCCTTCGCAATCGTATATCTGATTCTTGAGCACAAATTACATTCAGTCGTTCAAGCGCCTGTTGACGGTTGTCGTCCGCAGTCAGCGCGGTTGGATCTCGGAAGGTATAGTGAAACCATAACCACAAATTGGCAGCCGTCAGCAAAATGATTGATCCAAATGAGACAGGCGGATAGCTACGAACAAGAGGATTGCCTACAATTGCGACCACTAACAGTATTGAGACTAGCGCAATAATCAACAGCACGACTATAGACGGACGCGGCGATGCTGTAGGCTCCAGCTCGTTGGCGGCTGCACTGATGGAACCCGTGCAGTGAACGACTGGAATATGTGTCTCAGGTAAAGGTGAATCTGCCAACGCGTCACCACATCTGGCGGTGACGCCCGGTGAGGAAGAAACGAAAGCTTCTACCGCCGGCAAGACCTGACGGAGGTACGCATTGTTATAGGTGGACAAATCGTATTCGCCGCGCTGAGGCATTGGTACATCACCAGGTGGCAGGGTCGCAAATTCGAATAGGAGCTCCAATCGATTCTTCAAAATAGGTTGAGCATGCTTCATTATCGCCGCTATCAAGTTAGAGACTGGCGGAGTCAGATCTCTCGTGGTGAAGAGAAATGCATCGTTCAAATTCGTCTCGGCCAGTAGCAACGGCTCGCTGGAAAGCGCCATTAAATTGGTCAGGAGAACATGCCAGTGCAATGCATCGCTCTTGGCGACGGGTTGCCCTGTCGCCGACCTCGACGCTTTCGAATGTTGGCGATAAATATTCGGGTGGGCCCGTTGCATCACCGATGCGTAATCGGGCAAGGTCATCGAGTCATAATCTATCAATCTGATTTGCTCTCCCACGATCAAATTCTCGGGCGCGATATTGCCGTGTATAAGTTCGAGTCGTTGCATATCGTCGATTATGTCAAACAGCAAAGGGAGCAGCCCATTGATGGCGTCGGAATCATGGAAGTGAGCCAGGATGAATCGGTCTAGTCGGGGCCCTTCGATCCATGGCATTTTTATGACGGAGTAGAGACCGCCTAGTTCACGTTCCAAGAATTCGAACTCGCAAAGGTGCGGGCTGCCACCGTATTTGATGACCTTACTCAGGGCATAGTAAAACTTTTGATTCTGCTCGATGGGATTTGTGAAACATTTCACCGCCCATCTCTGTGCATTGTTGAATAGGCAAAATACCATCGAGTCCTCCCCGGACTCATAGAAAGGAAGGTCCGACCACTGGCTTAAAGTCGCCTGACAATTTCGTAGTTCTCTATGACGGAATGATCGCTTGGGGTCAAGCATAAGTTTGATCAGTTCGTCTTGAGTTGCGACTTTCATTGCTCGCCCCTACAGCTTGCTGATTTGACCGCACTTAGAGCACTTTATGCTGGATGGCTTCTTCAGCCGCCGCGTAATATGCCCGCAGAAATTGCAAGTTAGAGTGATCTTCTGCACCGGTGTCGTGCCCGTTCGCGGCGAGGATGAATTAGTTCCTGTCGAGATGATGATCTGTCCCGTACCAGGGTTTGTGTTGATCCCGGGTGCGGGAGGTATCGGCGAGGAAGGTGGTGGCACCGCTGTTGGACCGCCAGGAGTGCCAGAAACCCCCGCCGACTTTTGATTGGACGTTGCGGGCTCGGGCACCATCCCGGATGACCTTGCCTGAAGTCCGTCGAGATCATCTCGCCGATACTTGCAGCTCGGCGCAGCGCTACACTCCCAGTAAGTCATCATGAGTTTTGAAGAGGTACACTTCGTGAGCGCCTTACCGCACTTCGGGCAACTAGTGACCTGCGGCTTGTTGTTGTTCACGTGGTCTTTAATCCAATCCGGCAGACCAGTTCTCGGTGTGCGCGGAACAATTGAGAAAACCGGTTGCACATTTTCGATCGGCAAACCGCAGGAGCTCTTTATTCGCAATACGAGATTTCGTATGGTTTCGTCCGAATGTGCAGTCAAGCGCCGAAAGCAATCTGATTTCTCGGGGGATTGGTAATCTATTTTCTTGAAGAGTAATCCGTCTTCATCTGTTCTAACGCTTCGCCACAGGGATGGATCAATGCTCACCGCTTTCAAACTCGCGTAGATCACCAGCCCGGCGAAGTTATCCAGATGGAGATCGTAATCTCGGGGCGCACGAAAAGGGTGTTGATAATTGTAGTGACCGATTTCATTGCTCTGTGCGCCTTTAAGACTTGGCACGAACATGCCGTCATAGTCGATCAACTTAATCTGGTTATTGCATATGAGAACATTTCCGTGCTGAAGATCTCCATGTGCGACATTTACGTTGCTTAAGCTCTGTAGTAATGTCAACCAGTCATTTGAAAGTCTCTCAATACTTCGTGGCTGCTGAAGATTCTGTTCGATGAATCGCTCAAGGGTTATTCCTTCCACCCAATCCATTTTGAGGATCGGCAGCCACGTGCCCTGCGCTCGGATTCCGCGTTCGATGTATTCGAACTTCACCGAAAAGTCGGGATTGTACTTGGAAAGATGAATTCCGATTTCTCTGTAACGCTTCTGAATTTCCGGTATCCGCCGGGTGAAGCATTTAACGGCCCACTCACGACCGTTGAGTTTCAGGCGAAAAACGGTGGCAAAATTTCCGCTGGATGGTCTGGGCAACCCAAGCCGATTCAATACCGGCTCGGCATGTTTAAGGTCCGAATCCTCGAAGCAAAATCGGGGATTCTGCACAATCTCTTGATACTCTTGCCCGGATGGCCAATGCACGAACGTTCTCCTATTTGATTTCAATCCTGACGAAAGCCACGTCGTCGTTTCTCATTGCCGGATAACCAGATTCACATCGTGCAGCCCTCTGTTCGTGCACCAAATCTTCCAGTGACTCAGCGGTGACTATTGCATTCATCACTAAGATCGCATCGCCATGTTGTGACTGGCGACGCAGAAACCAGCACGCCAGTGCGTCCGACATTAGAAGGAACTGGTCTCCTGTGGAGCACACTCCGGTGTGGTGCCGGAGCTTCTCCTCTAAGTTCAGGTTGTCTTGTTCGTTTGTAGCTAACAAATACGGGCGAGAGCGAAACTGCACAAAATCGTCGATGGGGATAGACTTAATTAGTGAATTCTCTCGCACTATAAATATACATGAGTCGCCAACTGCGCAGACCCTCCAGCCAAGTTCCGCTGGACGGTCCGCTCTGGAATAGAATGTCACTCCGACTAGTGTTGAAAATGCTCCCTGTACGACCTTCTCTCTTACATACCAGGCCTTCGCTCGTGCGTCTGCATGCTCTTGCCAGAGTTGCCGAATCTCAGCCAACGCATCGTCCCACGAGTCTGATTCGCACATCCCTTTAGAGTAAGCATTCACAAGCAAGGCAGACCAATAGGATGGGAACGCTGAGTCTGTCGCACCATCAGCAATGGCAGCTCTGAGTAAGGGAACGATTGTGGAATTTGCTTCCGCGTCAGTAGAATACGCTGAATCGATCGGAAGTTCTTCTATCTGAATGTTATCGGCGCATTCATCGAAATCATGTCCAGCTTTAGGCAGCCGGTGGTGGAAAACTCCAAATTCCATGATCGACCTTACCTCTGCGCTGCACGAGTTCCGATATCCAGGAAATTGACGAGACCGACGAGATCCGCATTGAAGACGAACCCGCGGGTGTTCAGGGGAAAGTCGTAATCGGGTTTGGCTAAATCCCTCATTCTATCCGGCAATAAGCTGCTCATGGTGAACAATTGACGCGCATAGTTGTCGGGTAGCTTCGCGTCAGTATCGGGAAACTCAATTTTGCCCGCATCTTTGGAAGATATGTGAATGTTGAAGAGCAGCACTCCTCCATCATTGCTTCGCACGTTTCGGAGTTGCTCCGCGTGGCGACTCGGATCTTTATCGGGTTCTCCGTCAGTGAGATTGATGACAATCGGTGGAAAGGAATCAGGATATTGCATCAACCATTCTTTCAGGGTTTGAGCAGCCAGGTCGAAAGCCTGCGACATTGGAGTGCTGCCACTGGCGACGGGATCGAACCATACAGGAAACGTGACTGATTGCTCCACAATTCCGCCGGCTCCATCGGGAAATTTCTTCTGCCGAGTTTCAATTCTTGGAACGTCCGCAATTTCGGAAATGGGAATGAGCTTTCGTCCGGCCAACGAACTGTTCAATGCGAAGTCGACCCTGGCACCATATCCGATGACTCCGATGCTGAACCTGTCCAATACCGATTCACCGGAAGTGCATCTAATAATCAGGTTCTGCAATATCCGATTAATCGCGTCTGCCACTCCTTGCGCTTTTGTCGTTCCCGACCAAGCGTCCTGCATTGACCCGGACTGGTCAAGCAAAAACAAAAAACACGAAGGATTTGCCCTACTAATCTCCGCTTCATATACCATGTTCTACTGCCCTCCCCGGGACCGCGGGCGTCACGCCCGCCATAACGTTTTCGTCATTTAGTTTGATTTCAGCATGGTCACTCTGGTTCTTAACCTTATTCTCAAACGACTGAAATCGAATAACAAATTCCACTCTACGACTAGCTTCCGGATCTTCACCTCCAGCAAGTGAATGTGGCGGCAGTAAGCCTCTCTCCCCTCGTCCATTTACCGACGTCAGATCCAGAAAATACTCTCGATCACTTCTACTGAGCCCACAGTTCTGAAGACCAAATTTAAGTACCTCCAGCGCTCTCCGCTGGCTCAGCTCCAGATTGTACTCGTCGTCTGCGATGGAGTCGGTATGCCCTTCTACTATTATTTGCTCCACGTTTTCGCGAAATGGCTCTCGCTTGAGTACTTCCAACAGGGTCCGAAGAAACTTACGGAGATAGCTTTGCCCCGGGAGCTGCAGATCTGCGCTGTTGTATTCGAACTGTAGATTGTTTCCCTGCGCCTTAAAGACAAGGGCAAGTATGTCTGTAGGATGATCCGACGTCACATATCCCTTCTCTGCCAGTGCCTGCGCGAGCTGCTTCTTCAATTCCTGGTTTAAGACCATTACTTTCTGAATCTCGCTGCTCTTCTCGATGGTTTTTCTGAGGTCTGCTTCTTTTGCCTGCGCGTCCATCACGAAGGAAATGAGCAGTAATATGAAAATCACAGCTAGCGATGTCATCAGATCCGTTACGGAGGCGAGGAAAACTCCCTCCGAAGAATTACTCGTTTTCATGGATCAGCTCCGCATCCGAGCCCACGACTAATAAGGCTTTCTCTAAATTGGCGACGTCGCTCAACTGCGTCACGAGTTCAGCACCACCGCCGTTCTTGAATGTTGCAGATCTATCAGCGAGAGATGTTTGACGCTCTGCGTCGGTATGTTCTGCCAGCTTTTCTAATAGTGCCGAGGCGTCTTCAATCTTTCGCCGGCAAGCCTCAACTGATGTTCTGAGATCAAGCGCTCGCTCGTCATGTAGATCTGCCTTGGCAATCAACTCCAGACTGAGTGCCTGCATTGCTGACGCCGCCTTCTCAAAGGATAGCGAACACTGATTCAGTTTATCGGCTCCTGCATTTACACCAATGGTTAGTTTCGCCAAATCATTTCTGCTGGTGTCTGTCTTATCCTCCAGTTCGACAATGTTATCTATAAGCGAAAGCGTATCGAATTTAGCAGTTTCGACTTGCTGCTGAAGCTTGCTGTATTCCCCGGGTAGAGTTCCCAGTGCTCTCGCGACAAGGTCGAAGCTTTCCGCGCAACGCTCTACCGTTGATATCTCGCGAGTTACGGTTGACACAAGGTTGCGAAGATCTTCGTTTGCGGTGCCGACCCAGAGTTCCATGTTCTTTGTCATGTAGAGGTGCGCTTCTCTGAGCGAGTCAATCTGCTTCTTGGAGGAAGCCTCAGATTGAACAAGAAACTTGTGAATAGCTTCCGATAGTTTCAGATTGAATGCCTCGGTACCCTTATCCTGAGCGGCTAACAGTCCTGAGCAAGCTTTCTCCACTGTCACATTCCATAATTCGAGTTTTTCATGCTGACTATCTGAAATTTCTTCCATTCGTTTTTGCAATAACTGCATCAACAGTTCTTGTTCTTCGCCAAGCTGTCTGATTATCAGGTCGTTTTGTTCCTTTTGAAGGCGAGCCATTTCATGAACATGTTGCGTTGTCGATTTCGTAAGTAGTTCCGTCTGAGATATACTCGCTTGCATGCGATCGTTAAAGCCTTCAACAACTTTAACGGTCCTTTCCAGAACTTTTGACAGCTTGTCAAATTCGCTTTCGGTTGCCTTGCATAACTCCTCCTTGAACGTCGCCACCACGGATGCCACCATGCTCTGAATAGCCGCATCTCGCTTTTGAGCCTGACTATCGATGGCAATAAGTAGGCTCTTGCTTGCGTTGACTTGTTGTTCGGAGAGCGCCAGTTGCCTGGTGCTAGATTTTATCAGTTCGTTCAGTGAGCCTTCCACCGCTTCTCTCACCGCCGTCTTAATTACGTCGGGCAAGCGCTTTGAGATATCAGTCAAACTCTCAGGAATGGATACCTCAAATTTGCTATTTATCGCGGACCTGAACCTGATGCACACAGAATTGAGGTCTGCTGCGGCTTTACGTTCAAAGAGAAGAAATGCAAGAGCAAGACCGGTCCCGACAATCGATGAGAAGAACTTGCCACCCAAATTGTTGACAAAAGCCGTGATGTTTTGGACCCCGTGCGAGTCCGAAACCTGCAGCATCGACAGTGCGAGGTAGATGGAGATGAATGTTCCAAGCAGACCAATCGCAGTGAGGACTCCTGGAAATGATTCGTACCATGACAGGTTGAAGTTGTTCTTTTCGAGCAGGATTTCATTGGTGAAAAATGCTTCTGCCTGCTTCGTGTTTCGTACGAATTCTCCCGTGGCAGTTTTTGTCCAAATCAGAGTGTCGCAAAATTCGATCCATTCTTCTCCGAAGAAGCTGTTGGTGTGAAAGGCGTTTCTTACGGTCTGTTTGTCGGTTAACTGCAATTCGCTGATGCCCTTCATCGCCGCTTTTAACGCTGCCGTTAGTTCACGCGCGCTGCTGTCCAACTTGCTTAGCTGGAGAAGAAAGAACACAAGCGCTGCAATGCTGCATAACAGGCTTGACCACGGAATACCCCGCGTTCCTATTGATGATTCTCCCAGCCATGATAAAACACTGAACGGATCCATCATTGCCTCCCGGGAGCCAACGAGCCTTATAAACACTTCCTTCAGCTAGTATTTCACCCCAGCCTGCAATTAGCATGCAGTTTGGGGCGAGTTTATTAATTGCGCCGCCTAATGAACCTTGTTAAGAAAAATGCGCATCATTCCGAAAGAGCGGTGGCGGCATTGATAAACGATCTTCGGACCAGGCCCGGAACCACGAACTTGCCCGCCCATCCCGCGTTCTGCGCCTTAGACATTATGTTGCGGTCGGTTTGGATCGGTCTAAGCTGCTGATCCTCTGTGCCGGAGTCTTTTCTAATAGGGCTGCGAAAGTAGCGAAATTCTTGGAATGCGGAGCGGCGATGCGTTCAACATATCAAAGAAATGGCTTCTCAAGGCTGCCAACAAACCGTGCCGGTACCATCGTTCCAAGGTCATACCGGCGTTACCCGTATATTCCTCGAATTCCTCGTCTGGCTTACCCGTTCTCAACGAGTCGGTTGGTACTACTTCATCCTCACTGAAGCTCAGTTCTCCCAGTCGTACTGATTGATCGTCTGGAGCGATCTAATTGCGCGCTGTAAGTGTCTCATCATGAACGTCAATCATCTCATAGCGTTCTTCATCAGAGCTACTCGACCTCCGTCGTCCATAATGATTACCGCCTCCGGCGTAATCTCCTTCACCGGCCTCCCACAGCACTAACTTTGCAAGAAGTATGTGCGTGATTTGACAAGTGCCATGCGACATTATTTGTGCTTATGAATTGACTACTGGGTATACTGAAGCTGCGAGCCGCTCATATGTGAAATTGAGAGGCAATCACTTGGGAACGGCTGATGTCAATACTAGCAGGGCTCAAATTAGAAGGCTTCAAATCGATTCAGAGTCTCGGAAAGGAAGGACTAACTCTTGACCGGATCAATGTTTTGATTGGTGAGAACGGCGCGGGAAAAACCAACCTGGTATCGTTTTTTAAGATGCTCAATTTTATGACGACCGTTAGTGATGGGCTCCAGAGCTGGGTTGGAAAAGAGGGCGGCGCAAGTACTGTTCTATTCTATGGAGCGAAAACAACTCCAAAACTAAGTGCTACACTGCAATTTCAGAATGATGGCGGATGCTTTGAGTATCATTTAGAAATGGCGCCGGCAGCCGGTGATGCAATTATTTTTCTAGCAGAGCAGGCAATTTTTAGGCAAGAACCTTCGGCAAGAGGGCACCAGTCATCAACCGCTTTCGGTACCGGACACAAGGAGCCTAAACTAAGAGAGTTTGCCCAACGAGATGTGCAGAATACGCCAGCAAATACCCTTTCTAAAGCTCTATCGAATCTACGAGTATTTCATTTCCATGACACGTCCGATACAGCCAAAATAAAGGAAAGAGGTTACATCGGAGACAACCTTTATCTTCATGGCGATGCAGGAAATCTAGCAGCCATGTTGCACAAAACAAAACACGATTCGCCCGATTACTATTTCCGTATCATCAAAATGATTCAACAAGTTGCTCCTTTCTTTGGCGACTTTGTGCTTGAAACTACTGACACAAATCGAGAAAAAATCTTGTTGCGCTGGAGCGAGCGAGGCTCCAGCGATGTATTCGGACCGAATCAGCTGTCCGATGGAACTCTGCGTTTTTCTGCTTTAGCAACTCTATTATTGCAGCCAGAGCCACCGAGCATCATTGTGATTGATGAACCTGAGCTTGGCTTACACCCTTCGGCAATCTCTGTTTTAGGTGCACTTGTTCATACTGCTGCCGAGCAGAGCCAGATCATCATGACCACTCAATCACCAAGATTACTTGATACTTTCGATTCGAATAATGTGATCGTCACTACACATGAGTCCATGAGTACACACGGACGGTTCGCAACAAAATTCAAGCGTCTTGATGCAGAAAAGTTGACTAGCTGGCTTGATGAATACTGTCTTAGTGATCTCTGGGAGAAGAATGTGCTCGGGGGCAAGCCAAGCCGATAATGAGAATCAACATTCTTGTTGAAGGAGAAAGCGAAGAGGAGTTTGTCAAAAGACTGCTTATGGAACCTCTGAGCAGCCAGGGGCTTTATCCGGCAGTACAGTGCGTAGTAACTAGCCGGGATAAACGCAGTGGCATTACCTACAAGGGTGGGCTTAGTACTTATGCAAAGGTCAAAAATCATCTTTTGAGATGGACCAAGGAAGACAAAAACGAAGATGTCAGATTTTCGACCATGTTCGATCTTATCGCTTGCCTCACGATTTCCCTGGTTATTCTGCCGCGATAATGACGCCAGATAAGTACGAACAAGTGGAAGTGTTGGAATCCCATTTAGTAGCTGACATTGCTGATTCACGGCTGATTCCATACATTCAACTCCATGAGTTTGAAGCCCTGATATTGTCGGAGCCGGAGAAATTCGATAGCTATTTCATCGATAAGAAAACTGAGATCAAGACGCTGGAAAGTAATGCAGCAGAGTTTAGCTCTCCAGAGCTTGTAAACGATGAAGTGCCGCCATCAAAGCTGATCGAGAAATTTCTTCCGAACTATTCAAAAGTAA
Organism: Candidatus Obscuribacterales bacterium; assembly: GCA_021732565.1. GTDB lineage: Bacteria > Cyanobacteriota > Vampirovibrionia > Obscuribacterales > Obscuribacteraceae > JAKFUT01. The sequence continues at coordinate 17,579 of JAKFUT010000096.1, forward strand.
AGGTGGCTGCTTCCAGTGCAATTGCAGAAGCTATTGGTTTGGCAACAATGCGGCAAGCGTGCAAGCACTTTGATCAATGGATTTCTCGGCTTGAAGCGCTGTAAACGCATTCTATTTGTGCGATCGACATCAGTATCCGCGCCTAGTATTCTCACTCCAGCCTCCAATCAGCGTGCCGTTTGCTTCGAATACATAGAAATTGCTGCGCATCTCGAGTTACTTAAGCGAAGGAATCTTTTTTGCCGCGCGGGCGGAGATTGTGACGAAAGTCCTAGTGCCAAGGGTTTCCGGTCGCCATCGTCACTGCATGTATTATGCGTTGGCGACGAGTGCCAGCCCGTTGCTTTTACAGGGCGGCTATCGACCGCGCAACGGTGCGGAGCTTGTACTCGTGAAGCCGTTTGCTCGCTTCTCCGCATGGTTAGTGCTTTTGATTTGACCGACGACGGGCGTTGAACATTTCCCGCTATTCTTCGCTGTCGCATGAGGCTCTGCCATACATGAATATGGTCGATTGTATATGGACACGGGGGTATAACGTCGATACAGAAAGTTTCTAAGGCGGCCAATATGTCGACCAAAATGGATCGCGTCTATCACATTCTTCATCTGATAAATACTTCGCAGTATCCATCCACCGAACGATTGTGCGATCACTGGGAGGTGTCGGAGCGAACGATACACGGCGATATCTCTTTCCTCAAAGATTTTATGAATCAGCCTATAAAGTACGATCGCAATCGCGGCGGCTACTACACTGACGAACCGAATAAGCCCTTGCCCGCAGTGGATTTAACTGACGAGGAATTGCTTGCGCTTGCTGTTGGTAAAGATATTATCGCTCGCTACTCAGGTGGCGCGCTAACGGCGCCGATCACATCCGCGCTGGATAAAATAAGTTTGCGTCGAAAGGAGAAACCGGAAGAAGCTTCAAGTCTTCCTCTAAAGTTCAAAGGCTCGCTCTCCCGACCGTTCTCCCGTAAATTGGTTGAAGCGTTGCAGGAGTGTATTGAAA
>JAKFUT010000063.1 GCA_021732565.1 Candidatus Obscuribacterales bacterium
GTTCAGATCGCTCGCACAGCAAGTCGAGGCTCTTCTCTTCTATTTTGAAACAGGCTTTATTGATCTCGTCTTCCAAATGCTCAATTTCTTCAAACTTTGCTCCAGGCTGTTTCAACAAAAGCCCTTGCAACTCGGTGACGGCCCCACCGACCAAGCGGCCTAGAGTAAGCACATCCTCTTTGATCAGCGTAATCGCCCGAGTCTTCAACTGTTTTCTCCTCTCCCCAATTTCGACCACTTCACTGTTTTGGCGGGTTCAATCTGTAGCCTAACCTGTGGACCGTTTCGAGCAATACCGGATTCTTGGCATCGGCTTCCAGTTTTTGTCTGAGCCAGCGCACATGTACGGCCACGGTTTTGGCGTCGCCGGAAAAATCGTACCCCCAGACCTGGTTCAACAATACTTCGGTAGACATCGTCTTACCCACGTTGAGCATAAGTACTCTGAGAAGCATGAATTCTTTGGGTGAGAGATCCACATCCACGCCATGGTGCGTCACGCGGCGGGCCTCCTCGTCGAGGTCAAGATCGCCCACTGCAATTTTTGTTCGCTTTCCCGTGCCTTTAATCCTGCGTAAGAGCGCCTGCACCCTGGCGAGCAATTCAACCGAACTAAACGGTTTGGCCAGATAATCATCCGCCCCTGCCGTGAGACCTTCGGCTACATCGTTGGGGGTAGAGCGTCCCGTGAGCATAAGAATTGGAGTTTCAACAGAACGACTTCGCAATATCTTGCAGATCTCAGGTCCTACCATGTCGGGCAGCATCCAGTCCAGAATGATAAGGTCGGGCCCGGCTGTGTCAAATCCCGACAGAGCAGACTGTCCGTTTCGAAACACAGTGGTTTCGAAGCCCTGACGTTTGAGACTGAATTCGAGGGTCTCTATCACAGTTTCATCATCATCAACCAGCATGATTCGCCGAGTGGAATTTTTCATCGCCTCAGGCTCCTCGCGAAGGTGGGGGGAATTCCAGCTCAAAGCAGGAGCCGGTTCCTTCCTGTGAACGCACGGCTATCTTAGCACCGTGCAAATCCAGCACTTGTTTGACAATCGACAACCCCAGGCCCGTTCCACCCCCGGCACGGCTTTTATCAATTCGATAAAACCTGGAAAATATTTTCGGAATTTCAGATGCCGACATGCCGATGCCCGTGTCTTCCACTGCAAAGCAGCCAGATCGATCAAGCGACTTAACCACAATGCTCCCGCCCGGCGGCGTGAACTTTATAGCGTTTTCAATCAAGTTGAGAAGCACCTGGTCGAATTGTTCAGCATTGGCCCAGATAAAACTTCGGTCATCTACATCGACCTGCACCTGAACACCCTTTTCGCCAGCACGCTTCTCCAGCGCTTCGCAGGCGTAGGTGGCACGATCTTTCAAACTAATCCATCGGCACTTCAACTCATGGCGTTTCTCCGCCACAGACTCAAGGGAGAGCAAGCGCGAGACCAGGGCATGAAGGCGATCGCTCTCCTGATACACCCGTTTTAACATCCGCTTGCACACTTCTCGGTCGTCGAGGGCACCATCGAGCAGTGTTTCCACCAGCAATTTGATATTGGCTATGGGTAGGCGCAGTTCATGGGCCGCCTCGGCGATAATCGAAGACGCGTCGCGATCACCATCCCTTGACGTGCCTGGTTCCTCCACTGTTCTTCTCGATACGTCAGAACCGGTCGGGTCCTTCATGTAACTCACCTTACGAATCAACAAAAAGATAACCGATCGCCGGGTACTTTTGCCTGAGAAGGCTGATTTATTACGTTCCATCAGGTTCCTGAATTAACCTGACTGCGGCCGGCTCGGCTGTTTCTCAAGGACTCCGACTTGCTCGCTGCATAAGGAAGCGTGTTGTCAGGTCGGGCACCGAGAATCCATGGTCACGGACTTGTAACCATACATTAATATCTTATTCACTTGTTCCACTCAATTAGCAGTGGAATTGCCACCAGCGCTTAAAGATTGCGCTGTAGACCTGTATCTTCCAGTTCTTGCGCCGGCTCACTCGGCTTGGCATCTCAAGAGTATATATTTCCAACAGGCAGCTGTGGGGCAATCCGGGAGCCCTTACCACCGACGAATAAACTCCCGGGTAACAGGGTCCATAAGTGAGACCCGGCAAAGGTTTGGTCGAGTTGGAGTCCTCGGTGCACTTACACAGCGGTCAAAAACCAGAACTCAAATCACGCTGGCCACATCGTGAGCTGTCCATCGCGGGTAACACAACCAGGAGGTAAGGATGCCGCCAATTACATTACTCATTCTTGACGGGTGGGGGGTTTCGCGGGAAAAAACTGGCAATTCCATCCTGGCGACCAAGACTTTGAATTACAAGTACCTGTTGGACAGCTTTCCCAACAGCGTGCTGGATGCATCGGGATTAGCCGTCGGTCTACCACCGGGACTAATGGGTAATTCAGAAGTTGGCCATTTGAACATCGGAGCGGGAAGAGTGGTAATCCAGAAACTCACCCAAATTAGTCAGACGATCATTGACGGCACATTCTTCAAGAACCCGGCACTGGTGGCCGCCATTGAGCATGTGCGCAAGACCGGAGGTCTGTTGCATCTCTTCGGGCTGGTCAGTGACGGCTGTGTTCATTCAAGTCCTGATCATGTTGATGGACTGCTGGAATTAATGAGAAGGGAAGACATAAAGGAATTTATGGTCCACCCTGTGCTGGACGGCCGCGACACGCCGCCACGATCAGCGCGGCGATTTATGCGGGAGTTGGAAGAGAAGCTACCTTCTTGTGGGGGTCGCATCGGAGTAGTCAGCGGACGATATTACGCCATGGACCGGGATAAACGGTGGGAACGCCTCGAAAAGTATTGGCAAGCGCTGGTACTTGCCGAAGGGCTGCAGGCCGGGTCAGCACTGGAAGCAGTGGACAAAGGATATGAGCGCGAGGAAAACGACGAATTCATATTGCCCACGGTAATCACCCCGAGAACGCTGAAAACAGGCGATGCTGTTATCTGCTTCAACTTCCGCCCCGACCGAGTAAGACAAATTTCCAGAGCACTTACCACCGCAGAGTTTGATGGATTTAATCGTCCGGTCGTCCCCGATATTTTCTATGTATGTCTGACCGAATATGATCATAGCCTGGCTCTACCTGTGGCTTTCTCTCCCGAGCAATTGCCGCCCCAAGATATGGCCATGACATTGCCGCAGCTCTTGTCTTGCCATGGCACGAAGCAGCTTCACATCGCTGAGACTGAAAAATACGCCCATGTAACATATTTTCTCAATGGCGGAAGAGAAGAGGCCAATGAGGGTGAAGAACGGGTGTTGGTGCCATCGTTAAAAGTTGCCACTTACGATAAGGCCCCCGCCATGCAGACTCCCAAAGTCTGCGACCTGGCTTGTAAGGCGATTGAGAGCGACAACTACCCGTTTATCGTTGTGAATTTCGCCAACCCCGACATGGTGGGTCACACAGGATTTATGGAAGCTGCCGTCGATGCGGTAGCTTCCGTGGATGAAGCGTTCGGGCAGCTAATTGAGGCAACCAGACAGGCACGAGGAAGTTTACTGATCACCGCCGACCACGGAAATGTGGAACAAATGATCGACTTGAGAACAGGAGAACCGCACACAGCCCACACGACCAATCCGGTACCGTTTATAGTGGCGGATTTTTCCGGCTCGACCAGTGGAAATTGCAAGCTGGACAACGGCTCACTGGAAGATGTTGCGCCCACACTGCTTGAAATCATGAAAATTAAGAAACCGGACGAAATGTCCGGAAGGTCGCTTCTAAAGGCATGAAAGCCGCATAAAGAGCCGATTCTCAAAAAGGAGACAGGATCAAAGTGAGTCAATTACGTAACGGCATCAATACAAAAGTGTTTGAAAGCGAGTAGTCTGAGTGTTATCATTGCGGCCGCTTTAGGTTGGCTGCAATTACTATCTTGTCAATGTGCAAGTGGTTTAAGCCAAACAGGACAGGACTAAACCATCCAAGTCAGGCGAGTTTTAGCAGAAGGAGACGAACACGGTTTATGGCTTTCAAATTCCAAACACTAGCTCTGGCCGCAGCAAGCTTTGTATTGGCGGCTGCGCTTTCCGCATGTACACCCGGTGGAGACACGACCAGCACGACCACGAGCACCTCTACCGCCACACCAGACGGTAGCAGTTCCACCACCACGACCACCGCTACCGATACCAGTGCAGCTACTTCAACAGCGACTGGTACCGATACCGCTGCAACCACCACCACAACAACGACCAGCACTTCAACTGAAACCAAATAGGTTCTAGTTTTAGTAGTTCGTCTGCTGCCAGGGGTGAAACCTGATCATATTCGCAGCCATATAGCGAACCAACGTTCGTTATATGGCTGCGTTTTTTTTCGACATAAAACGGAATTTGGTTCCCGGGTTTTCAACATTTTTCCCCGGAACCAAATTCTGGTACTCTGAAAGATATTCAAAAGACGCATTATTTGAATATGGCCTCGTTGGTCATAAGACGCGTCTTAATTACAAGTCAATCTAGAAAGTGAGCGAGGAATGATTCGGCGGCGTGACAATCGGGCCTGGGATCAATTACGCCCTGTCAAGTTCACGCGAAACTTCACCAAGAACGCGGACGGGTCGGTTTTGGTAGAGTTTGGTGATACCAAGGTCTTAACCACTGCAAAAATAGAAGAGCGAGTGCCTGCATTCTTGATGGGCAAGGGCGAAGGATGGATTACCGCAGAATATTCTCTGCTGCCGGGTTCAACTCACGTCCGTTCACAACGTGAGGTTACCCGTGGGCAACCTTCAGGCCGAACCCTGGAGATACAACGATTGATCGGTCGCTGCCTGCGCGCGGTCGTCGACAGGCGCCATCTGGGCGAGCGCACTATCACCATTGATTGCGATGTTCTCCAAGCAGACGCCGGTACACGCGTGGCCGCCATTTCAGGCGGCTTCATTGCCCTTTACGATGCCCTTCTGAAGCTTCAGAAGGGGTGCCAGTGGGATAGTCTTCCCATTCTGGAACACATGGCGGCGGTCAGCATCTGTGAGGTGAATTCGCAGCTCCTGCTCGACCCCAATTATCACGAAGATTCGCAAGCGTCGATGGATAGCAACCTGGTCCTGACGGAGTCGGGCAAAATTCTCGAAATTCAAATGACAGCAGAAGACCGCCCCTATGACATGGCTCGTCTACCCGACATTATTAAAATGGCGGAAAAAGGTGTGAAAGAAATCATAGAAATACAAAATCAGACCATTGGCGGGCGTATGCAATAGTGCTGACGAGCACTTTTGCTTTGTTGCGGACAAACTTAAAATTATGCACTAAAGCTGCTGACAACACGTCTGTTACTCTTAATATAGAGGTCCCTGGCGGTACCCCGATAAATAGCGGATTGAACGTTGGCACTTTCACCGAAATCCTATGACCCCATTAAAGAGACTTTTCGGGACGTAACGGCCTGGAAATTGGTTCTCTCATGCTGGAGAGTTTTCTGGCAGGTCTACGCAACTCAAGGATGGTCCGGTGCCGTCCGGGTAATTCCGATTGCCTGGATGATCATCGTGGCTGTGCGTGGATTCGCTCGCTATCACAGCGCCGAGTTTGAGCGAATGATGAATGCCGAGGCTGAGGCAGCCGATCAAGAAGAAGAAGCACTCAGCGCCACTGAGTACGAAGAGTATCGAAAGCTGGGAAGATGGCTTCGAGACAAACTTCACTCCCTCGGTCCAACATTTATCAAGATAGGGCAGACCTTGTCGACCCGGGCAGACCTTGTTCCCTTGCCAACTATGTTGGAACTTTCCGGACTACAAGAATCAGTGCAGCCGTCACCCAATGACGTTGCCCTGGCCACGATCGAACGAGATCTTGGAAAGCCGCCATCTGAACTCTATGCCAGTTTCGACCCCGTGCCGATGGCTGCAGCAAGCCTGAGCCAGGCGTACAGAGCCGTACTGAAAGACGGCCGAGATGTGGTGGTGAAAGTTCAAAGACCCGAGCTCTTTTCGATCATCACCAGAGATGTCGAAACTCTTGGAGCCGTGGCTGAAGAAGTGATGAAGTACCCCAGTTTGTGCCGTCACACTGACTGGCCGTCTGTAAATGCTGAGTTTGCAAAGACGATCTTCGAAGAAATTGATTACATTCGGGAAGGCCGAAACGCAGACACCTTCCGGCACAACTTCAGAGACAATCAAAAAATATACATTCCGCGTATAGTCTGGCGCCTCACAGGCCGCAGAGTTTTGACACTGGAATATGTATCCGGTGCCCGAATTAACGACCTTGAAGCACTGAGCGCCATGGGCATCGAGCGCGATGAGCTCATCGTGATTGGTGTTAACTTCTACTTGAAGCAATTACTTGAAGACGGATTTTTTCACGCAGATCCACATCCGGGCAATATGCGCGTCATGCCTGACGGCAGGTTGGGGATCTTCGACTTCGGTATGGTTGGAAGAGTTCAGCCGCAGATTAAGCAAGCAATGGTTAACGCCTTCATGCACACATTGCAGAAAGACTATCGGGGCCTGGTAGACGACTTCGTCGACATGGGTTTTCTTGATGCCGATGCAGACCGCGAAGGGTTATGCGGGGAGCTAACACCGATATTATCCGCACGATTCAATGAAGGAATTTCACGCGTGCAGTTCCGCAAAGTTCTTTTTGACTTTTCCGATGTAGTCTATCGCTATCCATTCAGACTCCCGTCCGACTTCACTTACATTATGCGGGCGTTGCTTACACTGGAAGGCGTCGCGTTGACTATTAATCCCGAGTTTAACTTTGTCGAGGCAGCGATGCCTTTTGCTCAGAAACTTATCTGGAAGGAAGCCGGGGCTAGTTTCCGCCAGGTAATTTGGAAGGAAGTTTTCGGTGATGGCAGGTTCAACGCTGCTGCTGCCATAAATCTGGTAAGAACGGCATATCGTTTGCGCCAGGAAGTTCGTCAAACTGCATCAATAAAATCGACACCAGTAGCGGTGCCGGCAGCGGCTCTCACCAGCCTGCCAATCCCTGAAACAAGCCGTGAAGGATCGTTACGGTAGATCGTTGAAATCCGCCTGGCATCTTAGTGGGGCTTCTACCATAGACACTGTTATGATTTTTTCTGATCCTTTAACTGGCAGGCGCGTTGCGCAATCAAAACATCCCGGTGAGAGGTAGAGACACATGTCATATGCTGCTGGCATCGTGGTAACAAAGTGCTCAAATTGTCAGGCTGATGTGGAGAACGCAGCAAAATTTTGTGGAAATTGCGGTTTTGTCACTCCCACAGCCCCCCCTCGATTTGAAGAATCACCAGCCACAGCCCCGCCAGCAATGCCCCCTTTCGCCACCGCAGGCATTCCGGCTGAAAACGCCAAGACCAACGAGTGGATCACAGAAGCAAACAAGTTAACCCTCGCCCTGGCAAGGGAGCGGTTGTTCCTCATAATGCACTGGGCGGTTTTCATCGGGGTTAATATCTTCGGCTTCTGGGTGGCGTCGAAGTGTTATATGGATTTCGTCGGCGACGAAATGTCAAAAATGATGGTTGCATCAACACCCTTCCTATTTATTAACTCCCTTGGACTACTAAGTCTTGCGCCTATCAGGGGTACCAAGAGTCAAATTGCACTCCTCAAGGAACGCATCAGTTACCTCAGGTTCAACATTGAGTTTGGACATGTGAGTTTCCGAGACAAGAATTAATAGCCATTAGGACGACAATAGATCTTCAGCCTTATTCCGCTCACCGTGTCCGGGCGGAGGAGTCGTGCCGGCATCACTAGAGCATCGAGTGGGGCTGCATCGGGGCCAACCTGACTGAAGTCCTGGACATACCTGGAAAGCAGATGAATTGCTATTATGTAAGTCCTAATGCAAGTCGTGGCGGTATCATGGCACGAATTCTCGTAGTCGAAGACGATCAGGAACTTGCTCGCCAACTTGTCGATTGGCTGCGACACGAAGAGCACTTCGTGGAGCTGGTGCTTGATGGGCTCTCTGCCTGCAAAAGCTTGCAAGACCACAAGTTCGACCTGTTGATCCTCGACTGGGAGCTTCCCCGTAAAACGGGTCTGGAAATCTGTCGTGATTACCGTGCCACTGGTGGTCCTGCTGCAATTATAATGCTCACGGGAAGGAGTTCCCCTGACGACCGGTCGGCAGGACTAGACTCCGGGGCCGACGACTATCTGGTGAAGCCCTTTCATTTAAAGGAACTGTCTTCCCGCGTCAGGGCCGTGTTAAGGCGAACGTTGCGTAGTGATATGAGTGGAATTACCAGCAAACTGTTGCCCATCGGCGTCTGCCCCCTATGCAACGCCATATTTGACGCGAAAGCAGACGTTTGTGTCGACCATGGTTTACCTTTGCGAAAGGAACTGGTCGATGGAGGCAGAGGCGTCTTCGGCGATAAGTATACTCTTGAGGCAGTGATCGGCCGCGGCGGAATGAGCACGGTGTTTCGGGCGCACGATGATGCAGGCAAAACATATGCAGTCAAAGTGCTCGAACTTGTTCATATTCAAGACCACACGCAGCTTAAGCGCTTTCAGCAAGAAGCTGAAATTCTGTCGCGTCTCAGCCACCCAAATATAGTCGGTGTCTATGATTTCGCCGCTGACGAAGCGCGCCCTTATATAGTTATGGATTACATAGAAGGACGACCGCTATCGCGGGCACTTGACTGCAATGAAGAATTTCCACTTTTCCGCTGTATGAAAATCTTCAAGCAAACATGTGAAGGCATGGCGCACGCCCATGCGCACGGAGTCATTCATCGCGATTTGAAGCCGAGCAATCTTCTACTTGATTGTACAAGCGGTAAAGAAACAGTGCAGATAGTCGATTTTGGCGTAGCAAAATATTTCGGCGAGGGTGTAGAAGAAACCACGACCGATCTGAGGCTCACGCGCACAGGAGAGGTCTTCGGAACATCGCTCTACATGAGCCCTGAACAAGCATTGGGGCGAGAACCCGATCCGCGATCAGACATTTACTCGCTGGGCTGCATTATGTACGAATTGGTCACCGGTCAACCGCCATTCACGGGAAGAACCGCGCTGGAGGTGCTTCACAAGCAGATTAACGACACCGCGCCGCCGATGAATACCAAACCGGGCAAATCAACGCTGCCACCAGGGCTGGTGCGCATCGTTCAACGTAGTCTCGAAAAGCGACCGGAAGCCAGGCCCTCAACTATGCTTGATCTGCTGCGTTCACTAGATGCCGTTATTGTCTACTGAGTTTTTTTTGCGCTACTTCCCGATGATCGCCAGACAGTGACACCATTCTTTCAGCACTTTCCCACATTGATACCATTCGCTCCCCATCTTGTTGGAACACGACGCAAGCACAGCCTGCTCAAGGCTCTTGCACCGAGTAATTGCGACTCACTTCCAATACATCAAAGGGCGCGACAGATCACGAAAGCAACATCTGCATAAAACCGATCTCTTCGGAAGGCACACAAAATTCTATATTCCTCTAGCCATGAAAAAAGATTCCCCCAAATCCTATTTTGCTATTTCTTTGCTTTCGGTCTGGCCACTCTCAGTCCGGCGTTCAGTTAAAATCAGCCAGGGGATCAACTGGTACTGCGGCATGGCAAAGCGGTGACTTCACTATTGCCGACCAGAACTTCACCGCAGCAGGGAAATTGGCAGAGACTGGTTATTTTATCTCGTCGAGGCGCCGCTTCATCGCCTTGGCACGAGATGCCAATTCAGAAGTATGTTCTTTATTTGAACCATGAATATCGGCAGGAATCTCTTGCTGCAATTACCGAAAGCCGTTGCTCTGGTGGAATTTTTGAACTACGCGCCGCACATCCGATAAGCCCCTGAGTCGGACAGAGGGAACTATGCCCTGCTGCTGGCCCGGGACGGAACGTCATATCTGGTTCACAATGGCTTCCAGCGAAGATTTGGTTTGCGCGCGGCCAGTGCTTCGTCCAGTCTTCCCACCGGTGTCTTATGGGGAGCGTTTCGAACAATATCGGGATTCTCTTTGGTCTCGCGATCAATGCGCATCATGATTTCTAGAAACTCGTCTAGCGTCTGAAGCGATTCCGTTTCCGTGGGTTCGATCATCATCGCTTCCGGTACAACCAGCGGGAAGTAAACCGTGGGCGAATGAACACCATAATCAAGCATACGCTTTGCAATCACGGTGGTGCCGCACCCTCGTTCCTTCTGCCATACTCCCGATAAAACAAACTCATGCATGCACGGTTGCTGATACGGAAGTTTATAGGCTACTTTGAGGTGCTCCTTCAAATAATTAGCGCTCAGGATCGCGTCTCTTGAAACTTGCGTCAGACCTTCTCTACCATGGGCGAGAATATAGGTTAGAGCGCGCACCAGAATGCCAAAGTTTCCATAGAACCCTTTGACCTTACCAACCGATTGCGGGCGATCCCAGTCTAGCGTGTAGCGATTCTCTTTTTTCGTTACGTGCGGTACTGGCAAGAATGGTTCTAAATGCGGACGACAGGCAACAGCGCAGCCGCCGGGGCCGCCGCCGCCGTGAGGCGTAGAGAATGATTTGTGGAGATTCAAGTGACACACGTCAAATCCCATGTCACCGGGCCGAACAAGTCCCATGATCGCATTTAAATTTGCGCCATCGTAATACAACAGCCCGCCCGCCTCGTGCACTAACTTCTGCACGCTGAGAATCTCTTCTTCAAAAAGACCCAGGGTGCTCGGGTTCGTAAGCATAATGGCTGCGGTATCGGGGCCGAGCGCAGCTTTAAGTGCGTCGAGATCAACAAGCCCGCGACTGCTCGATCCGATTTCCACAACTTCATATCCGGCCATGGCGGCGGAAGCGGGGTTGGTACCGTGCGCGGTATCAGGCACAATTACCTTCCGACGCTTCTCATGTTCCCCTTTACTCTGGAAATAAGCTTTAATCAGCATCAATCCCAGAAGCTCCCCCTGTGCCCCGGCAGCGGCCTGCAAGCTCACTGCGGGCAATCCCGTAATCTCACCGATCAATTCCTGCAAAGTGTGAATTACTTCCAGGGCACCTTGAACTTGTTCTTCCGGTTGATACGGATGCAACTCGCGGAATCCTTCCAGCGAGGCCATCGCATCGTTTACCTTCGGATTGTATTTCATCGTGCAAGATCCCAGCGGGTAGAACCCCGTATCGATGGAGTGATTTAGCCTGGACAGATTGACGAAATGTCGGACCGCTTCCAGCTCGCTCACTTCCGGTAGCGCCGGGGCTGCTTTTCGCACAAATTTTTCGGGCAGCAGATCCGTTAACGGTTTCTCAAAAACTCCAGACGCGGGCAAAAGCACTGCGCGCCTTCCCGGTGTTGATTTTTCGTAAATGAGTTTGGTCATATCCAACTACCCTATATTTTTCAGTGTTCAAACAAATCTTTGAAGCCGGCAAGATCGATCTCGCATTGAATCGGAAGGAAGGCAAACAGCTTTTGCGCCAACTCAAGCCGTTGCTCTCTTTCGAGCATAATTTTTAATTTGCGCTGAATCGGCATCAACACCCGCACGTCATTTGCCGCATATTCCAGTTGTGAGTCGCTCAGGTCTTCACGGGCCCAGTCACTCGACTGATCAGACTTGTCCATCTCTTTTTGAAGCAACTCGCGCACAAGCTCCTTCAAACTATGGCGATCGGTATAGGTGCGCACCAGTTTCGATGCAATCTTGGTGCACCATACAGGGTTAGTCCAGACCCCGAGGTAATACTTGAGAACCCCGATATCAAAACGCCCGTAATGAAACAACTTAGTGACCGATGTCTCACTCAGCAAGCGCACCATATTCGGCGCCGGTTGCCCTCGAAATCGAACGAAACTGACAACGCCCTTTGCATCGCAAAACTGAACAAGGCAGAGCCGATCTCGATGGAGCATCAACCCCCTGGTTTCCGTGTCGATCGCTATCACATCCTGCTGCATATAGCGCTGCAGAACGTCGTCCGGCAAATCATCTACATACACATCCGGCTTTCCGGATAAAAGGACCTCCTCGGTCATCAAGTCAAGTTCCTCATCCCAACGGTTGTGCAAATTATAGGGGGGCGGCGGTAGGACTGTCCTAGTGATCGTTCATCTGTGAATGGTTGCATCGATTTTTCGAAGTTTTTGTTCACGGGCGAGAATCGGCAGCGAGAGTCGAAAGCTCAGGCTAATCCAATGTTTCCACTGTCCAACCACAGATCGCCCGGTGAACCGATAGAGGGGGGAGCCCCCGGCCGTTCACGATTCGTATTATCATTTAAGGTTAGAAAGTGATCCAATAGTCATCGCATGAGGTCCACTTGCAATTGATAGCGTGGAGCAAGAACGTTGCCGCTCTGGCGAGCACTGTGGTCGCGTTTGAAATAGTATTTGCCGCTGTAGCATCGGCCAGCGCTTACCCGGGCACGGGTTCGCCGATGGCTGCTGCTCAAAGACTGAATTCGGACGGTGACACAACCAATCCGTTTTCATACCCCTTCTTGATGGAAATTGCCAAGTCGCTGGCAAGAAACGGGTTACCCCCCGGCTTTTTCCTGCAAGGTGATGGCAAGGCGCCTTCCTCTATAGACTTGCGAGCAATCCTGCTCTTTGAGGCGGGAATACTGAAAGCGCCCGTGCGCCTGCTCGTTCCGTCGAAGAAGAAGGAAGACAAGGTACCTTCTTTGTCTTTGCCGGCAATGCCGGAAGAAGGACAACAATTTCCCGGAGACGACAAGATCGGGCTCTCCCGGCCGATGCCGCCCGCACCGTCGGTGCAACCGGACTTGAATCGTCCACGGCTTTCACTTGACTTTGATCGCTTTCAGCTTGAGCTTACCAAGTCACAGAACAAAAATGAGCTGGTGGAACCAGGAAAAGAACTCGTTGCGATGACCGTCACCGCGAAAGCTCCAACGCTTTCAGACAGCAACACGTTCAGATTGTGGACCTTGCGCACAGAAGGCCCGCCGCTTTCGCAGATTTCCATGAAGGGGCAGCCCAAAGTTGACAATTATCAAGGCTCCTTCATCATCAGTTTACCCGGGGCGATCAGATCCATTGAAGGGCGTCTGTTTTTTCTCAAACGGGGAGCGCTGCTGGCTTCCAGTCATGGCAAAGGGCTCGTGCTCGATGTTCCTCAAAGTCAAATCATAGTTTCCCCCGGCTCCAGCGTGGCAGTAGACAATAACGGGAAAGGCCTGATTGAAATCAATGTATTGGAGTCTAGTGAAGGAAAGGTGGGAGTGAAGATTAGAACTAAGGGCGCCCAAGAGGAATTGCGCCTGTCTGCCGGCGAACAATTGATTTTGTCGGAGCAACCACTTACCCCTGCTGAAAAGGGGCTACTATCAAGCCCGCTACCAGGTCCGGGAAATCATGCGGAAACCTGGGTCAAAGGCAAATTTTCCCCGTCAACCTTTGCAGACAAGAGTGCATTGTTTAAGGGAGAGGCATTGTTTTCCAGCCTCGAATTTCGTGCCGCGTTAAAGTCTCTTCGCGGTAGACTGAAGTAAGCAGTCGCATAGTTTGAGGCCACCACGGCCGGGTTGCTAAAGCCTAAGTGCTGGCACAATATTTGCGACGGCAGGCAAGGCCATCAATTGAGGATTCTATCTATATGGACCCACTGGCTCGTGCAATTGAAGCGTTTCAAGAAGGAAATCATCAACGAGCGATTATGCAATTGACGCAAATCGTTTTTGATGACCCGAACAATTGGGCGGCTCGATTTTACCTGGCAATGGCATACGTTGCATCCGGCGATCAGAAACAGGGCGTAAGGCAGTTCTACCAGATTTATCTTAAATGCCCGCATCCGGAATTCCGACAGAAAGCCAAAGGCGTCTTGCCGGAAGCGCTGATAAAGGAGGCGGATATAGAGCGCCAGAGCGAAGAAGAAATGGGTTGGCAGCGATAAGAGTCAATGCAGCAAGGCCATGAGGCCGGTCGCATGCAACAAACCAGAACACTGCTAGCCGGCGAACGCCTCATCTAGTAGCTCTACAGGGTGGACAACGCGCAGTGTCATACCTTGCCGCGCGGCTCCCGCCTGAATCTGTAAAAGACAACCCGGATTGCCAGTGGCAATGCAACTGACACCGGTCTCTTCGATAAACTTCATCTTGCGGTCAAGAACTGCCAGGCTCGTTTCGGTATGAATCAAGTTATAAATACCGGCACTGCCGCAACAATGTTCCTGCTCCTCCAGCGGCACCAGCTCTGCTCCTTCAATCAAGGAGAGCAGCGCCAGCGGGGCTTCTTTTACCTTTTGCACATGGGTGAGATGACAGGCTGCGTGATACGCAATCTTAGCGTTCATGCGGGGATGCCCGTCGACAAACTTTCCGGCGGCCAGCACTTCCGTAATGTCTTTGATCCGTGAGGAAAAGCCGATCGCGCGTTCATTCCAGAGCGGATCGTTTTCAAACAAGTGCTTATACTCTTTAAGCATCGCACCACAGCCGGCAGACGTCACCGCTATGTCACCGGTCGTTTTTTCAAACAATTCAATGTTTTTTCGCGCCAGATCTCTGGCAATATCTACCTCACCGGCATGAGCTGCCAGCGCGCCGCAGCAAGTCTGCGCAGGGATTCCGACGCAATGCCCCTGCCGATTGAGCAGCCGGACAGAAGCATGATTGACGCCATTATAGAGAATATCCATTACGCAGCCGCTGAACAATTGCACATCACATTGTTCGGGCGTTGCTACTGTAGACGGTGGCAATCGATTTGATTCATCTCTTACACGCGCCGGGCTAATAGCGGGCAGATTCTTTCGAGAAGGTACCTGTGGCGAGAACGCCTGCCACTGCGACAGCCGTTGCGACCACCGCGGAGCAAAGGGGATGAACGCACGAACTTTCGTCAACCCTATCTTTTGCGCGATAATATACAAAAACCCCAGCAATCGCAACAAGGCGTAATTGGGCAACACGCTCGAAAACACGAATCGAAGCACAGTACGACCGCCCGACTTCCCTCGAGCTTCGGCAAGCAGTGGCCGTGCTTGATTGAGAATCTTCTCGTACTTCACCCCCGAGGGACAAGCCGTCTGACACCCCATGCAACCCAAGCATGTATCGATGTGTTCAAGCGCCGGATCATCAGTTTGAATCTCCCCGGTTCGAAGCAGATTCAAGAGATATATTCTGCCGCGTGGAGATTCGGCCTCAAGGCCGGAAGCCAGATAGGTCGGGCAGGCCGGCAGGCACAAACCGCAATGGATACACGATTCCAACAGCTCTCTGTTGAGCAGAGGGAGACCTTGCTGCTTCTCCGCAGGCGCATGTTTTTGAGCTGAGTCATGCATTATCGGTTCCACATCGGGCCTCACTTATAGTGATACCAGCGGATTGAATACCGCCCCGGGATCAAACTCTCTTTTTATTCGTGCCACTAGTTCTTTCCTGCCTGGATCATCTTGCGGAAGATAGGAAACTCGCCACAGCAGCTCATTGTCGCTGCCGGCGCACTGGGCGCGAGCACCGGAGGCGGTGCAGATTGCTCCAGCCTCGGCTATGAGTGCTGGAATGTCGTCGCCGGCTCCTACGTACACTATCAATTTGTTGGCGGCCGGTCGCATTGTCCATGGAGGCAATCTGCCGCCAGCGCTCCAGCGATCGATCAGCTCCATCAATAAAGTGCCCGGTCCTTGCAGTATGAGCACCTTAACGTCCGGCTCCGCAGGCTCATTCAATCGCTGCCAGAGCTCAAGCTCACCACTGCCTGCCACCGGAGTAGCTGCACCATTTATAATACCAGACACGGCGCTATCCAGCTCTTGCACGAGTTGACGCGGTCCTTGCATCTGTGCACAAAGAGCAACCATGCCGGTCGACTTCACATCCGGCATCCACGCTTCCACTAAACGCGCATCAGCAAGTTGCACGCACGACAGCGATAAGCCAGCGCGAAGCAATTGCAAGGCTGCGCTACGGGCGGAGCTCGGCCCGGTGAACGCAAAACACGACGTAAGCGAAACTTCGGGCAAAGCAAACAATCTCAAATGAGCAGAAACGATAAAACCAATGGTACCCTGGGCGCCTATGAGCATTTTTGTCAGATCGTAGCCACTAACGTTCTTAACTACCTTGCCACCACATTTGATCACTTGTCCGGACGAAAGCAACACATCAGCTCCCAGAATCAGCTCGCGCAGACCACCGAAGCAATGCTCGAACGAGCCAGCCAGACCGCGATCTATAACTTCCATCAAGCTGAGTTGCTCAAACGCCTCCGGGACAGGAAACCACTGTCGCGTAGCTTTCAATCGCTCGGCCAGCCGGCCGATGAGAATTCCGCTTTCAACGCTAATTACTTGATCAGGAATGGAATGCTCGAGTATGGCATCTTGACCCGGGGCTTGCACAAAGAAATCCACAGGACGAGGCGCCGACACCGGTAAATTGCGTATTCGCCCGGGCACTATGGTGCGCTCTGAGTTTGCACAATCGACTACGAATTGACTCAACTGGCCAAGTGAAGAAAACTCTTTCGACTCAGGCTTAGGCAGGTTGCTCAATGTTCTCATCTGCCTTCCAGCCTCCTGCCGGTCTATCAGTATCATTCCAATCAAAAAGAGTTTATTGAGACCTTGAGCGCAAATTCGACCCGGCATATAAACTTAGACGGTCCCATCGACACAAACGTCAAATTGATGATTATGTTGTGAAGGAAACTTTTCCCCCGACCACCAATCGACATATTGTCAAAAAGGATAGCAGACTAGATTATGCAACAGCCTCACATGAGCCGGACATCTCGACCATGAGTCGCCCCCTTGTGCTGGTATCGGGCTACTACGGCTTTGACAACCTCGGCGATGAGGCAATCTTAGAAGAAATCTGTAACGAGTTGAAAGAACTAACTGATGCTCACAACATAGTGGTTCTTTCCGCAAATCCCGAAGTGACAGCCTCTCGCTATCAAGTGCGATCGATTAAGCGTACGGACTACGTGGCGCTGCTTAAAGCGTTAGTTCAATGCAAGCTCTTTGTAAGTGGCGGTGGAGGATTGTTTCAAAATACGCGCAGCCTCGGTTCCATTCTCTTTTACGGCATGCAGATTATGGCGGCGCGGCTGGCCGGCTCACAGGTAATGATCTATGCCCAGGGAATTGGACCGCTAGTTGGAAAGCAAGCAGCAGAATTGACACGCGGGTTCTTCCGTCTTGCCAATAGTGTTACTGTCAGAGACGATGCTTCCATGGCTTTGCTCAGCCAATGGGGAGTGCCGGCCGTCCGCAGCGCAGACCCGGTCTGGATGCTGAAAGAGACCCCGGCGCCCCCGGAGGTCATCGCAGCGTTGCCCCCGGGCAACGATACCGTTGCACTATCTCTGCGCCCCGCAAACAACTTCACAGACACCCATGTACGGACGCTGGCCGAGCTCTTGATTAACCACCTGCCGGCTGAGACCCACCTGCTACTTTTGCCGCTGCAAGCTGAACAGGACATCATCCCCCTGCAACTATTTGACCATTTCTGGCGTCAATCGGGCCGGAGCAGCACAATACTCGACACAACCAGACTCCAACGCCCCAGTCAGTGGTTGTCTGTCTTGCGTCAGTGCCGGGGATTAGTGGGTATGCGGCTTCACGCCATCATTCTGGCGCTTAAAGCCGGTATTCCGGTGGCGGGAATAGCGTATGATCCCAAGGTGTCTCATGTGCTTGAAGAATTTGAGCAACCTTGTTTAATTCTTACCAAGGACTGCCCGCAAAATGACTGGGAAGAAGCGTTGAAACGCTTCATATATGGAGCAGACACCCTTGTGGAGAGCACACAACGACACAGAGAAGTTGCAGAAAAATTGTCTTGTCAGAACTTTGAGCTTCTCGCTAGAATGCCTAACATGCAAAGAGGGTTCTAGACAGGCCGCCGAAACTTAGAAAGGCTGCCAGACTACTAGCGGCTTCGTTGCAGTCGTCAAATTTCAATCACCCGCCGGAGTTTGTATAATGCGGACATGATCCGTTACTATCATCCGATAGTATTTTACGGGAGGGGTGTGCCGAAAGAGTCGAGGAAACACGAAACAATCGATGCACAGAAGGCACCACCAGTGATGTCAACCTTGTCAGCAACCAATCGGTCACGACAGAAAGTTTTAGGATATCCCGTAGATGTCGTCGATCAGGCTCGCGCCCTCGACGTAATCGAATCGGCATGGCAACGACGGCGCGGTCTGCAAATCGTGACATTAAACGCCGAGATGGTGGTCGCGGCTCAACAAGATGCTGAACTCGATCGCATCATCAGGCATGCCCACCTAATCATTCCCGATGGCGCAGGAGTCGTCTGGGCCGTAAAACTGACCGGTCAGCACATCGAGCGCTTACCGGGAATTGAGCTGGCGAACGCAGCCTTGCAAAAGGCGGCGGACAGCGGCCGACGGGTGGCTCTACTGGGTGGTAAACCCGAAGTACTGGAACGGCTGTTGAATATTCTTCCGCAACGATTTGCGGGGCTCAATCTAGTCACAAGCCACCATGGTTATTTTTCTCTCGATGAAGAGGAAGAAGTAGTTGATCACTTGATTGGCGATGAACCGGAACTGATTCTGGTG
>JAKFUT010000411.1 GCA_021732565.1 Candidatus Obscuribacterales bacterium
GTGGTGAAGGCTACTAAATCCGTCAGCGCTGACGCTGGTATTCTTCCCGATCTTTTCGTGGTTGCTGAAGTTGGAAAAAACGAGCTTGTGGAACAACTCGGGAGCCGAAGCAGGACTGAACGTGAAGGAGCAGAACGAGCACTGTCCCTCTTGGGTTTTGAGGCCATTCAAGAACTCGCTAAAGGAACTCAATCTCCCGATGCAAGTATCAGGAAGAGCTGTGAGAAACTATTTGAACAAGCCTGGCGACCATCGGCTATAAGCCAAAGACTCGATGAAGGAAACAAACTCAGTCTTGAAATGCACAACAATAAGCCGAATCTAACTGACAAAGTCTACAAGCTGATGAGCCAGATTGCCGAAACCATGGATCATCCAGCCGGTCGGGGCAAATATAAACAGGAGCGTTTGCGGCAACTAGATGTTGTGGAAAATCTTGATCAAACTGGCCAGGTGAAGTTGCCTCGATGGCAACTTGATGCGTTGCGTAAAGAGCGTGAAACTCTAACCAATCCTGATAGTGAGATAAAGAGAGTCAACGCCAACACTAAGCTTCATATTGCCAAGGCATTAATATGGGGCGGCGATTCAACTACAGCGAAGCGGTACCTGCTTGATGCGGCCTCCAAATGTCCTGATGTAGCCAATTCTGATGAGTTTCTTGTAAAGGTGATAGAAGGTGGTCTCCAGCACGATAAAGACTTTCTTGCAGAATTTACAAGAAAGGGCGGCAGTTTAGATTCGCTGAAAACTGCTTTAGCATGGGTTCAGCCAATCCCGAACGATCACCCCGACGGGCCGCGAGCACCGCGCAGAAAGAAATAGAACCGGCGGTGATACCAGAAGATTCAGTCTGTCATTGATTTCGATCAGACTTTAGAACAGCGACATCTCAGGGGACGAAGATCCACATCATAGGTTCACCCTGCACATCATGATAAACTGAAGAAATACTTGCCGGGTAGTTAAAACGGTAGTGATGAATTGGCGATTTATTGACCGACTGTTTGTCTTAGTGGTTTGCATTATTACGATCTGTCCTGTTAACTCTGCGGCTCCTCTACAGGGCAAGGTGGAACATGCCAAATCAGTGCCGGCGCTGCCACCATCCATGTGTCCTGGAGCCACTCTTACGGAAGACGCATTTGATACAACCAATGCCGGTGCTAATGCGAAATGGTTTCGGATGCCCGATTGGTTGGCTGGAACATGGTCCCGCCCGGCCGAGGCCGAAGTTATTTACGAAGAGAACCTTGTCACCGGCGTCAAGAATCCCTGCGGGCGCCAATTGGGCTCGCAGTTTGTCGGAAATGAAGTTTGTGGATATCAAAAGGATCCCACCGGAAAAATCTGGCATTGTCTCTTGATACCATACAAACGAGCTTTCGTGGATGATGCTTCCCAATCTCGAACGATCAGCATCGTGGAGTCGGCACGAGATCTTGAAACGAGCACCGCACAAGTGATCATCAAACGGTTGTCGACGCGGTTTGAAATGAACGGTGCCGACGAAATAAAGAAAGTTGTACGGTGCGAAGAGTATACGAAGTACACTCCTGACGGGCACGGCGGGGTCCAGACAGAATCGTCTGTTAAGTATTTTGATGAGAAGGGAAAACCGCTTCTCTTGCAAAAAACTTGCAGTCACCTTACTCGAGTATCGGGTTTCAAAAAATGCGATTACTGGCCGCACGACGAGGAGGTAGACCTTCGCCCTCTCTTTCGTGAATTCTTGAATGTAAGGAGCCTTGGCACTTCTAAAATACTAATGTATGACACTAAGAAGCAGCAAGCGGCTGGGAAAGGAGCAAAAAAATAGCATTAAGGAATGAATTTACTCAAGGCTTTCGAGCAGCAGAATTATTGCCACGAAAACAATTCATGTTTCGTCACAAACTGCCTGCCTGTGCACACAGAAACGATAAAACAACAAGCCGCTTAAAATCTAGGGTGCGACGGCTGACTCCGTCTTTGCCATGTCATGCATTACATCTTGAATGAGTTGGCACCGTTCTATGAGCGACAATTCTGAGGGATCGTCCCATATGAGATTGCGCAGGCGCTCCCTCCCGGTGTCTTGTTCCAGTATTTCTGATCGGCCTAGTCCTTCCCCGCGGAGTTGTTCCAATATTTCGCCTTTCCGCCGGGCTACAAGGTCAAAATTGAGTTCGTAGCTCTGCCTCTGAGTATCCGAACTTTGGGAAATTGGTTGATT
Source organism: Candidatus Obscuribacterales bacterium (assembly GCA_021732565.1). Taxonomy (GTDB): domain Bacteria; phylum Cyanobacteriota; class Vampirovibrionia; order Obscuribacterales; family Obscuribacteraceae; genus JAKFUT01. The sequence goes on from JAKFUT010000411.1 coordinate 2,216, forward strand.
GTGCATAGAAGAGCCTCAGTGGGCAAGGGTCCAGAATCCTACAACTACTTCATCATATACCAAAGAGGCCGAAGAACAAGTACGTAATACTCCCCGGCGTATACCTTCACTGTTCCCGGGCACGCGATACGGCGAGCCCTGTCGGATTAAAGCTGAATTGGGCGGGTCTGGTCTGGTCTGGCAGCGATCAATAGCTACCGACCATTTCCAACGGAGAACCGGCCCACTTGCTGGTCACTATGCTCAGACACGCTGCCATTTTGAGAACATTTCCCACGGCTGATTTATCGGATTGCACTGAGCTGTGCGCCATGGTTGACAGCACCTCACTTGCTTGAATGAAAGACATTATGGAAAAGTCTGAGATCATTCCATGTGTTGGCTTCCAATTTCACGTCGCTCGGTGGGACCACTAAAACAGCCGCCAGGGCACGTAACTACAAACGCGTTTCTCATCATTTGACCGCGATCAATCTATTCTTCTTGATGTTGTTATAGCATTGATCCGTCTTCTTCTACAGTTTTGGCCGAGCAAGAGCAAAACGATCGCTAACAGTAGTATAAAGTTCGCCGCCCAATCTCCCAATGGGATCGAGCACCGACAAATCGATTCCTCCATCAATGGCGGGCAGGACACTCTCGTCGAGATGAAAGCACATTATTTCTCCCAGAATCAGGCAACTTCCGCCCAACTCAACGAATTGAAAAAGTCTGCATTCCATATTGATGAGTGCATCGGCAACTCGAGCCGGACGCACCATATATGATGACGCCGCGCGAATATCTGCCGCATCAAATTCGCTTATACCGGCATCGTATTCCCCGCTGGTCTGATTCATTTTCTCTACTAATCGGCGGCTGACAATGTTAACCACAAATTCGTTATTCTCTCTTATATTCCGCAAGGTATCTTTCGGAATCATTTCTCCATTTGCACCCTGTTTGTAGCCGCAAGCGAATCCAAGAATAGCCGGGTTGGCGCAAAATGCGTTGAAAAACGAGAAGGGCGCCAGGTTCGGAATATCCAAATTGCTTATAGTTGATACCCACGCAATTGGTCTTGGGACTACAGATGAAATCAGAATTTTATAAATGCGATTCGGGCTTGTCTCACTGCAATTAATAATCATGTGCTCTATCCTCATCGCTTCAATTGGAAGTGCCCTTCCGCTGGTGGCCTCGTCTTGACGTACTGTCCTTTCCGCCACGCTCTGAACTTGCTCCAGAAATTATCCATCCTTTTCACACAAATACTCATGCGCATTGATAAGTTCATGTGTTAATGCATAATTCCTTATATGGAGTCGTACAGAGCAGAATAATTCGACTTTGCGAACTTATTTGACCGGGTGTAAAATACTGCGATGCTCAATGTGCTCGACGGACATTCTTCGTCGCTTGAGTCGTTCGTGTGCGGTAGCTGCGCTGAACGAGCTTGATAATTTGTCAGAGTTGTCGAAAGCCATTGGTACTTGGCGACAGAGGTGACCGAGTGAATAATCAAAAATTTAGCCAGCTGGATAAACGTGTTGACACGCTCTCGGAAAATGTCGACGTGCTGAAGCGCGATGTCGATGGTCTGAAGCGCGATGTCGACGTCCTTCAGCAGGATGTTGACCTGCTGAAGCAGGATGTAGGCGAACTCAGAGTCGAGATTCGGGAACTCAAACAATTAGTTCTCGCTGAGATCAGAGACATTCATCGAAGAATTGATGAGAGTTACGCGGCGCTGAGCGCGGAAATTAAACTGGGCTTCCAGGTGTCGGCTGGCTTCACTACTAAGACGGCCGATTATTCAGCCGAGATAGATCGGAAGGTTGCGAAAGTGATGGCGGCAACAGTATGCGAATCTAAGTCAACTGTTCACATGGAAACTCTCAAAGAACTCTTTCCCAAATTTGCCATTGACGGGCATAAAACTTCAGCGCGAGACTCGGAGTTCGATCAAGCGATTGCCGTTGTGCTCGGGAGGTCGGAACAACTTCGAATTCAGACCGAGAAATTTGATACACAGAGGTCTGATGATTTAAACGGCCGCCAACAATTGCGACTGGCATTTGCATTGCCAGACTGATTGCTCGGGTCGAAGCATTACTGAAGTGTGGAGTTTGGTGGGGTAACCCAATGGGTGTCCACAAGATAAGGCCTTGAAGCAGACTGTTTATTTGGCCACAGGGTCCGCACCAGCGTTTTTCGACTGTGGAAAGGAGGAGCTAGTCAATCTGCCATCCATCCATTGTTCGTAGATTGTATAGATACATCCATCGCTAGAGTTCTCTTACATGATTACACCAGCTTGTGGAATAGTGGAACGATTTGATTTTGCGGGTGGCCGGTGCTTGAAAGAATCTCACGGTAGACATCAGCTCCTTGCAGCACAGGGAAGATGTCCATAAAAGTCAGCATTCTACTCATGGGGAGTGCTTGTGGAAGGAGACGTCTTGTGCCGCTGGAGTCATGGTTTTCGGAGAAATCGTTGTGTTGAAACCGGTTGAATGGTTTTGGCGATCAGGGCTCTGAAATTCTTGCATGGGCGGGGAATATTCCCATTTCCAAATTGGGATGGTGGCCATAGAATCTCCTTGTGACTGATGGAGCACGTGGACAAACATGTCATCCGAAAGGTTGTGGGACAATTTAGCAGACCGCTTCAGCGATGAAGAGGGGGATGATGAAGGCGTTCGCAATATCTTCGTGGAAGAATGTCTGGAGTCGCTCAACCGGAAGAAGCCTTCGACCACAGACAGAGTGACACGGAAGAAGACACCGACAGTAGACAAGACGGATGGATTCTCCTGCTCTTTTGATGACGTTTTTGGCTGGAGAATAGAAAACTAGTTCTTAACCTCCCTTATTTGGCAGGCTGTTGTTAGTTACCGTCATAAGGTGTTCTAAGACGCCCAATTAGAATGGCACGGGGACGGTCGAGAGGTTTCTCTGTCTAGCCGCTTGTGCAGTTGAAGCAATACAGTACTTTCAGTCTTTTGATCGGGTTTTGAGGAGTTGTTTCGGCTGCCTGCGTCCGAAAATTGAGGGCGACGATGAGTGCGCCAATCGATAAAATACAAGAGTGTTCCGATGCAAAAGTGCAGAAACCAATTACTCGCCCCCAATTCGGTGGATTGAGGAATACCCTTCATGACGACCGAATGAGTTGGTCATGTTGAGCGTAACCATGTCATCGCCGATATAGCACTCCAAATTGTTGGTTCGATCAAGGTGGGCTCCCAGCCCGTCGACAAATTCGTCATCAAAGCTAATGCATTTCACGTTCTGCAAGTGTTTGATCTTCTCTTTGATTGTCTGGTAGAACTGTTCCATGTCTCGTTGTGTTTTTCGGAATACAAAAAAATCAATGTGATCGCGGACTTTCATTGCGATGGTGTCCACCTTCTTCATTGAAACGCGTCCGCAATCAACCCACAATCTGATATCGCCGGCGTCGTCGCGGGCTATCAAATCCGGAGTAAAGTGCCAGCCCGCATCTTCATCAATGCGCGGGCGCTTTTCTATGAACATTAGATACGCTAACAGTTTAAGTGCAATGTTTGCGCCAGATTCATTGTCAAAGGCGCCGATGACAAGTTTCTCCGTGCGTTCTCGTTTGTTGTCGCTCAGTTGAATATTAAAGGTGTATTTCATCAGTACCAACTGTGGATTCTTAAAGCGCGAATTTCTCCAACACTATAGCTGATGCGATGGCTAAGTTCAGTTACTGGAGCCGGACTCACCCTCCGGGATCAGAACCGATCCCGGAGCGAACTGACCATTGCTGCTTCTGACATTGGGCCGATTAAGATCGTGGAACTCGACTTTTGCAAATGACATCCAACCCGGGCGCAGCGAAACGCACCCGCGACTTCCCCACAATCATTGGTTACTCTTTCAGTACAGGGGCAAGTTGAAGGGGAGGAACACCGATGAGAAGAAGCGTTATCGACATGAGGAAGCGTCGACTCAACTCGAGGCGTCTTGTACTTGGACTCCATCCCATCAATTGAGGAACTTTCCATAAGCGGACGCAGTCGCCGACATGGTGGAAGCGACACGTCTAAGGCAGCACGAAAAGTCTAGAAGATCTAAATCAGTACATTTCAACAACGAGTATTCCATCATGAAAAGAACGAGCCAACCCAAAACACAACGCGCACAATCCAACGTCTTCAAAGGCAACAACCAGGACACATTCATCGATCTCGCGATCGAGGAACTTTCCATAATAGAAATAGATGCAGCAGATTTCATAGGGCGCCCCCAAGGGCTACGATTCTGTATTTGCATGTGTGGCCGAATAGGGTAGAATCAAAAGCTAGTAGGCTGGTGGCATTTGCCTCCAGCTTGCTTTGATTTTGTCTTAGCGATCCTTCCAACGCATCACCGCAGTCGTTGGAGGTTTCTAAAACTTCACTCTGGATCTATCCGGTAGCCCGCTTACCTCTATTCAAATTATCACCAGCTAAGTGGGGCTAGTAGACTGTGACGGGGCTCCCCGAACCTTAAGAGCCAGGTTTTGCGCTTGCGGGTTTTGACACGAGGTTGGACAAATTCTACATTCGCTGTAGCATTGCTCCCGCAATTTCTTTGAGAATTTTAGCTGCAACCATTGCTGTAATACCGGACGAATCTCTGAGCGGGTTAAATTCAACAATGTCTGCACCAACGATCGATGGTGCCTCTAAGCGCTGAATGATTCTGACAACGTCTCTCGTTGACATGCCGCCTGGCTCATGGTGCGATACCCCGGGCGCGAACGCGGGGTCGAGTACATCCATATCGAATGAAATGTACACGGGAGAAGCAAATTGCAAGACCGTTTCGGCATGCCAGTTCTTGAGTTCGTGCACCTCTACTTCATACCTGGTTGCTTGCTGGCGCTGATGGCCGTTCATGGTACGAATTCCGACCTGGACTAACCTGGCTGCCAATTTGCTTTCCATAATACGAGCGAACGGTGAGGCGTGAGAATGAAAGTTACCCTCGAAATCCGCATAGAGATCTGGATGAGCATCGAAGTGAAGAATGTTCAAATGCGGATACTTGGTGCTAAGAGCTTTTACGATCGGAAAGGTGATGGAGTGGTCACCTCCAAGGCAGATGGGCAGTCTGTTCTGGCGTAGTAGATGTAGAATTGCAGATTCGATGACCCCGGGAATCTCTTCGGTCGTTCCAAACACAACGTCTGCTGTATCATCGATTTTCCCGTCTAGATCGATGCCACTTTCCGTCCAAAGATTGGTGGATGAAGAATTTAACGCTTTGCGAATCAACGGAGGGGCATCAGCTGCGCCTCTCATAAACGACGAGTTGATATCACACGGAAATCCGATCAGGGAGAGCATTTGTTTTCACTCGCAAAAAGACGGAACTGCCACATGACTTAGCATACACTGCTATGCGACAAGAAATTCCAGCCAAGCAATACACCAAGATTCAAGTATTCGCGTGTTCACAAAGTTCCCCAAATCTCAGTAACTATTTTACCGTGTGATATATTGTACGCAATTATGAACGCTGATAGTTTCAGCAATATTGTCATTCAAGCTTGATTGTTATTGTCGGAATTAATTGAAGAGAACCTTGGCGAGTTGCTGTCATTCTGACGATGCTTGAAGATGGAGCAACTCCCGGGAATATAGTGCCACAGTGAGATCTCTATGGAGAAGCGTTGTTGAGGCAATTGTGAACATAGGATTTCTCTTGTGAGACACATTGTTAACGACCAGTTATGCTTTCGAACTCGAACGGGAAAGATTTTTGCTTTCTGTGCAATGGTTGGCGCGTTATTGAGCAGCTCATCGTCTTTAGCAAATTGCCCCGATCAGATCGCCGAATGGGAACTCGTTAAACCAGCCCAGGTACGGCTAGTTGATCAGCTAATTGCGACCAGGGTTTATCCATGGGGCAAGCTCTGTCCTTATGGACGACTGGAAGGTTCTACCGTGTATCTGACACCGGAGTTTGAGACACTAACCGCGCAACAAAAACGACAGTCTCTGAAACTTCTCAGATTGACTAATTGGCCTCGCGACTTGTTGACAGAGGACGAGAAGAAATCCGTTGAAGGACGAAATGGAATCATGTCTCCGGTCATTGTGGTGGCGGCTGATGGCCGCATAGTTTCAATCCCTTACGACGGATGCACGAGATATACGCTTCTGACGGAATATGCGCGGAGTTGCTATCAAGCCGGTCTCAGACAAATTAAAAGGGAGATTCGATTCCCTTTGGCTCGTCGGGACCAGGAAGCCGTGAAAGCGAGATTCTGGAAATCGACGGGAAAGAGAACGAAGAGCATTCTCTGTATTGAATGGGTGCCGGAAAGCGGACATTTCGAGATAGACATCAGCCAGAAAGATGAATCAGCTGCCCGAAAGAAGGTGTCACTGTTTCTGAAGCTTGCGCCGCGTCAATACAAATACGTTGTTCTTACAGAGGACCCCGGCTCCATGGTGTCCGGGCTGAACTGATGCACAAATTTCAGCTCTAGATTCCGGGTGCAACTGCAGCGGGACTTGGACGTGCTTAAGGCCGTTCTAATTCTCTACTTCTGATTTGGTCGTAAAATCGACAAAGGCGTCTCATGATCTGACACTCATGTTGCTCAGGAGCTGATCCATGATGGCTCATGACGACACTATGCGAGTTAATTCTAGTGAACTTACACCGATTCCATATCGTCTTCGTTTCGATGCTTTCCGGCGGGGCGCTCACTGGTATCCCGTTCTTCGAACCTGTGTGCTCAGTGGCTATGGATCTTCCCGGAAATGACGAAACTCCTCTTTTGGCTCAATCAAGCAGTGCTCCACCGGTGGCACCGTCGTTCCTCAAACAGGCTGGTCAGAAATTTCTGGAAAGTGCTCAGAAGAAGGTATTGCACAATGTAAACGAAAGACTGCAAGGGCAACCGGCTAACGAAACCAGACCGCCCCAGACCACGCAAGATTCGACTCCCGCAAGTGGTGCTGTTGTCGCCACTGCGAAGCAAAATCAGGGAGCACCGTGCCGTTCATGGGTGAATTCGCAGGAACGGCCAATAGCATGCTTGCTGTGCATACACGGGCTGGGCCTGCAAAGCAATTCGTATGAGTTTTTCGGAAAGGAAATATCCGATCGTGGAATTGCCGTATATGCCATTGATGTGCGTGGCTTTGGCTCCTGGATGAAAGCCGGAGGAAAAACGAAAGTCAATTTCGATGAATGTTTGGCGGATGTGAAGCAATCGCTGGAATCTATTCGGGCAGCCAATCCAGGGTTGCCGACCTACCTGCTCGGAGAGTCCATGGGAGGCGCCATCGCGTTGCGTGCTGCATCCATGTATCCTGAGCTTGTGGATGGTCTTATTTCCTCGGTTCCGGCTGGTGAGCGCTTCAACCAGGGAAAGACCAGTATGAAAGTTTTCCTCAACCTGCTTGCCGGATTTGATGTCGCCAATGTCGGCAACGATATTGTCAATCAAGCCACTAAGAGCGCGAAACTCAGAACTCAGTGGACGGATGATCCGCTCTCTCGCCTTAACTTGAGCCCTCAGGAATTGATTCAGTTTCAAGACTTCATGAATAACAATCATGAAGCCGCTAAAAACTTGCGGGACATGCCGGTATTGTTGGTGGAGGGAAACGGCGATCAACTCGTCAAACCTGAGGGAACTTGGGAACTCTTCAACTCGGTGGCGTCCAAAGACAAGTCTTTCTTTGCAGTGCCGGGCGAGCACCTGATTTTCGAGGAAGCGCAAACCCAGGAAGCAGGGCCCAGAGATCAAAATTTTCGAGTGATCCAATCCTGGTTGTCGACTAAGGTGGGGCGCAGGAATCGAAGGGGAGGTATGCCCAGAACCGGCGCCACTGATGGAGGCGATTTCGCCGGCCGCAGAACTTCCATCAACATTCAGGGATTGGAAGGCCCCGCTCGGATGATTGAAAGCGGTGACTACGCCAGCGCAATTTCAGAACTCGAAGCGATTCGGGCGCAACGGCCCAATGATCCAAACGTTCTGAGTCTGCTCGGTCGAGCCTATTATAAAAATGGCCAACCGGACAAGGCCGGACCTCTTTTCAGAACGGCCATGCGTATGGGCCGCAGCGGCGGCGATCAAGGACGTGCGATAAACGGGTACCTCCTCGATCTGAGTCGTGAGGCACAATCAACGCCAGGCGGCGGCCAACCGGGGCTATCAGCACAAGCTCCAGCCAGTATGCTCTCTCCCTTTACAGGGTTTGGCGGGAATATTGTGCGCACCGTGGCTGCTACCGCTACCGCAGGTAGTGCTATTGCTTCCCCTTCGTCGAAGGGAAAAGTCTATGCGTTTTTTGCAAGCTGGGCGGATCAATGCAAAGGACTGAGTGACTTGCTGGCAAAGTTGGCGTCGATCTATGGTGACAGAGTTGATATAACTAAGGTCAATATCGAAGATGCCTCCTCCAATGTTCTGGTGGACCAATATAAGATCGGACCAATCCCTACCGTGGTGTTTGTTGCACCCAACGGTGATGTGACCTCAGCGGTTATCGGAGAGTCTACCTATAGCAACTATGAGGAAGCACTGAAGGCCATCGCTCAGCCATCTCATCGTTGAACGGGGCCACAGTGAGCCTCATTACCAGGCATTGCTGTATTTCTTGTCGGAATAAACCCCGAATGCCTGCTATGCTGAACGACGTTCTTGATTTTCACCGTCAACGGTCTGAAACCAGTTGCGCAATTGGTTGAGTTCTCGTTTTCGTGCTGCTGCATTCTGTCGATAGATATTTCTGCGATCCTTCAAGTCGCATTCGGTGATCAGGACAGCGTTCTCGCCATGAGATTCCTCGACATTGATGTTGCTGAGTTCTTTGTGAGAATAAATGCAAGCACCGGGCGAGCTTTGCACATCGCAATCTGTCTTACCGGTATCGATGTCGGCATCAGGTCTGACAAGCATTAGAGCCACGACCTTGCGGGCTCCGTTTCCGATGGTGGTGCGTGCCGCTTCTAAGTCTTCCTCCAGTGCAATGATCAAGCCGGAAAAGAAATTCTTGACAGTCGCAACGTCTGCCATTGTCGGAAATGGAATTCGGATCTGGCCAGGGTTAGAATCTAACAACGCGCTCGTTTCCGATGATCCGTCGAATTTGTTGTAACCGCACACCTGACAAGCGCTATATCTGATAGCTACACGAAAGTGGCATCTTGTGCAGATCTTGTACATGGCAACCTCTTCTTTCTGTTAGCAGGAGCTAATTATTAGAGTCGAATAGACCGGCACACTATGCATTTGGTTCCCTCTCTTGAAATCCCTCCGCTGCTGAAGTTGCAAAGATCTAAAGGGCTCATTGTGTAGCCGCCGTGCGATTCGATGTTCCCGTGCAGCATCTGTTTTCTGCATTGCTGCCTGTAACAAAGGAACCACCGAAGTGAGATAGCACAGGTATGTCATTGCAATGGTGTTCACTGATACCTTTGTGCCCTTGTTATCCGCGCTTGGCTGTATTGGACCCGACGGCATCCCGTTTGATTCGGCACAAAGCGTTAAGGTGTGCGCGACCTTCAAATAGTATGATCACGTCTAACTTGGTCTCAGTCTAATTTACTGGAAATGGAAGATGGCGGAAAATATCGGGACGACTCTTTTGATCGGTACACGAAAGGGAGCTTTCGTATTGACCAGCGATGCGCAGCGTATGGTTTGGACTATGTCTGATCCGATCTATCTCGGTCACATCATTTATCATTTTGTGTCAAACGGAAGCACTTGTTTGCTCGCTGCAAAAACAGGACATCTCGGGCCCACCGTTTTTCACTCTAGCGATAGAGGTGCAACTTGGGCAGAATCAACCTCTCCACCAGCATTTCCGCCCGCTCCTGAAGGTGAAAAAGGAAGAGCTGTTGACCAGGTGTTCTGGCTTACCCCCGGTCATGAATCTGAAAAAGGCGTGTGGTATGCCGGTACTTCTCCTCCGGGGCTGTTTCGTTCAGAGGATGATGGTCTAACCTGGAAGGAAGTCTCTGGATTCAACCAAAACCCGAACATGGGGACGTGGTTGGCTGCTGGTGGCGCTACCCCTGGTGGTCATCTACTTCACTCAATTATTGTCGATCCCACCGACAAGAACAAAATGATCCTTGCGATTTCGGTGGGCGGCGTTTTCGAATCTAACGATGGAGGAGGTACGTGGTCCCCGCTCAATCGAGGGTGTGCTGCGGAATTCCTGCCAGATGCTTCGGCAGAAATTGGGCACGATCCGCACTGTGTGGTCATGCATCCATCGAAGCCTGAGTGGCTCTACCAGCAAAATCACTGTGGCATCTACAAGTTGGAACGGCCCTCTAAAGAATGGGTGCGCATTGGCAATAATATGCCGAAGGAGATTGGCGACATCGGGTTCCCCATTGTTATGCATCCTCGCGATCCTCTAACTGCTTGGGTCTTTCCGATGGACGGAACAACGGTCTGGCCGCGAACTAGCCCGGGTGGAAGACCATCTGTCTATGTCACCAGAGATGGTGGCAACTCATGGACCCGTCAAGATAGTGGATTGCCGGAAGAGAAAGCCTACTTCACAGTGAAGCGGCAGGCCATGAGTGCCGATTCGAAAGACCCTGCAGGCCTTTACTTTGGCAATAGTCAGGGGGAGGTGTGGGGAAGTACTGACGAGGGTGCTACATGGCAATGCCTCGTGCGATATTTGCCGGAGATTTACTCAGTAGAAGTGGCAAACGGTTAGAAAAATGATAGTTCATATTCCGAGCCCGCTTCGTTCTTACACTGGCAACAAAAGCACGGTTGATGCTTCCGGTGATACTCTGCTGGAATTGCTTGACGATCTAAACAAGCATTACAAGGGTATCAAATTCCGCATGATCGACGAGCAGAATAGTGTGCGCCCGCACATTCGCATTTTTGTAAATAAGGAACAGACCAATGATTTAGGTGTGCGTCTGGAACCGAATCATGAAGTGCACATTATTGCAGCGCTGAGCGGGGGATAACCTCTAATATACCTTGATGACAGATTTTGCCGCTTTGATGAGGTCGGCCTCTTCGCCGGCTAGTCCGAGCCGGTAGCAATGCTTACCTTCTGCCCAGGCAATTGACATTAGATTGCCCAGTTCGATGTAACCGATTCGCCCGGCGCCGAGGTCGACCTTCTTTCCGCTCTTTTGGCAGGGTTCAGTACTCCCGGACATGTAGAAACAGGTTGCTGAGCCCCCTGCGCCAGGTCTGCCGGAAAGGGAAGCTGAATAATTGTCGCTTTCTACCAGTGCGTTGGGGTAAGCCTTGCCCGACGTTGTCATAGATTTTGCTGGGGGTAACCACGCCGGCAGATAAACGGGCACTTTGGACTTGCGAAGTTTTGGCAAAAGCGGTTTCAACACGGCAACTACTTTAGCTTCAGCATCAGATGGCGATGTTGCTGCGGAGGTCGTTTTCGCCGGTGTTTCCGGGGAGCTCAAGACCGCCGGTATGTATGCCAATGCCATGGTCCATGCCAGTTCGCATGCAATTGCGATGGAGCCGATGCGGCAGTGTCGTTGAGATTTTGACTGGTTCGTAAACATGTGTCTGCCTCTTTTACTGTCGTTTGCCGTTTTCTTTCCTGGAATAATCAACGGAATTTTCTTGAGTTCATTGCCCTGTAAATGGTGGATGCTTTCCAAATAAATTAGTCATTTTCGTCGGCTTCATCTGGATGGAGTGCATTCCAAGCCCCGGTACTAATGCTGCCTGGCGATAGAGTCTAGTTATAGTTAGCACCAAAAATCGACTAGTTAGTTAGTTCACGCTGAAAATTGCGGGACTTTTTCAGCGTGAACTAGTTAGTCAAGTAAAGTCTCAACTACCGGTACAGGTAATGGTCCCTGATCTAGCACCATATTGTGAAACTTTAACAAATTGAATTTGCTGCCTGCTTTTTGTTGATATCTTTTTCGGAACTCCAACCATTCCCGCACACCGACATAATATGTCGGCAACTGTGCTGAACTCAGTTTGGCCCTCTTCAGTTTGCCTTCAGCTTCCGCACTGGTCTGAAATGCATTTTTTGTCATCAAGTCCATAGCTTCAGAGTCTGTCATCTCCATCGTATGCATTTTTATATCGAGAATGGCGTTTGCCAAAACACGAAGACGGATTTTGCGCATTACCAAACGAAAACGAGGATCGTCTTTCAAAAATCCCTCATCCATCATCACTTGCGCGATGTACTCTGCCCAGCCCTCAACGTAGGCTCCGTTGGAATACAGGGAACGAAGGAGTCGGCGTCTCTCCGGTTGAATATTGTTGAGGTGCTCATATTGTATGTAATGTCCGGGGAGTGCTTCATGTATTGTCAGCCATTTTAACGTGTAGTTGTTATACTCGCGCAGTTTCGACTCCGCCATGGCAGCATCCATCTTCGGATCAATCGGTGTAACCCAATATTGCGCTTCGGCCTGAGGCTCCAGGGGTGGTGCACTGTGGGATCCCGCTACTGAGTAACTTCCACGCATAAACGGTGGCGTTGGTATCACCTTCAGATTGTCGCGGTCACTTAGCCCCACAATTTTATTTTCGCGAATGAACGCTCTAATGCTGTCGAGATCGGCATCAACCGCTTGCAAGAGTCCTTCACGAGGTGGATGAGCATCAGAAATCTTTTGAAGCACTTCACCGATGATGACATTTTCGCGATCGCTCCGGCTGGCGGTTCCGTGGTCGGAGTGATCAGGGTACATGCGACTGTGCATCGGCAGTGCCAACTGAAGCATTTCAGCCCGCACCGCGCGGACGTTTGCCTCTGCATCTGCCAACAGTTGCTCAGCTGTCACATCGGTTTCCATTACTAATCTGAATTTCTTGTTGTAGAGATCTTTGCCCAGTCTCCAGGTTCGACTGCAACTACGTTTTGCGAGGTCTTCCTGGAGCCATGTGGAAAAATTTTTCAAAGCGACAACTGCCGGCGGTGCCACTTCGTCATATTGCTTCTTTAACTGCGACCTCATATCAGCGGTCAAGGCAGAACCGTCGGAAATTTCTTTAGCAACAGTGTTCTCTATCAGGTCTATGTTGCCGCCATTCTCCTCTATGGCATTCTTTACAAAGATAGGGTCAACATCAACCAAGTATTCCTGTACCTGCTTCAACAAGCGTGGTATTTGCCCAATTCTTGAGAGCACATGGCCAATCCTGATGTTCAGGGGAGCATAGTTCACCGTGAGTGGCTGAAAGATCGCGTTTCCTATAAGTTCTACGGCGACTGTCGGATTGTGGCGGTAATTTTGAATACTATCCAATTCCAGCAAATTGAGAGCAATCTGATCGTCAATTAGTTGCCAGTCGGCGGCATCCTGTGGTGGCAGACTTGATAATGGAGCTTCATCATGAAAGCGCTTCTGCCAGCCCTGGTAAAATGATTTCTGTGCTTCGATCGCCTTTAAGCTCATGTCGTCAAGCAATGCGTCCAACTCTATAGACGCACCGGTTTTCGTGTCAACATGTTTGTGATACCCTGCCTGGCTGGCAGCCGACGGTGATAGCCCCAGGGAATCTTTCATGAATTGGTCGCTCAACAATGTAAATTTCGCAGCCGCATCGTCGGCAGAAAGGGCGGCGAGAAATGGTAGCGAAATCAACAAAAACTGTGCGGTCAGAGCGATTGATATTGCAGGAGATCGTAATTTCATTTTATCCATCAGATAGATGAGAGCTACCGAACCTTGATTGTCACCACTAGCAATTGCTGATATTAGCGCGTTCGATTGGTCGGTTCTCGATTGGTCGCAATGTCAAATGATTGCTTGGGTAGTTGCGGCGACTTCATAGCAGACACTACAAATATCCGTGCCATGAACCTATTGTACTAATGAGGACTCATATATGTAGCTTCGCACTCCGAGCCGACTTATGGCGACCGGGCCAGTATCTAATCAGATACCGGCTTCACGATCGCAGGTAAATTGTTTCTCAAAATTCCGAATCCGATGATTTGATCGCCAAGGTTGCTAAAAGTAGTCACTGCAATCCTTTTCTATCGATTCAAAGCGGCGTTTGAGACATTCTCATTTTTCATTGATTGTCGTGTCGGAACTACAATCCATTACAAAACAATTCGCCATCTCACAATCATTGGATGCACTAAATAGTACGATCAATTTCATTTGCAGGCGCCCATAGTCTTGCTCATTTACCGGGTCAAATGGACAATCATATGAACTCTAAAACAATTCCTTTTTATTTTGCAATCGGTTGTGGCTTAACCATAGCCTCAAGTGTGCTGGCGGCGGAGACAGCCAAGATTGAATTCCCCGCACCCAGTCCGGGGTGTACGTTGAAACAGCGGGTTGGCCTGACTGACATCGAAGTTGCCTATTCGCGACCTGGCGTCAAGGGGCGTGATATTTTTGGTGGATTGGTTCCATACGGCAAGGTATGGCGCACTGGTGCAAACCAGGCGACGAAAATCATTTTTAGCACTCCGGTGAAGTTGAATGGCACTGAAATCGCTGCAGGTACTTATGCACTGATGACGATTCCCGGCAAAGACGAATGGAAGGTGATCATCAACAAGGGTTCCGAACAGCCTGGTCCTTATAAATACGACGAGAAATTGGATGTTGTACGATTCAGCGCGACCCCGGTTAAGCTTGCGCATTCGGTAGACTCATTCACGATCGAATTCAATCAAATCGCCGATGATTCGGCAGTCATGGATATTTCATGGGATAAGACTGGCGTCCCGATAAAAGTGCATGTCGATTTTGTAGATAAACTCATGTCGCAAGTCGATTCAGTGATGGCCTCAGATGAACCGAAAAAGCCCTACTTTCAGGCAGCACAGTTCTATTACAACCACGGTGGCGATTTGCAAAAAGCCAAGAAGTGGATAGAGGCAGCGCTTGCCGAACGCGACGCCCATTACATGGTTTATCTGAAAGCCCAAATTCTTGCCAAGCTTGGTGACAAAGAAGGTGCAATCGCAGCAGCTAAGCATTCAAGCGAACTGGCAGAAAAAGCCAATGATCTTGGTTATATCAAGTTGAATGCGGACCTGATTTCCACTCTGAAGTGAATAGATTAGATGCTGCCAAGTCTGTCTCGCCGCTTTTCAAAAAATGGCGTCCAGCGCTCGTCTGTGCCCTGCTTTGTCTGGCGTCGGTGTTTTCTGTTTCCGCTTTTGGAGACGAAATGAAAACTGGAAAACCTCGCGCGATTCTTCATGAACTTGAAAGTTTTCGCCAAATGGGCAGTGTGCTCTACATAGCGGCCCACCCGGATGACGAGAACACTGAACTTCTGGCATATCTTTCGCGTGGACGAAATTATCGCACGGCCTATCTTTCTCTGACGCGCGGTGACGGCGGGCAAAATGTTCTCGGGCCGGAACTCGGTGATAAATTGGGCGTGGCCCGCACGCAGGAATTGCTGGTCGCCAGGCGCATTGACGGTGCGCAGCAGTTTTTTACTCGCGCGATCGATTTTGGATTCTCTAAGAACTACAGCGAAACACTGAAGATCTGGGATAAGCAAGCGGTTCTGTCCGATATGGTTCGCGTTATCCGCGAATTTCGTCCTGATGTTTTGATCACACGATTTTCGCCCACTCCTGGTGGCACACACGGACATCACACCGCATCAGCTGTTCTGGCATTGGAAGCATTCAAGCTCGCCGGCGATCCAAAAGCCTTTGCCGATCAAAATCTGGCACCGTGGCAGCCAAAGCGCATTCTCTGGAATATCTCCACCCTTCAGAAAGACAAGGCAGTTGGAGTCAACGCTCTGAAGATGGATGCAGGCGGCAAAGACTCAGTCTCAGACGAGTTATTCACCGACCTGGCTCAAAATAGTCGTTCGATGCATAAGACACAAGGATTCGATAGCTTCCGGTTATCCGGTGTCACTGGCGGCCCAAGACTTGAATCGTTTCAGCTTTTGGACGGAGCGGCGGTAGACAAGGACATTTTGGACGGAGTGGACACCACATGGAGCCGGGTGGCGGGAGGTGCAGATATTGGAAAATCTGCTGATGAAATAATCGCGAAATTCAATCCACAAGATGCTGCTACCAGCGTGCCAGCGCTGTTGAATTTGCGCAGCCAATTGGCCTCCATGACCGCAGATGATCCCCTCCTCAACGAGAA
>JAKFUT010000071.1 GCA_021732565.1 Candidatus Obscuribacterales bacterium
GAGCTGAACAGCATGGCGCAGGATCTTATTACACTGTTTGGTCCCAATAGAGTATCGGTACAAGTTTGCGAAGGCGATCCGCAGAAGACCATTCTCAATGTGGCGACTGCTGCCCGCGCCGACATCATCGTCATGGGTTCTCACGGACGAGGAGGATTGACCAAACTAATTCTGGGAAGTGTATCGCAAGCGATTGCGCTTCATGCACCATGCGCAGTGGCAGTAGTTCGTGGGCTTGTAAGGAGCAGCGCTGGAGATTTGCAGCGTACGGGGATGTTCAAGAAGCCAGGTAAAGAAGTGAGCAAGCCCGCAGATCACTCGGGAGTCCGACCTGTTCACTACGCGCCGCCTCCTCGACCGAGCCGCAATCAGGAAGCCCACATCGTTCCATTTGGCGGGTTTTAGGAAAATACCCGGGACTGTGTGTGGTATGGAAGACGGGGTGTTCAGAGCCTCATCAAAAGGGCAGCGGCCTGCGTCAGAGGAGGTAGCGAGCCCATCAGGACGACAGCTTGTTCGGGCAGGCTTGTCATGACCGAGAATGAACGGGCTAGAGGTCAGAACAGCCTCAGGTGGGGAAGCCACCCTATGGCGTGATCGGGTAAGTTTTTTGCTATCGATGTACCGGAGGTGAGGTAGGTCTGATCATCGGCCTATCTAAAATTGCGCAGGATGCAATTTTCTACAACCCACACAAGCAGACAATTGCCAAATTCAGAGGGTTTACAGACTTGGATGCTAAGGGAAAAATTGCGCGCGGCGCAATTTTCCATAAGGCCATGGAGGGAGACCCTCAGCCACTGGACCGAAAAATGGACTTTGTCAGCCTGACGAGCATCTATGCATCGGTTGCAGAGCAGCTTTGGATGGATGATGGCGGCAGAGTTGCTTGCCCGTCACTTGCTCACTTAAGCAGGAGTTGACTGCGATCATGTCTTCGTCTTAGTTTGAATAATGTCGTGACTCCGGGATTGCGGGAATATTAGGTCTGGAGGACCCGGATATATGGCGCTCGATTCAGACGACACAACAATTGGTTCGAGTGAGCAATCGGATTCGACGGTTGGATTGAGTCGGGATTCTCTTTGTGCCGTGTCATCATTACCCGCACGTTACGAGAGCACAGGTGTGCTTGGTCATGGTGGCATGGGAATCGTCATCCAAGCTTTCGATATTATCATTGAGAGAAAGGTAGCCATCAAACTGCTTATGTTCGAGGGGGCAAAAAGACCCGAGATGCAGGAAAGATTTCTCAGAGAAGCCAGAGTTCTCAGCAATCTGAAACACCCGAATATTGTTTCCATCTTTTCGTCTGATCTCACGAACGGCGGCGAACCATACCATGTTATGGAATTGCTAGACGGGAAATCGCTGGCGCGGGAATTGGAGACTGGTGCCATGCCCACCGGAGTATTCCTGAACGTTTTAAAGCAAGTTGTTAGCGGGCTATTCCACGCGCATAAGAACGGCGTGATTCATCGAGATCTAAAGCCCGGCAACATCATGCTGTGCGGGAACATCGGACAACCACTGCAAGTTAAGATCATTGATTTTGGTATTGCTCGATTTGAAGGATCGGGCGGCGATAGAGATGTTAATACGCAGTCACTTACTCAAACAGGCTGTGTACTTGGCAGTCCCATTTATATGAGCCCGGAGCAGTGTGCGGGAAACCGAGCTGATCACCTCTCAGATATTTATGGACTAGGATGCATTATGTTTGAATGTCTTGCTGGTAAACCACCTTTCCGGGGTGAATCCGCGCTGCAGACAATGTATATGCATATGCGAGAACCACCGCCTTCGCTGGAAGCACTCGCTCGAAATGCAGGGGAGCGCCGGCTTGGGCTGCTTATCGATCGTTGTTTGATGAAGCGACCCCAAGATAGACCGCAGTCGATGGAGGAAATACAAGCAGAACTTGATAGTGTTGCTTTGCAACCACTCTCCGAAACAGTTCATTTTCAGACTCAGCTCGCAACGATGAGCTACCGAAATAAATCAATGGTGCTCCTCGTTATCTGTCTTGCCGTTGCGATCACGGTATCATTTTCAAAGTGGTATCAGTCTGCCCAACGAGAGCAGGAGGCTCTGAGTGGACGGATTAAACGCGAACAACAACGTGAGAAGACAAGAAAGGGCGATGAAAAAATGCGGGACGATTTGAGAATCCGCGTTAACGATTTAGAGGGAAGGGCTGCCAGTGACAGTCGCTCACTAAAAGATTTTGTAGAGTCATCAATACAGCTTGGACAATACAGCACAAAATTCGAACACTTCGATGAGGCGTACGCCATATACAAGCGGGTACTGGGCTACTGCATCGCCGATGATGAGCAGACCGGTGTGGAGAGAATGTGGCTTTTTGTGTGTATGGCTGACTGCCGACGAAGGCAGGGAAAGTATGAACTGGCGGAACAAGAATTGACCAATGCAAAAGAGATAGTCGACAGACATTCTCCCTGCAAGTGGCATTATTGGAGATCTCGAATTAACTTGGATGCCTGTGAGCAGAAGTGGAGCGACCTCGAGATTCACGTGAAGCAGCTACCGCAGGTGTGGGACGGTGCCACTTTTTCAATTATAAAGAACATGGTGGTTAAGGCTCAGTTCGATGAGACGATAGCTCCCACTTTCTCTGATGAGTTAAAGCGGGTATTGGAATTGGTCAAACGCACGTCAGTTGCATCTCAAAGCGACGCCATTACTAAAGATCGAATTATCAAGCACATACGTCATTTGCAGAGATCAGACACAGTATCGCTCATTCAAAATTGATTGATTTCGGCATAATTCGAAATAAACCAGACTTTGGTTTATTCATGCCCTGCCACATGGTTAAGAGCGAGACGCCTCCATTAGCTACGTGATCGTTGGAACTTCCCCACTGATTAGTGAACTTGACCCTTTTTGTTATTGGATCGTATTCCTGAATATTAACGACATGGTATCCACCAGTGCCACCAGCGACGAAATCAAATAGCGAGGATGGCTTAAACGGTGGCTGATCTGCATACACAGCCATGATAACGGGAAACTGCTTGGTTTGCTGCATTTGCGTTAGCACATGGTGTAGCTGTGCCTCATTGGAGACCGTTGCGACTGTTCTTCCAGGAAGATAACGTGAGCCGAGTGTTTGGTGAGCCAGAAGCTTAGCTGAGCCAGAAGCTTAGCTGAGCCACCAGCTTAGCTGAGCCACCAGCCAGGCCTGCGCACGCCAGTTGAGTCACTCTGTGCGCGTTCTGCAGGTACACTGCCAGCGCTTCAATTCTTGCGGTTTTGGCAAGACCGTCAGTCGCCCGCGCTACCAGTGCAACACCGCGAGCCAATTGGGGAAACCGGGTAGTGCCAGTGCCACTGTGAGAGGGCCATCAGGCTGATGCTCGAACCAGCGGATGGAAGTAGCATAGCGATAGTGGCTGCAGCAATGGCGGCTTCTGCGCCCGCATCAATGAGACTGTTTTCTGATTGCACTCGCAAATCGGTAACCGCAAGCAGGTTCTCTGCCATCTGGCGAGCCGCTTCAATGGGGATTTCCTGCCCCGTAGCAGCTGACTTTACCTGAACGTCTTGAACCTGATTGTTTCGACTCCTTTCCATAGCAACTGTGCCGTCCCATCCGGCCCGGTCAAGGATGCGCGCCATGGCTCCGTGAGTATCATAAAACTCGGCTTGCGCTCGGGCGAGCGCTTCTGCAGAGGTCGTCGGTTCATTTCCAGACAACCTTCTAGTCTGCACCCAGTCTTCTCCGCCCAACTCATCGCATAGACGAGCACTTAGAGATTCCTTATACTTATTTGCATATGCTGTGCGGATCTCCTCAAGCCGGGTGTTGATAGCTCTGGTGATCAGTTCTTCGGTAATAGGCTTGCCTTTCAGCTCAGACCGCTTACTGAGCTCTTCGTGTACGTTCTCTCGGTTGCGAATTTCATTGAAAACCTGCTTTATTTCCGCCTCTGCTGTTCCGAAACCCGTTACATAGGCTCTTAATCTGTCTTCGGGACGGAATTCACCCTGATGCAAACAATACACGGCTATCTCTTTCTCTGCTCTAGACAATCCGCGCAGTGCAATGTGCATTTTTGCCGGATCGTTTAATACTGCTATTCGGTCGGCTTCTGGAGCCACAGCCGCGTCGGAATTTGAAAAAATATGTACCGTCATCCTTGATTGTGGGTTTGCCCGTAATCTGATCTTGTGGAGCGCCCGTTCTTTGAAAAGTCTTGCCATTGGTTGAGGTCCACTCAGTTCCGTCGGATTCTTGTATCGCGACTAGCTTGGGTGGCTCGCCTTCTCTGACAAACGTGCGCGTCTCACCGTTCTTGAACTCAACACGGGTGATTTCGCCATTCTTGTCGTAGTCGATCTTCCTGCCATCTTGTCTTGTTTCGCTGCGAGGTTCGCTTTTATTCCGGGCGATCAGTTCCATCCATGGAAGGAAGGTCTGCAACCCGTCCAAACGGTGCTGCTCTGTAGAAAATGTAAGTAGCCAGTCCTCTGAATCACTATTGCCAATTCTCTCTGGCAGATTTGCCTTCTTTTCAGGGTTCTGGCGAGGAACAAGCTCATCTTCAAATCGAATTTGCATTCCAGACATAAGTTTCCAGCTCCAATGAAAGGTAGCGAGCCCATCTCGCTACCGCTCCGATTACATTCTGCGAAACACCAAAATGATGTAGTGCTATCGTGTTACCGAGTCACGTGTAGCAACCATCAATGAATTATGGAAAAAGGTTAGTTGATTAGCGCTCTCGAGGAACGTTCTTGTGATCAGTGTTTAAAGGCAATTGATTGTCCGTGATTATGCGCCCGTCTCATTCATCTGCACACAGCCAATATAACCCCGGAATGTATCAAAAAAATTGCCGTGGAGGCTAAATCTGGACGAAGGTCGATGCGGCGCAATTCGTTGCCAAAGCACCAGGGGCAATTATTCTGAATGATGCGCGCGTTATGTTAGCGGATGGACGATTCCGTCGACAAGACACCAAAATCGCTTCTTCTGCCGGCAGCAGGGACACAGTAGCGATGCTACTCCGACACCCTCATCATGATAACGGGAGGAGGGGTATTCTCAGTCTCTGCCGCCTGAGTCTGATGAGGCTGAGTTGAACTTGCGGATTCAGCAGGTGGCTGCGAAGGAATAGCAGGAGTTGCTTGCACTTTCGCGGGTACGATTAGAACCTCGCCTTTCACTACCTCTCTGACGCGGGTCTTGCCAGGCGCCCGGGGGCTGATACCAGAGCTCTGGATACGAGCTGACTGAGTTTGGGTCTGTTCGTTCTCGTCTTCCAAAAACCACTCACTATTGTCTGTTGGCCGTGCTCGCACGTTCGCGGCGACTTCCTGTTGATTATCAGCCGGAAGTGGACGACTCTGCGGCGTCGATTCTTCCGCACTGACGCTACTCTTCTTGCCACTGTCGCTACTACCATCGCTACTACTACTATCGCTATCGCTGGTATCGCTCTCGGTGCTTGTGGTGTCACTGACAGCGTCTTTCTTTTTGCGCCCGAGCCGAGGTAAGGGTGGCATCCACTCCTTCACCAGAACAGGAATCATAGGGATAGTGGTAAGCACCATAGGAAGTACTATGGGAATTAACTTCATGCCCATACCAAGCAATATATCTGCTTGTGCGTTCGCCGCAGGAGTTTGTGAAAGTCCGCAGACCAGGCACAGCAAAGTGAGCATTTGTTTGCGCTTATTCATAGTACTCCTTGCACCGATGCTGTTGCATCTGAATTGCGGCTGCCGCCTGTTCTCAAGAGCGTTCAGGCATAGGCCTCCACGATAGTAGTAAACAGCATTCTGGTCAATTGAATGTGGACTACAATTAATGGTAGACAAGGGTTAGAGTGTCCATCCGCACGCTCAGCCATTCTTAGAATTAGAAAGCACAATATATTCGAGCGTCGAGAAGTAAGGAGACGCCCCCCCACTTGAATAGAACTCATTGCGATAATATCGGCTCGAAAACATGCACGTTTGATGTATTGCAGTCCAATCGATGCAACATCTGAGTAAAGTTCGGCTTCAACCGGAGTTTGTCTTTTAGGTTCAAAAGGAATGTCACCAATAACAGGTATATGGCCTCTATGGACAATACCAACTCACAGTAACAAGCCGCTGCATCGACGGAGAACTGACCTATGACCAAGGAGAACTACAAGCGCCAGGCTGCTGCCAATGTGTTTAACCAGCAAAATTTACCAAAGTCTTATGAGATCATGCCCGATACTGAGCAGCAAGATAGAAAGGTTCGTGAACGTGAAATTGGAGCGGCCGGCAAGTGGGGCAACCTTGACGAGATCGTACCAATGAGCCACCGTGCGAAAGCCGCGCCTTCGGCTGATTCTTACTCGGCCGGGAGCACCGCCTCTCTTGTGAGTGACTTGATGAGTTCAGAGGAACTACAACTGCTGAAAGAACCGATACAGGTTCGTGAAGTGGGACTCTGGCCATTCAAACGGATAATCGTGCCGCCTAACGTTTATGTGGTGCATACTCGCTTGGGACGAAAAGAGCCGGTGACCATTGGCATGGGGTGTTCGTTTCCATATGATCCGTACCGCGATGCCTATCTGGTGGTTCCCGCTGCCATGCAAACTATTGGCATTGTTGCCAACAGTATAAGCTCGGAGAAGCAAGGTATCAATGTGCTGGCATATGTGCAGTGGCAAATTCAAGATTTTTCCGTGGCCTACCGAAAGTTGGATTTTTCGGACTCGAGAGATCCACTCGGAATCGTCAATGCGCAACTGCGCGAACAAGCCGAAGCGGCCATCAAAGACAAGATTGCCACCATGACCATCGACGAAGTTCTAACTGACAAACAGCCGATTATTGAAGAATTGACTGCTCGTCTCAAGGCGGTGGCAGAAGGCAGGGGCGGCGGAACCTCGGGGGAAGGACTAGGCATCAAAATTGTCACTGTCCAACTCAAAGAAGCATACGTTAGTTCGTTGAAACTGTGGGAGCATTTGCAAGCACCGTTTCGCCACAAGCAGGAGAAGATTGCTCGCATTAGTCATCTGGGAGCACAGGAGGAAGTTCGAACAAAAGAATTAGAGAATCGCAGGCTGGCGGAGACCAGTGAAGCTGAAACCATGGTGCAAATCGAGCGCATTAAGCAAAACACGCAGACGGAGGCTCTGGAAACACGGCTGACTCAAGAGAAAACCAGATTTACATTTGAGCAGGAATTGGAAAGGGAAAGGATTCAACTGGTTGAGGAGACCACTGTTTCCAGAAAGGAATCGGAGCGGCGGTTGCAGATGGAAGCTGCCAAGTTGGAACAAGAGAGGAAGTTGCTGGTGCTACACCAATTGGGTGAGGAGGCAGTGAAACGAACTAGTCTTGATTGTGAGGTTGGTGTTCGCCAAAAGCAGTTGCAGACCGAACAATCACTAAAGGAACTTTCTGAAGAAACGCGCCTTGCAGAAAGTCAACTCGAATCCGACAGAAGACGAATCAAGCGTGAGACTCAAGTGAAGCAGGAGGCAGCTGAGCTGGCTCTGTTAGTGCAGGCTCAAGAGGCAAAGCTGCTACAACGGCAATTAGAAACAACGTTAGCAAATGCGCAGTTGGAACAAACGTCTCGATTGGAATTTGAAGAGGCAACGGCAAAAGTTAGACAGAACCTTGCTGAAAAGGAAATTGATCTTGCTCGCTTGAGACAGGAAGTCGAGAATTTGATTGACCAGAACGGGTTAGCTATACGGATGATAGCAAAATTGCCGGAACTTGCCGCGCAGATGCCGGACATTCATGAGCTCAAGGTACTGCAGATGGGCAGCAGTGATTACAATTCATTGGAGGCTTTTCTGGCGCGTTTTGTGGCAATAGGAGAAAGTCTCGGGATACATGTTACCAAGAAAGATGTAAAACCTTAAGAACAGTCTTGCCAGAGGTTGTTTACTCAGGATCTCACATCAATGCCACTGTTCGCTGAAGCTCTTCCTGAGTTGCCAGGTAAACACAACCCATTCCGTCTCACCAATATGCAACCCGTGTCTTGATTTGTACATTCGGTGAAACAGTCGGGGAAGCGGTCAATGAGGTCTTGCACGGGGTGCGATCATTTCTAGTCGTTTCTTCAATGCTACGAATTTGTCGGCCAGGTCGGCACGATGAGCGGCAACTGCCGAAGCTGACTGCCCAGTAAGGAATTTTTCTGCCATATCGAAATCAGTGTTTTCTGCACCGGAAATCGGCTGTTCGCAAAGTTTGACGACTTTTTCGGATACTCTCAGTGCGAAGTCCAGGTCGTTCGAAAAGCTAAGTAATCTCAAAAATAATCTCAGGGAATTTCGATTGTCCATGCTTCGTTCAAGAATATCGCGGTCAAGTCTTTTCTCAGTATCGATCATGAGTTCGCGACACTCATGGACGCGTCCATCATGTTCCATGACAGCGCACAATTCCCCGGTGGCAGTAATTGCGACGCCCCAGGCAAAATAGGTGCCAATCGAAATCGATTCCTGTCTGGCTTCTCTCAGATACTTCTCGGCGATCTGCCAATGCTCTAGAATTCTTTCACACCAACCTAAGTGAAACTTTGCACCACAAATAGATTCATCCGATTCAGTTCCCGGAGATAGATTCATGT
Organism: Candidatus Obscuribacterales bacterium; assembly: GCA_021732565.1. Taxonomy (GTDB): domain Bacteria; phylum Cyanobacteriota; class Vampirovibrionia; order Obscuribacterales; family Obscuribacteraceae; genus JAKFUT01. The sequence goes on from JAKFUT010000071.1 coordinate 8,612, forward strand.
CGAAGTCATAATCAACGGACGGTTCTAACGACAGCAATTTCAGAGCACGTTGATAACATGATGCTGCGTTCTGATAATCGTGTTTGGCGACAAAGACGTCTGCCAACTCCGCATAGATGACGTTATCCATGTGAATCTCTTCCGCTGGTCTTGGGGGAAGCCCACTCAAATAAGCTCGTTCGGCTTTGTCTAGAGAGGAGACATCACTGGGAGTAGCCATATACATCAAGCGATATATCCACCCCAGAAGCAAATGCGTCTGCAGAATTCGCGGTCTTGCCAAATCCGGACACTCTTTCATTATCTTTGTAACTTCGCGTTCCGCCTGGACGAGTCTGCTGGACGCATCCTTGTCGTTGATCACATTAGGAAGCGTCGTATATATAATCCGTAGAGATTGAACAGCATCCCTGCTGTCGACGACACGATGCACTCGTTTCGGCGTGGAGTGTTCGCTGCTCACATTGTTTCTCAAGTCCTCGGGCTCAATAGTGCTGACCGGGTGATGGAACATCCTCCAGATAGTCACCATTGCCAGTGCGCCAAAACACAGCAGAGAAAACAGAAGTGCGTTACGAAAACGTGTGCCTTTGCTAAGTTGGTGCTGGTTTAATGACAACCATTCAGTGTTGTTCTCGTAATCAGTCCGAATTGGAGCGATCTCATTGCCTCGACCATCTTGTAGCAGCAGCAACGCCTGTTTCATTTCCTGTGCCGACTGAAATCTCTGCTCGGGATCTTTGCACAGTGCTTTCATGAGCATGTTGTTCAATCCGCAAGGGAGAACATCGCTTTGCGCCACTTTTAGCACAGGCCCGGGAGTGTCTTGCAAATGCATGCGGATCACGGCGAAGGTGGTCTCGGCAACAAAAGGTGTAACGCCGGTGAGCATCTCGTAAAGCACACACCCAAGTGCATAAATATCCGCGCGATGATCGATCTTTGACCCACGACACTGTTCCGGTGACATGTAATAAATGCTTCCGATCATCGCACCGGTTTGTGTTAGTTGTTGTTGTCCGATGGCTTCCTGCGTGGTCATTTTTGCCAGTCCGAAATCCACCAGCTTTACCTTGTTCTCTTCCATCATGATGATATTGCCGGGCTTCAAGTCTCGGTGCACAATTCCATGCAGGTGAGCAGCTGCAAGACCATCGCATATCTGGATAGCAATAGTGATGCTCTGCTGGAAAGGTAAAATTGCTGTTTCGTCGATCAAAGATCTGAGAGACTTGCCCTCGATGAATTCCATGGCTATGTAGGGAATTTCATTCCCCAGCACACCGAAGCGATAGAAACTGACAATGTTGGGATGAGATAGCGTCGACAATACCTTGCCTTCGCGCTCGAATCGAGCAACAAGTTTTGGTGATATAAGATCAGCGTGTATAAACTTGAGCGCTACAATTCGTTGGAGACTAAGTTCCTGAGCTTTGAATATAGATCCGAAGCCACCACCTGCCAGATTCTCCAATATTTCATAACGGTCGTCGATTAAAGAGCCTGGTTGAATGTTCATCCGAAGTATCTCGTAGGCTCAAATTGTTTCGTCTAAAAACATGGAATCTCTGCGAGAAGGTGAACTCTGTGCTGATCCTGTGCCCATCCCACCAGACAGACACTTTCGCACCGCCCGGGTGAGCATAGAAAAAAAATCAAAAACCGTAATGCTTGTATTCCCGGGAACTCTTCGGTCTAAACAAATTGTCGCATATCACCGAAGGATCAATCGATTTATCCGTCCACAATGTCTCTCAATCGTTAGGCATTCAGGGCAAGAAGTCGTGGCACAATCATCGGGAGCCTTGTGAGAACAAATCTCGCCCATTGTTCTACATCGGCAGAGGACCTGTATCGAAGCCAGATGTCCTGATGCGATCCGTATGGTTCGATGACTTCTTGAAAAAGCGCTTGATATGACTCAGAATCAAACCAATGATGATCAGGCGGTGCCGGTGGAAGTAACTTGATAATTGTGTTTTGAAGGTCGAAAACTTGGACCAGATCTTCATCTGATAGAAATGTGGGCAAGCGATGTCGAAAGCGGGAATCACAATCTCCTGCGTTGGGCGACGTGGAGCATTGAAACTCCACAATGAGTTCAGAACCTGAATAAGCGTCCCAGCCATACCGAGAACATTGAAACCAGAACACAACGTATCTTTCGTCGACCTTCTTTTTCCAGCTATTAAATGTTCCCCGTGTAAATCCTTCACTCTTACACCACGGGTTCAGTACACTGCGTACAGTACGTTGCACATCAGCTGATTTCACAGGGCTCTCCGCTCTAACGATGCCACGACTTCTTTGACTGCTTTTCCGTTTGAGAGACGATGGACCTTTCTACCTCGGGTTGAAGGTCGCTACGAAAACTTAGTTGCTCTCAGTATTGCGCAGCATCTTTGTGGTCACCGGACTTTTCATAGTTTTGTGCTGCTAAGCCTCTTGCCTGTCGCCGTCAGAGTGGAATTCATTACCGGCTAAATCAAAATCATGTGCTGCCTCACCATAGAGTTGGAATTGCTGCGTTGAGTCATGCGCCGATTCAGCCTGTTTGAGTAGGGACTCAGCCTGCTTAAGCTCATGCAAGCCGGCACCACCTACAAATGATTTCATGTCGTCTTCCTTAACAACAACATCAAGATCATCGAACATGGACGAATGGAAACTTGAAGCCTTTTCATTGCTCGCTTGTCGTTCCTTATTGTCGTCTTTCACAAACAGTTCCTCAGCGTTACCCCCTAGTTATTCCCAGTCCGTTCAACTTGAGTTTATCGATCACTCAAGGGCGCCCGGAAATTTCATCACAGAGCCAGTGACTTTGCCATGACCAACGATACTTTGCGTGATGGGATCGACCGGGTAAGCTGCTACTGTCAAATGATCGGGCGGCTATGTCATATGAAACACCCATGCGTTATTCTTTCTGTTGCTCTAATTGCAGTTCTGACAACCGCTTTCGTTATCTATAATGCCCAATGGGTGGCACGGACTCAAACACAAGCCCAACACAAAGTGAAACTGGAAGCTGTAAAACTTACCGCCGAGTTTGACCACGATCGCTATTTCCTTGGAGAAAACGTACTCGTGCATTTTACGCTCGAGAATAGGGGAACCAGCCCTCTGGAATTGGACAGCGGCGGCGATTATCGCGGCGCTCCGCGAAGTCTGCGCTTTAAGGTGATAGCAATTGGTCCAGACGGTTCCATTTGCCCTGACCCGTTTCCTGACGCTAGAAGTGAGGGCGGGCTTGGTGGCTCAGGTCTGCTAAAACAAGGTCAGAAATTCTATAGCTCGTTGCCCCTGATGCGCTATTGTCAAATTAACGCCCCGGGAAAGTACAGAATTAGCGTCTCTCACGATTTCGGGTGGAATATTCCAACTGACAGGCTGCCGGTTGCTACAGCCGAGGTGACCTTTGTCATGCCCACGAAGGCGGAGGCTCGGAAGGTCGTAGAAAACATGAGCAAACTGCAGTTGCATCCTATTACAATTTCCGGAAGTAGAAGTGGCGACTATCAAGACTTTTCTGCCCTCCAGTCTCCGATTTATCTACCGTTTTTGGAAGCTCTCGCTGAGAAGGAAGCTACTGCCAGACCCGACGAGGAGGAGGAAGATACTACCTCGAAGCAAGCTGAATACTCGGCCTTGACCGGAATTGCATCGATTGCGGCACCAGAAGCAACGGCTATCTCGAAACCATTGAAGAACTTGCACGTAAGCTCGATGATTTTGGACAGACCAACGAGGCTGTGTCTTTGCTTAAATCTGAGCTGGCGTATCAAAGAGCCACAGGACAGGTAACCACATTTAACTCACTTCTTCTTCTCCACAGGCTTGCTGCCATATATGAAAGTCATGGACAAGATCAGCTAGCTGAGACCTCGTTACAAGAGGCCTTCAAGGTTGCTCAAAAGAGCCCAAGCAAATTGATGGAGTCTACTGGCATACAGTTGTCCACTCCAATGATTTCGATGTATAAGTTGCTCATGAAAGAAGGCCGTTTTGGTGAGGCTGAGAAGATGATTCTCCGGGGTATCTCACTGGAGGAGCAAAGCAATGGTAAGAACAGCTCCGATCTTCAATGGATTCTTGATGATCTGGCTGGATGTTATCGAGCCGAAGGTAAAAACAAGCCTGCAGACGATTGCCTCCGAAGGAAAGCAGCTATAGAGGCTCGTTCTGCAAAGGGGGAAACGAATAAAATCGGACGCTGTCCGGCAAAGCTGGTGGCTTACCTGGACCTTTTGGGGAGCAGAGGGTTTGATTACAGGTTCGATTTTTCGGATGATGGCTCCTCGGTTACTCCCTATGACGTCTCCAAGCATAATGACTTTGAGCAGCATCGCTATCAAGCTGTGTTGGAGTTTTCGCGCGCCCTTTTTTGTGAGAGAATGGCTCTAGATGCGAAAGAGAATGGTAAGCAGGCGACTTATGCGGCCATGCATAAACGCACCACGGAAGCTATCAGTAATACACTTACAGAATTGCAAGAAAATATAGATATAGCTAGGACTAAAAAATCTGCCAGCGGGGATGAAAAAAAACAACAGGTTGAGGAGTTCTATTTAAACAACGCTTACTGTTATGCTCTCATCAATAGACCGAAGGACGCACTTGTCTTTGCGGATAAGTACGAAAACCTCGTTCGCGCTAATGCCGGAAAGAAAGCAGCCAGTGCGTGCGCTGTAACGAAAAAGCGCCGAGGAAACCCGGGTTACTATTTCACGCTGGCCTCAATCATGCTTGCCGAAAAAGATCTGACGGAGGCAAGAGAACTAGTGGTCGCGAACATCATGCAAGCAATAAATACTAATCAACCTGATTCACAGCTTGTTGGCTGGTTGATGCTGGCAGAGGTGGAGAGGCTGCAAGGTCATTCTGCAGAAGCGGTAAAGGCAGCTACGGAAGCACGCAAGCTACTACCAACTTTAGACGAGGAGCAAGCGAAATCGGCTCGCTATGAGATTGAAAGCCAGATGGAAATGAATTTTAGCGAACTCCTCGTCATGAAGTAACCCCAATTGGCATTGTCTAAGGAGTGGAAGCGTTCCTGCTAATACCGATGTTTCTTGTTGCTTCCAGGGAATATAGAATTGCTGACTGTCTGGCGATAGTGGGAAAGAGAGGGCACATTATGAATCAAGTTGATATTGATATGTTCGCTGGATTTTGGCGGAGAGTCGGTGCGCACATACTCGATGTTATTATTCTCATGGTGGTTGGCTTTATAGTCGGGATCGTGATCAGTCTGATAATGCCGTTTCCTGCACCAGATGCAGCGACAATGGAGAGACTCAAAAGTGGTGATACCGCAGCCATTATGGATTTATATGCTTCCATGCTGCCGAATTTTGCCATCAGATTAGTAGTAGGAGGGATTACTGGATGGCTGTACTTCGCGTGCTTTGAGAGTTCGGCACTACAAGGTACTCCCGGGAAAATGGCGCTAGGTATAAAGGTTACCGACATGGACGGCAGCCCCATTTCATTTCTTCGCGCAACGGGACGATATTTCAGTAAGATCGTCTCCGGTATCATTCTCTATATTGGATACGCAATGGCAGGGTTTACAGAGAAACGCCAGTGTTTGCACGATATGATGACGGGTTGCCTGGTGGTGAAGAAGTAGCATGGCTGCCGCTTTGCCGCATTGCATCCTGGAGCGTTCTTTCTGCGAAGTAAAAAAGTCGAGGATCGCGAAGAACGTAAGGTTATGCTGGCTCGACTAAACGTTTTGGTGTTGTCGCGCTGAGAGACAGGCTATGAATAAGAGCTAAGAATAAGAATAGAGGATCTGAAATACATAAATTGGCTGCACCGGCTGAGTTGAGTTCCGTTCCGTGATTCATCAAATTAGTTGTTGGTCATTGAGAGTACTCAGCGGAGCCAATTGGCTTTCACTTGCTATGGGTATTCTACCGATCCGGTTCATATGCGACAGGCTTGAAAATCTGCTTTGACGGAATGATTCTCGCACGTGCCTGGTAAGCACCGCGGCTACCAGTCACCATTGACACCACGCAGGCTGTCTTGAGCAATCGTTTGTTGAGTGCTCTCTCCAGGTTCGCTGCAGGCTGCAATAGATTTTTCAAATGCGGAACACTACCAAGAGCGCTTGCAATCGAAAAATCGCAAACGGTGGCATGGAGATCGGCTTGTGGTCTAGCTCCGGGAGTAACAGAATGTAGAGTAAATCTCCTTCTGCCGATGCCGTCCTCCCTCGTGCGCTCGTCATCGCCGAGTTCCCTGGTCGACAAAATGAGCTCTTCCCCGGGATTGAGTTTTATCGTTCTGCCGTGCTTGTTGTTATCGTTGGAATTGCCAATAACTATCTCGATATCGCCCGGACCGGTATAAGCAGACACTCTCAATTGAGATCTCGATTGGTAGACAGAAGCAAAGGCACCCTTACTTACTCGAACCTTGCCGAATCGACAGGCAATATCTAAGGCTTGCAGTGGATGAATGAACATTTCGCCGCTTTCGAATTTTATGCAAGTTCCGCTTGCGACAGAGGGGGAGTCCTTACAAGACAACATTTGGGGACCATCGCTGCCTTCCACGAACAGGCAAGCAATGTCGCGCATTTGCGAATTTGAGCGTTCGCTATCTGATACAGCCAGACGAAACGGCGTGGCTGAAATGCGTTCGACATGCGATATGGGTCTATTTGCCGAAACAGTGAAGGTCGCACCATCGAGAACAATGGTCTTGCCACTGGCATCAAATACGATGGCTCCCCCTATTAGATTGAGTACGGCGGGGGTAACGCCTGAACTGAGATCTATGCCACCGCCGTTGGTGATGTTAGCTTGCACGACACCGGTGGTGTGGCCGGCGTTGTTGATAGTCACATTGCCACCGAGCACACCGGCGCCTGGTTGAGTGCCGGACTGTTTCGAGACGGCCTGTGACATCTGGCTGACGGTGGTGCCTGCAGCCAATTCAATCAATCCTCCGTTCGAGTTATTCGGGGTGCCTGCGGCACGCGCATTGAAGACGTTTCCGCCGGCGCCGGTGAGCGCTCCGCTGGACAGCAGTGTTATATTACCGCCGTCAGCTTCAATGGTGTTTCCTGAGCCAATTGTGATACCTCCGCCAGGAGCAGTCATGGTGATATTGCCCCCGGCGCTGGTGATCATTCGGTTTGAGCCGATAGTAATGCCCCCGGGATTCGACGAGGTGCCGCTCGACGTAATACTGATGGATCCAACATCCACCACTGCAGCTGTTGCCGGAGGTCCGGGGGCAAGTGATCCTGCTTTGAGATCGCCATTTAAAGTGACTGTGGTTTGAGCTTGAATAGATAACGCTCCAGAGCCTGCTGTCAGGCTGGTTCCGTTGAATAAAACAGAACCACTATTGGCATTCAAACTAATGCCGGTTTTTCCTGTAACTGTGGTACCGGCTCCTATACTGATGCTCTTTGCTGATATAGACAACTGTCCCGTGGTCGAAGAAAGCGAGCTGGAGCCCTGATCAACGAAGGCTCCGTTAAACGTGCTTATGGAAACAGGTGACGCGCTGGTGAGGTTAACCTTGGAGGTTGTGATGTCGCTCGACGAGTTGAACGATACACTGGTCCCGCTTATCGTCAGCGGCGCGCCAGATCCGCCAAGGATAACACCGCCGTCTCCCGCATTAAATGCCACCATCGGGCTGGTTATAGACGAGCCGGACCCAAACGCTATACTCTTACCAGACAGTAACATTGATCCCGTTGAGTTAAGAACACTTCCCCCATTGTCGAGAATTCCTGTGCCCCCGCTGAGGAATAAATTCCCGCCAGACAGTTGGGCAGAACTCATAGATACGCTTCCGCCGTTGCAAAATACCAGGCCGGTTCCACCGTTTATGTTGGTGGAATTCATGGTCAGCAGACCGCTTCCGTTAATGAAAATGCTATTGGCCGTAACCGCCGAATTGGTGGTTGTGAACGACGAACCAAGGAACAGAATGTTGCCATTGTTGGACGAAAACGTGCTCGGATTTCCAACGCCACCAAGTGTGACCGGTCCTTGCGAAATCAGGTATATTCCCTGTGGCGCAGTTACCTTGCTGCCGGCTCCGAAAGTGACAGCGCTTGCATTGTTGATGAAAGTTATATTGCCTGAAGCCGTTAAGGTACTATTCAATCCTGTATTTATGGGTCCGGAGAGAATCAATAGCAGACCACCGCCACCTGTGAGGGTGTTGTTTCCGGCTGCTGAGAATCCCTGACCAAGGAGTAATGTAGTGCCATTGCTCCCAATCTTCGCTCCGGCACTCATGCTTATATCACCGCTGCCGAGCAGCAGTAAAAGCTGGTTGGCACTTATGTCGCTGTTGGCCAGAAAATTGATCGGTGTATTTGCGTGGGAAACGGAACTTTGTTGAGTGAAAACCAGCATAACGTCGACGTTGGCCAGCTGACCACCAATTTGCGCTGTTTGCTGAGTATTTCCCGGACCGGCCAGGGTCAGGCTCAGCAGAACCACATTTGGTGCTGGTCCTCCCGGAGCAGCGGCCACTGCAGATTGTCCATAGACCGTGGGTAATGCAATCGGTGAAAAAATCAGTGGCGCAGTCATCGAACCACCTTGATTGGTGATCGTTATATTGAGTGGCGGGGCACTTGAAGGTATAACAATAGAGGCGGCTGTCACTGTGCCACTGGCGTTGTTCTGCAATGTAAACGCACCATTGGGATTAAGCATTACGATCCTGCTGGCATTCAGTGCGCCATTGTTCGTAATGGAAGCCGTGGAAAGTAAATCGTTGCCGGCGCTGATGCTGCCACCGCTGGAGATGATGAGACCACTATACCCCGCATTGAACAAAGCATTACTGTTAGGGGTTGAGAACGAAAGCTGACCGCTGAAATTTACTGTCTGTGCAGAGGAGAGATTCACTACAGGCCTTGCACCGGTGATGTTCAGATTTACACCGTTAACGTTGTCTGAAGCAGCCAAGACAAATGAAGTGAAAGAAACGGGCAGGTCGATCTGAGGAACCGTAACCGTGCTCAATTGCAGACCGGTCTGCGGATTAATCGCAGTAAGTTGCCCGGAGGCATTCAGCCCGACCGTCTGTGCCGAAGGGTTGCCTCCCAGCGAAACTTGATAGAGGGCCAGCGCCTCGGCAGGAGTTACCTGGTTTCTAGTGGCACCAGTGGCGGAGCTGAAGGACTGGTTAACCCCGCCCACCTTAATAATCTTGCTTCCGCCGGTTACCGTTATGTTTATCGTTCCTTGAGTGAATGTTCCCTGCGAGAGTGCAGCTGCATTTGAGTTGGTGACACTGCTGCCACCAGCAACAATGGCAGAAACTGTTCCGTTTGCTATATTGGATCCGCCTACCGTGAATAGTCCGCCTGGAAGTACGACTTCGGTTGCTGAGGTGCTCGTTAAATTGAAGTTAGATGGTAACGGCTGTACCGAATAGGTGCTTAGCGAAACTGCTCCCGGTGCGCCAGTTCCCGCAGCACCTGCGCCACCGCTGGCGATTATGCTGGTGGCCAATCCAACGAACGATGTTCCTCTAACTTGCAGGGCTCCTGCGGTAATCGACACTTGACCGCTGGGTCCCCCGTTTCCACCACCGGCAGATGTAAGCGCCGAGCCGCCTGATGCGTTGACAAAACCTGTGATCAATACATTTCCAGTAAAGAGACCCAGTGCGTTATCTC
>JAKFUT010000414.1 GCA_021732565.1 Candidatus Obscuribacterales bacterium
ACTGAAACCGGGCGATAGTGTGCTTGCTGATACCAAGGAAAAGCCTCTGAATAGGACAAAGCCGGAGGAAATCGACGAGAAGCGAGCGGAAGACAGCCCACACAAGGAGAAGTTCAAAGAAGAGAAAGAGGCAGCGTGGATCAAATACTTACGCGTCTCAAAAAAAGTGGATTGTCAGATGGTCAGCTCGATGTAATAAAAGACAGCATCAAGACTCTTGAAAAACGAAAGACCGATTTCGACGATCGAATTTCGGATCGTGAATTGGCAAAAGTCTACCAAGACATCAATCGCTTGCTAGAGGCCACGGATGGGGCTAAGCTCTCACAGCACCAACGGACCATTCTGGCACAGCAGATTTTATTCCAGGCAGCTCATCCTGATGAGATCAGCCAGGGGTATCATAACACTTGCAATGTAACTACTCTGGAAAACATCATGTATTCCCGTCAGCCGTCGTTGGTATCGAAGGTGGTGGTTGACGCTGCCCTCACCGGCCAGTTCAAAACTGCCGATGATACTGTGGTAAAGCTCTCCGCTCAAAATCTCAGACCGGATGCCGAGGCCAGCAATAATCCACCCTTTGATGGAGAACGCAGTTTTGCCAGTCAAATATTCCAAGAAACTGCCGTCAATGTGTACTGGCAAAGACAAAGCATTGCACCAGACGGAAGCACCAGCAGGAAGGGCGACATCCATTATGAAGTAGGAGTAAGAGATGCCGCTCTTGGTCACTCTCAGATTTGATCGCGATTCTGCAAGTGCTAATACCCTGCAGGGGGCACGCCCCTTCATCGTTCTTCGAATCGGTAATCAATCAGTCAATGTACCAATAAATCCGTAGCCAAACGGACCAGCGCGGAACGAGATGATGCCTGCATTTTGAACAATCGCCACACGACAATCGAAAGGTCTACTCTTTTTGTGTAACCAACGATCGCCGGCCCGACACAGATAATACTATGATCCGTAGGCAGGAAGCTACGAATAAATAGATACTCGCAACAGCGAAAAATTTGTGTTCGGGGCGACGTGTCGCCCAGTGAAGGGTAGAAAATGAACCTTTTTGGCCCGATTAGCGGCAAATCAGAGATGAGGTCTTAGTCAGGGTGATTATAGTCAGTATCGGCATTACTAACCGCTATTGCATTATTTGAATCCGCCATAATCGAAGAGCCCCGGAGACGGTCCAATACGGTGGTTTTGCAGATCTTTTTCCAATCCTTTGAGTCCCATTTCAAACTCTCTGGCAGTCTGCTTATCCACCCCGTATAACTTTGACTGTAGCTTGGCAGCTTCCCGAAAACAACATGCTGCACGGTCAAGATCTCCGATCTTAATCAAGAGCCGAGCCTGGAATATTTTTGTTCTCTCCTTCACAGAGGGACTCTCAAACCCTGGTGGTAAACTATCTTCAGCTCGCTCAACCCAGCGGGATGCGGTTCTAAATCGACTCCACCAATAGCAAAGATTAGCATTGATCATATCCAGTTCATACTCACTGCCGGGTCCGGTCTTCGTCGTAAATGTCCTGAGAATATGTAAGTCTGCAGACGAATCGGGTGATAAAGGACAGCAGATGGTCCAGCAATCATAAATGTCCTTCCGAACCGATTTTTTCAGTATATTCTCCGGCAACTTGTTCCACAGTTGAATGGCCGAACAAAATGGTTGTCGAGCTTCTTCGAGTCGTTTCATCTCTACTAATGCTCTGGTTTTGTTCAAAAATAACCATATGTTCGTCCGCGGGAGTGAGTTTTTTGAAAAGGTCTGACCTTGTTGAACGTGGAAAAGACACTCCTTGTACCGTGCTCGCAAAAGATCGCACTCACTTAAAGCGGCAAGAAGGCTGCAGGGCAATTCGGCGGCCACCGCCTCTTCCGGTAACGGTGCTAAAGCTGCGAGCCCTCTGTGCAACCAGGCAGATTGTGCATCCTGTGATCCGCCTGATTCACGAATGATACGGGCAATCCGTTGACTTGTACAAGCATAATCTAATCTGTTATTCATGGTGAGTTCGTACTTGGCCTTCATGATCAGGAGCGGTAATAATGCATCCTCGCAACCGCTTCTCCTGGAAATCTTAAGCACCGAATTAGACGTGTTACAAATCGTGCTGAATGCAGCATTGCCCGGAATGGCTTTTAATACCTCGCAGGATTGCTGAATAATTGATCTTATCCGCTCTCTATCCGTTCCCCCTAGATTCAGCAGCTCCGATGCTGCCCCTAATGACGTGAGCGCTTGTTTGGCATAGGAAACCGCCCTGAGGCGATTTCCGTGCTGGACGGCAAAGTGTGCCAGTTGATTGGACAATTCAGCAGCCACGAGAGGATCTGTAGCGTGTCGATGAGCATCTTCTAGAAGATCGTTTTCGTAGCCGACTAAGCCACACGATTGTGCCAGGTTTGCAGCAGATATCTCATATCTAATTGCGTCTCGATTCGGCATCATCAGTGTAGGCAAACATAGTAGTTTGGAACCCAAAAGGGGAAGTAGCACCGCAGCGGCAAAGATGGAAACTGATATGACCACTTTCTTCGGGATGCGATGTCGAAAGTTCTGCAATTTTTTTGCACAGGTGGGGTAGAGTTGGTAGGAGGACCTCATGCTGTTCGAGTCGGATGCCTGATCTCTAAGCTCAGCGATTGCGAGCTTTAGCTGAGCCATGTCGAAAAATCTGTCGGCGGGATCTTTCGCCAGACACGAAGAGACAATTGTGTCTAGTTGGTGTGCATATGGCAGCAACGGAAAATGTTCGTGCAATAGAGGAATAGGTTCATGGACATGGAGATGCAGCAACCCGATCGGACTATCAAACATGAATGGCGGATGGCCTGTAATCATTTCAAATAACAAAATGCCTATCGCGTAAATATCCGCTGAATGTGTAACGGGCTTTCCCTGACAAGCCTCGGGGCTCATGTAATGACTTGAGCCAATCAGAAGGCCGCTGCCTGTAAGTTGCTGTTTCAAACCTCCATCTTCGGAAATGAGCTTACAGAGTCCGAAGTCAATAAGCTTCGCCTGATTGTCGGAAGTGATAAACACATTATTAGGTTTGATATCACGATGAACGATACCAACTGCATGAGCGGCTCCCAGCGCATCAGCTAACTGTTCGGCGATTTCCAGCGCGTGTGACAGAGGAAGCCTGACCTGATCATTCAGCAAGTCTCTTAGAGTCTTGCCGTCAATCAATGGCATGATGATATAGTGATAGTGTTCGTGCCAAATGCCGTAACTGTAGATTGAAACAATGTGTTTGTGAGACAGGAGGCTTAGGGCCTGAGCTTCCTGCCTGAAACGCATTTCCGATTCTGCTACATTCGGTACCGAATTGATCAGCTTGAGGGCAACTGTTCTTTCAATCGCCAGATCGAGGACCTCATAGACTGAGCCCATCCCGCCTTCACCTAGCAGCTTTACGACCTTATATCGATCCTCAATGACTGTTCCTGCTTGGATTTGAATCTCTCGAAGAAAATTCACAGCGCTACCATCAAACGTTGCCTGAATCCTAGATTTGTGTACCCTTGTTGCTACAGCTCTTCACATTAGAAACTGTCGATAGCTCTATAACGATTGTTAGAACAAGCCGCGTTGAGAAATTCTACATTCCAAAACCGGAGAACCAGGAGGTTACACGCGCTGATATGTTCCACGCATAGAAGAATGCGGCGTTGGAAGATGTTTAGTGCTCTTGCAGGGGTGCACTTCAGCGAGTGATCATCCGATGGCAGGCTCGCAGAAGTGCGGATGCAATTTCCGGTGTCAGGCGAATTTGCCCGTTGTTACTATCCAGGCGCTGATTGCCGAATGCGATAGTCAAAGTGTTGTCTGAAACTCCTCCATGAGCGCCCCGTATCATTATGGTGGCATCACCGTGAGTTATCTCAGCCCAGCCATCGACGCAATTGCCGGAAGAAGAAGGGGGCGCTCCAAAGTATCGTATGGTTTCTTCTAATCGACCTTGAGCATCAAACCGCTCTAAGCATGAGAATTGTTCGCCACCATTTTGATGATACCGTCTTTCTCGCAATATAGTGCTGCCACCATGATACCAGGTCTCCCAGATGCTTCGTCCGGAAGATTCAGTGAGGTTGGGACTGCCCCTCGGCACGTCGAGCCGGGTATCGCCGGTCTGTTTGCTAGTAACCGTTAGAACAGCCTCGGGATCCAGTTTGGAAATGAATGATTCCAATTCGATAGATCTCATTGCTTCATGGCCCGGTCTTTGCTTTTGGAATTGTTTCTGTCGTTCTTGCAATTGTCTAACAAGTGCAACATCGGACCCTTCTATATTCGTCAATGGAGCTTGCCAATGTGCTTGTTGTTCCACTGCGGTCTGACTGCACTGCTGTTTCGATGCTGTATCTGAAGGTCGTTTTTGCGAGTTATTCATTCTCAGAGGCGGCGCCTTCATGTCTATTTCCAGATCGGGTAAAATCCCTTCTGCCAATGTGCTAGTGACTCGGTCCGACACCAGGGGGTGTTCTGTTTCCAAGTAAACATTATTCCAGGACGTCATGAACTCCGATCTTTCTTGAAGCCTACTCTCAGACCATAGTTTGTCGCTTGTTCCAGTGTCAAATATCATATTGAGCTCCTGCCAATGTACTTCGATTTTTCTGTAGAACCCACCTTTTCCAATGCCCTCCAGAAGAGAACATCCAACTGAAAGTTAGTGTGGCGATCCACCTACATAGTTTGCGTTACCAGCACGGTTGTTCGCGGTGCGATCTCTCGGTTCCGAATACTTTACGTGCGCCTGCGAGACCAAGTCTCTCGTGGACCATGAGGGTTCCGGATTTCCACGTGGCGCAATGCCTGACTGATCCGGTGTTCGATTTGTTGACGCATAGTCGGGGCCAGCTGTTGGGCTTCTTCGTTGATGTAGTCGGACAGTTGCTGATGAAGATCCATAGCATGAAGAGCGGAAAGTCCAGGTCGATTATCCGCAAGAGCTTGCAAACACCGGTCCAACGGTTCAAAAGCCGCAGTGACATTTCCACGATGGAGCAGATTTCTCCCTGAGGCCAATGACAGATGAAATGACAGTGGATATTCGTCAACCAGTTCCGCCGCCGCAACGGACTGTCTGAATTCTTGTTCAGTTTCCGGGAGACTGCCGGTGCTTGTCAAATCAACAATCATTTGGTCCAACTGCTCTTGCAATCTCCGGTCGACTCTCATTAGCTGTCGAACCGGGGCAGGACTTGTATAAGCGTATTCCAGAACATTCCCCAGCTCAAGCCGTGCAAGCGCCTGTCGAGCCGCAATACGCGTTCCTTCGTTGTCCCCGTCGGTCGCTGATAGCAGGTATGGAATGGCCGTTGCACCCAGTTCCTGAATTAGCTGCCGAACACGACGAGTTGCTTCAACATTGGTTGTCACTGGTGCGGCCAGGAGTTCTGGCAGTGCACAGAGTCCTCGTTGCCGAAGGTCGGCAAACGCGGGTTGGCGCGTTTGATGGTTTTCAGATCCAAGTCTTTGAATAAGCTCCCCGTTGGAGAGTGAGAACTGATCTTGCGTTTGGTTGTCTACCATTTCTTTGCCACGATCCTCGTTGGTGGTCTCTATTGAGAGCACTGGTAGTAATCGGCAGGCTGTTTCCTTTGTCATCTCCGTTCGAAGGGCTAAAAACCGTGAGTCCTGAAGGGTTGCCAGAATCGAGTCGGCAGTGGTCGTCTCAGGCTTATTGTTAAGCTGTTCTTCTCGAAAATTCGTTTCCATGCTTTGTTTCTCCTGCCGTCCATTGAACGAGAATAGGCGAAACAGTCCGAGTTCTTTAGACCTGAAGGCATGCTCCAGGAGCAGATTTAGAAAATTGGGGCCAAATAGAGTACCGGTTTGCCCTAGCAGCGGCACATGTCCAGGACTTGGATATAATTTTCGAGGTTCAAGATTTAGTAGTGCATCGTGGTAGGCGGGTAATAGGAGGATGAAATTGCTGCTTCGATCGATGACCATTCTGAAAAGTTTATTTCAAATTCGCGTTGTCGTGCCTTTTCGAGTGCAGCAGTAATGTCGCTTTCATACGGCACAATAACGCTCCATCCGAATTCAAGAAGTTACCGGAACAATCATGGATATACGACATGTTCGAACCGTCGAACCTCCTGGTGTAGCAGCAACGTGTCCCTTGACGGACGATGTATTGTCATCAGTTTGGGGAACAACCAAACCAACACGCCGGATGGCTGGTGGTCACACGGCGCTATCTTTGATAGCCCGGCTCCTTTGGCATGACTGGCATCTTGGAGAAGAACCCGTACAGAGTTTTTACTGCGTGCTATACAAGAGCGGCCGTCCATCGGAGATCTTTTTTGTGGATGGTTTGATCCGGAAGTAAAAAACAATGTAAGCGTGCTGGCTTTTGCAGTGACTATTGTTTGTTGATGCCCACAAACTGTTATGAAAGCTACGAGTTGGATGTATTCATGCCAGCTGAAGAAAGACGTGGACCTTATGCTGACAGCCACTTTAAACGAGGAAAATTCAGAACAGTCCGCCCAGAAAGCAAGAATGGGAATTGACCATGGTGCGGAGCATAGATCAAACGTGACATTGAATGGTCTGGCATTCTAGCGCACGAATACCTCACCGCGGCCGCAATAGAGGTGACCGAGTTACGATATGGAGGCAGCTGGAAACCTCCATCCGGACAACCGGTCTCATGTGTTGTTTTGCGGTCTACTAGCGGGATGGAACAAGGGATCACACTGTTGGTTCCACACGAAGGGGTGCTGCATTGTTGCAGCACCCCTTCCAACTCTCTATATTGCACCTACCAGTGGTGCTCCATCATTTACTTCTTGTCGCCGCCGAACCATGATACGAGGTTCTTAACAGCCTTACGGGCCTTAGCATCAGCGTATTCGATTGCCGGTCCGCCAACAACTCCGCCTACAACACGCTCAACAGTCGCAGTCACCGGGTTGTCCTTACGATGCTGATCGATGTCCTTTTGGACGTCTTTCACGGTTTCTTTAACAGCTTCCTTGATTACACCTTCAACAACCGGAGCGACCATTTCAACTTGCTTCTTTACCTGAGGCGGAAGTAGTTCGGGCACCACCAGTGGTAGCGGCTGATTCGCCTTTTCGATTGCTTTGATGGCTCCCTTGATGGCGTCCTTCGCGGCATCCTTTACGGCATCCTTTTGCTTTTGATCTTCCAGGAGTTGGCGAAGGGCCTCTCCGATCACCACCGCACCTATGCCACCCGCAGCTCCAGTAAGTCCGTGGCGAATTCCATCTTCTACAGGATGCTTCTGAGCATGGTCAATAGCTTTGCCCACACCCTTCTCTATAGCCTTGATTGCACCACCGATTCCGACACCGGCAGCGATTGCTGCGCCTGCAGCGACTGCTCCACCGACGGCTTCAGCGGGCTTCTGTTGCTTTTGCATGAGTTCAATTGCCTTGAGGGCAGCAGCTCCGGCTGCGCCACCTACGGCGGCGGCTCCGGCTTCCTTGGCTCCTTCGCCTATGATCTTACCAAGTGCGGCGCCCGCTGCTGCACCAGCTGCGGCTCCTGCACCACCTATGATGGCACCTTCAACGGCGCCTGCGGCACCCTTGCCGATGGCACCACCCACGGCGCCGAGCCCGGCACCAATAACAACGGCTTCTGCTACAGCCTTGATAGCATCTTTGTTCTTGTTGGCCAGTTCTGCAGCAGCTCCGCCAATGGCTCCGCCGATTCCCAACTCAACCAGGTTCCATACACCGTCGTTAGCGCCTTCAGCTGCATTATCCAACGCGACTTCCTGTCCCTGTTCTAATTCGTTACCCATTGCTCTGCCTCTCCGTACTTTGTAAGTCGTCTTTGTCGTCTGTCGTGTTTATGTTGTGACCATGCCAATCAAAATCCCTGCGGGCTCGGGGTTCATTGCCCTCTCCGTGTTTTGAATCTATCCCGGCACAAACATTTTTGGACAAACTTTATTTCGAAGCCCCAAAAGCATGGTCTTGCAATAGAATGCAGCAATGAGAAGGATAAAGGAAGATCCTTCGCTCCGACTTGAGCGCCTGTAATGCGATCTGGATAGACAAATATCCTGCTAGCGCTGCGGCTCCCTGGTATTCGCGCCCGCAGTAATTCCACCGCACCAGATTAATTGACAGTTGTCGGAGACCAGTCGGAATGGCATATTAATGTCATGCCATCGGCATTATCCACCGGAGACATGACATGGACACAGCCCGCCAACGTATACTGGACAGTGTTCAAATTGCAAGACAATGCCCGGCTAGTTGGGACTTGATGAGCGGCGACGGGTACGATACCAGTAGTGGTATCTTTTTCGAAAACAAACATCACGGGCGATATGGTCAAGTAGAAAATATCCCACCGGTGGAATATTTTTCCGCACATGACGACATCATCCGTGGCCGTCACCGGTTTCTTCGACACAATCCCAACCTGGAATTGATTAAATTGCGCTGCCAAGCTAATCGCGAGCTTTGGAGATAAGTCTGAGTATCTCTAGATAGAGCCAAACCAGTGTCACAAGCAACCCGAACGCTCCGTACCATTCCATATACTTGGGTGCGCGGCTTTGAACCCCTTGCTCAATGAAATCGAAATCGAGCACGAGATTCAATGCAGCAATGATCACTATCACCATGCTCACCCCTATGCCGATGGGGCCGCTGTCATGCAGGAATGGCACCGGCAGATGAAAAAACATTGTAGTGATTAAATTGAAGATGTATAGAAGGCAAATTCCGCCAGTGGCTGCTATCACTCCCAGCTTGAAATTTTCAGTAGGCTGAACGAGGCGTGACGTGTACGCAAGAAGAAGCGAGAGAAACACGCCAAAAGTTAGTCCTACCCCCTGCATTACTATGCCAGGGTAAGAGGCCTCGTAGTGTGCGGATAATCCGCCGAGAAACAATCCTTCGAAAATCGCGTAGAACAAGGCCAGCGCAGGAGCCAGCCGGCGATTGAAGATGATCACCATCGCTACACAGAATCCGATCGCTAGTGCGCCAAAGGACCAGGGGAGGATTGCTTCGGTACCGTGAGGAGCGGCGAATGCATAATGCCACGTAAGCCCGCCCGAAAGCGCCGTCGTGCCTAACAGCAGATAGCTCTTGGTCACCGTTCCGTTTAACGTCATCACCGGCGCATTAGCGGCAGCAGCGGGGTCTAGCGATTCCTTGCTCTCTTCGAAGACCTTTTCGTTCAACGCAGGGTTTCCCGTACGATAGGGTTTCTTTTCCATACGTCCTACTCCTGAAAAAAGCAGCTTGCTGCTATCAATTTACCCGGTTTAAATCCTCCGTATCGGTAATCGGAAATAATCTTCGCCCTAAATAATCGATGTAGCAGCGCTGCGATCTAATGGCAAGAGCCAGAAGACGGGGCCGGTCGAAGCGGGGGTCCTCTCATAGACGTTTCGTTGTGGCAAGCGGGCAGAGTCGAATCGTCCATGAGGAATGGCGCATAGGCGCCCGGGAGCGCCAGCATCTAGCTGGCTCCTAATGCGCGACTTGTTGCAATTTGATGCTCTGTACTTTGGCCTGAACCACATGGGTTAACGCCGGGCAACGATAATCTCTTATAACTGATAGCGCTTCGGAGTCGGCTGGAATCCGGCGACCGGGGGCTAACCGATTCTTACCGACTGCCAAACCACTTGGAGATTTTCAACCTTGTGCGGCAAGTCCGAAAAGTTCGCCCTGGCCGCGGATGATGAATTCAAAGCTAAATACTGGCCTGCCGGCGGCCTCAACACCTTCGCAAGGGCTTGGTGTACTCTGGTTTCTGTTCCGCGAAATTTCCGGGCCGGACTAAGGACTAGGCTCCCGCATCAATACTAATACTTGAACCCGTTATTACGCAAATGAACCATCGGCTCAGCATCGGCTGCAAACATTCGACCACCAACAACCTCGGCAATTACCAGCACATGATCGCCCACGTCAATAGTGCGCTGACTTTTGCAAACTAAGGACGAAGCAACCCCGGCAAAAGTGATACCATCCGCGGAGTCATCTGCAAATTCCAACCCGGAGAAACGAACTTCATCTTCCACATGCGGACGTGCGAATGCTTTGAAAACATCCATGTTGTGCTTCGCTAACACATTTATTGTAAAAGGACTGCCTTCCGCTTCCAAATTGTGCAGCATGGGACGGTCTTTGTTGACTGCCACGGTCACCATCGGCGGTGAAAACGAAGACTGCGCAATCCATGTTGCAAGGAGCCCGTGCCTTTGCTCTCCCTGTCGAACAGTAACGACATATACACCGGAAGCTATGCGTCCTATTGCCCGACCAAGTTCATCATGATGACTTTCACTGTTACTCATTTTTTCCTCTGCCAGAGCCACACCCGATGTGCCCCTCTTCGGTAGCGGATCTCAAAGAACCAATCCAAAACCGAGGGTTCATATCATTCCAATCGCATCACATATTACACCAACACACACAGACTCCTGGCAAATTGAAAATAACTGTTCTGATATGTGGATCTACTCACACCTGCCATCTCCCGGGCAATCAGCCCGCGGGATTTTGCCGTGCCGAGCAGAGGCACCATTGCAGCACATAGCGCTTAACGTAAGGTATTCCGCCTTCAGAGGCTTGCTGCCATGGGAGTCGGTTCTTTGGATTCTTCGGGTCCGGCAAGGCGAGCCCGGGGCCAGAACAAGCGACGGTTCTTGCGCCTTAGATACCACAGCAATAACGTTTCTGCCAGTTTTTCCGAATCATGACGGCCGGGTAAAACCGTGCTGGCAACATCGCGCACCATGGGGCGTACACCTAGTGCCTTCAGTTTGTCAGGATCGTATTTCACTGCATCGGGGCCCCCGTCCGGGCCATTCTCATCGGCATGAACCAACACCCTGTCGAGGAATCGCTGAGGAGCACCTAATTGCGAGCCATTTGCAAAACCGGCATGTTCCAACAAAGCCTTTACATGATCGGCAACTGAATAATCGGTTGTTTCACCTTTCTGCTGACGCACGTTGCATACGTACACCTTGCGAGCACGGGACTGCATTATTGCTTCCGGCACACCCTTCACTAGCAAATTGGGAATTATTGATGTGTACACACTTCCCGGGCCGAGAATCAAGAACTCGGCATTCTTAATAGCTTCAAGTGCTTCCGGGGTAGCGACCGGGCTAACGGGTTCACAGCGCAAACGCTTAATATGCCCCCTCGCTTCCGGTATATGGCACTCACCGGTGATGCTATGGCCATTTTCCAGATCTGCTACCAGCGTCATACCGCTAAGCGTTGATGGTAACACCTGACCGCAGCTATTCAAGACGCGGCTGGCTACCCGAGCAGCCTCTAGCATGTCACCATTGGTAATGGCACACACAGCCGTCAGAAATAAGTTACCGAAGCTGTGCCCCTCCAGACCGTTTCCTTGCTGAAACCGATAGCGAAACAACTCGGTAACCAACTTATCTTCATCAGCAAGTGCTGTGATGCAGTTTCTGATATCGCCAGGCGGCAGCACTCCCATTTCTTCACGCAATCGTCCTGAACTGCCACCATCATCACCCACCGTTACTATGGCGGTAATGTTATTGGTAAATTGCTTCAATCCCTTCAATAGAGTGGACAAACCAGTACCGCCCCCTATGACCACTACCCGCGGGCCTCTGTCGAGCAGGCGTTTGCGATAGAGCACATCTGGAATCGACTCGCGATCATCCGGTACGTACGCGACCAAAATAGAAAGCGCCAGTTTACCCACAGCCGCAGCAGTTAACAAACCGCCGATACTTATAGCAATTATTCCGCTTATTTTGTGTGGCAGAACTCTCGTTGCATCGCTCAACAGATCATTGGTAAGGTCGAGCATCATCCGAACCGGATGCTCTTCCAGAAGTAATAACACCCCGAAAACTATTACCGCAATTCCGCAGAATATAAATAGAATCCATCGCTTGAGCCCGGGCAGTATGAAACTTCGTAATTTGTACTCCAAGGTGTTCTTCATCGGGCATCCTCCTCCGAGGAGCCGCCAGTATCAGTGCCTCTGGTGGCACGTGATAATTCGCGGTGAAAACGTACGACCGGCGTACTGGGAAAGCGCTGCTCCAGCCGATTCGACAGAATTTCTACTAAGGTGGCCGAACGATGCTGTCCCCCGGTACAACCAAAGGCGATGGTGAATTCGGCTACCTCTTTTTCCACCAGTAGTGGAATCAGCGAATGAAGCATTTCGCAGATTGAATCAATAAACTGTTGGGCGCCGTTTTGATCCATAACATATTGCTGCACAGGGACATCCAATCCGGACATCGGACGTAGTGCTTCCACCCAGTAAGGGTTTTTGAGAAATCGCACATCAAAAGTCGCGTTGGCGGCAGGCGGAGTTCCTTCCTTGTATCCAAAGGAGATGACGCGAACGGACGGACAGGCGTTCCGGCTCGCATTCCCTTCTCCCGGGCCCGAGTCTCGCACCTTGCTTTCCGTCTTACTCATGAATCCTCCGGCAAATCGCTGCCCTTTACAATACTCCAATCGGATCTAGATCAACGAACCGAAATTTCCGGACTGAGTATATGTTCAGGATCGTGAACTTGGCAATGTCCCTGATAGAAAACTCTGCCTTCGACCCATGCAACATCACAAAATGGACTTTATAGAAGAGAATGCCAGCGTCCATAATCCAGCATACCGCTTTACAAACCAGTCGATGGTTATATTGCGCATTTGACGTGGCGACTTAAGTCCGAAGCAGAAGAGCTGCGGGCAAGTCTTTTGAACGCTATGCAGCACGATTATCAGTTCCTTATGGTGTCTCCTGCATATTGGCAGCCCTCTCAGGACAGAATGAGTTTTGCAAGAAATGAACCTGAATTTTACACTGTTCTAACCAAACATCAATTCTGTTTCGCCAGCAGGAATTTTGACAGTCTGGGCGATATCTATGGTTTCGCCAAGCAACCCGTTCTTGGAAAGCTCAAGCTCCGCTGCAAGCTTTGAAACGGCCTTGTCAACAAAGAGTTGCCCTTCGAGGTGGTCAAGTTCATGCTGGATGGCACGGCATAATAAATTATCGGCGGCCGCAAGTTTCTGCTCTTTTCCTGCGAGATTCTGGAATTTGACAACGATTCTGGACCTCCGCCGAACCTCAAAGAATACACCGGGAAAGCTTAAGCAGCCTTCATTACCGGTCATCTCCCCGGATGATTCGATAATTTCAGGGTTAATGAATACAGTCGGTTTACGGGGCTCATCTTCCCCGGACACATCAATCACCATCATCCGTTTCAACACGCCCACTTGCGGTGCTGCAAGGCCCACACCGTTGTTTGCGTACATTGTTTCTAACATGTCTTGCGCCAACCTGCGTGTGGCTGAATCAAACCGAGTGATTTTCTTGGTCTTTTGATTCAGCGTATCGGAAGGATATAAGACGAGTTGCAGTTTTGCCATAGCCGAAAATCCGCGAGACAGGGGCTCCTAAGCCGATATTATCATATACTTGGCAAGTTTTTCACGCTGAGCCGTCGTATGATAAGCAGCGTTGACCTTTTCAGTAGTTCAAATTTATCTCAGCTCCGGGGGGAATTTGAAAGAGCTCATCATTACCTTTGCCATCTCATTTTTGATGTTCGCAGTACCACCGCCAGTTCCCGCAGATACTCCCTGCGCCGGGGGAACAAGATTCTCTTGCGTAATTGAATACGGTGTGATGCTGGTGGGCGATCGCTATGCGGGAGAGAACGGAAAGCCAATTGTATTGCTGTTACATATGCTCGGTAGAAACCGAAAAGATTACGCAGTGCTGATACCACTTCTTCAGAAGAAGGGCTTTGAGATTGTCGCGGTTGACCTACGAGGACACGGAGACTCAGCCCGACGGATAGTACCGGAAAAAGTGAAGGGCAAACCGCTGCGAACAGCTGGAACCGGGTCCACCAGCGCTGGAGAAAAGTTGGATGGAACATTGAAGAGAGTCCCGAAGAAACGCGCAGAAGAAACCGAAAGAGAAGCCGATATGTCCTCCGGTACGTTGTCGGAGCCAGCGATAAATAAGACCGATGCGCCACCAAGGCTTTACGCAAAATACACTTATGAAGGTTTTAGAACTGAAGACTGGGCCAGACTTCCAGATGATGCAAGAACTGTACTCGCGAAAGTCACCGGCACTAACCGTAAGAGGCCCGTGTACATAGTGGGTGCATCAATTGGCGCCAATGCCGCTGCAATTGCAGCGGCGCAAATGCCATCGGCACGAGCCATCGTGTTGCTTTCCCCCGGCGAAGATTATCACGGACTGGCGCCTGAGGCTGCCCTGAAGACATTTGAGGGGCAGGTCTTCATAGCGTCGTCCGCTGAAGACAACCAATCTTATTCCGCATCGAAGAAATTCGCTGCCATAGCGCCCGACCGCACAAAGTTCCAAAGCTATCATAACGCCGGGCACGGTACAAACATGTTCAGCAAAGAACTCGCCCTTCCGGGTAAGATAGCTGATTGGCTGGCGGGTGTGAAATGAAAGTGATCAATCTACAGGTAGAAGCAGAGGAGTTGTCGGCAAAATGAGAAAGACAGGTTCCGACACTACATCGCCCCGGAATATGGCGAGACCGAGTTATCCTACGCTAGAAACCGCGGTACCCGTGTGCTCAACAATGCTGTTTGCAACAGCTAAATCACCAATCATTCTCGTCTGCGCGGCGCTGATATTCTGCCAACGGCCAACATTAGCGAGTGACTGGGGGTATGATGGTGCACCGGATCCGCCGGAACAACCCCGATCGTCTCACCCGGTAGAGCTGCACGCCACTCCACCGGCACTTATTGTCTCGCCACGAGATCCCGCAGCAAGCAAACCCGGCGCATCGCCAAAGAAGATCCCCGGGAACACAGGAGCCAACGCCACCAAATTGGGCACAAGCATTCCAAAGGTGCCACCCAATAAAGTACCATTGCCTACCGGACTATCCGCCGGGCAAGCGGCAACAGCCGATAGAGCAGACCCGGACAAGCAAGCTTCTGTCTGCTGGCAGCAATTATTTCAAGTCGCCGCAAAGGCGCCGTTGAGCTATGAACAGCAGAAACGATTTGAAGATTATATGCTGGCCAAAAGTAAGCTCGGCGAAAAGAATGCAAACGAAGTTCGCTCGATCTTGAAGTTCTGGCCCGGTGTTGTTTCAACACTTCGTGATAAACCGGATTTGGAAACGGGTTATATAAGTTTATTTCATGCGTTGCTGCGAATTAGAGAAGCGATGCCCTTAGAGAAGCTCGATGTTCCCGGTGAAGTAACGTCAGATTCCGATTTGATTACAGAACTCCTGGGAATTCAGCGCACGGCGGTGCCGGGAACACCACCGCTTACAGAAGAAGCAATAAACGCTTACGCAGATCTCACCTGTTTTATTTACGAACAAAAAAACCCCGGCAAGTCTGTTGATGCCGACGATAACAGGGCGCTGCTTGCGCGCGTGGTGGCCGACAAATTCAAAGCTGCACCGACAGACGCAGACAAAAAGGCCATGGCCCATTTCGATCTGGCGTGGTCTAAATTTAGAATACTATGGGACAACGCAGACGCGCCAACGCGCAAAATAATGCTCGATAAACTCACCAAAGACGGTGCAGGCTCAAGCCTGGCCTTAGCCAAAGATCCGCTACTGGAGCGCGTGCTTTCTGCATGGCCTTGGCCGACCAAGCCTTAAATACACGGCCACGGTTTGAACCACGAGGAGAACTGGATTCAAGAAAAAAGCATCTTGATTGATCCAGAACGCCTGACGGTTTTCAAATTGCCCCGATTTTTGTGGGATTGTAGTCCTTCAATTCAGCCCCGGGAGTCTTCCTAACTTGTTCCATAACGTTTGCTTCCAGGCGCTTTCTGAGAAATTTCGTCTTGGGGTCTAAGATTTGACCTCCAATTCGCCTGTCGCAAATAATCATGGCTTCAGCTTCATCATTACGTCCCACGATAGCCAGGATCCTCGCCTCAAGCATTTTGGGGTGACAAGCAAATTCCACCTCATATCCTTCCATCAACCGATCAGCCTGCTGAGCATATCCCAGCGCAGTCTTGTAGTTCCTCAGTCCCACATGGCAATTGCCGAGCTGCGCACACCTGATCATTCGGCAGTAGCGGCAACTCACCGGATCGCCAGGCTCAAGAGACATGAATGGAGGGAGTCTCTGTAACATGTTGAGGGCGTCCTTCATTCGTCGTTCTCCAGCGAGCGCCCACACCTCACCCGCTATGAAACCGCCTTTCTCGACTGCACTACGTGATAGTCGTAGTTTGACTTTGCCCGTTGAGACCTCCCCGGGTATCTTGTCGCTGAGTATCCTACCCTGTTCGAAATAATTCACAGCTTCTCCATAACTCCCCAGAGTCAGGTGAACGTTCCCCAAGGATCGAAGAATTGAGCATCGGTCTGAAATAAATTGATCTTGCTTTGGCAGCAAAGAATACAGGTCGAGGACCAGTAGTAACATCTTTCTGCACTCAGCCGGTTCAAAAAAAGTCGACGCAGTCGTCATAACCCTGAGGAGCCTGATGTCGGCTTTCTCCTTTGCAGATAGTTTTGAAACGAATTTTTCAAACGACTGCATTTTAAGGCTGCATTCATGCGTTCTGGTTAGTAGGGCTAAATTCCTCATCTGCCCAATTAGAGCCATAGCGGTGAAAAAATTCAGGCTGGTCGATTGAGCGGTCTCCTGGCATCGCTGATTTTGTGCAAGGGCAGCACTAAAATTTCCCAATTCCTCGTTTTCGTCCGCCAGTTTAAGAAGCAGGTCACACCGTAGATCTGTATCCCCGGTCGCGGGCAGCTCGTGCAGCGCCCTCTGATAATACGGAAAGGCTTCATTTGGGCGGAATGTCCTTGCATAGGCATCAGCGATGTCGCGAAGTGAAAAAGCGTAATCTAAGTGTCTACTCGTTTCCTTCAGACTCTCAGCGTTGAGAATATATAGAGGCAGGCCCGCACCGTCGCATTGCCGGTTCTTGCAAATGAAGTCGATGGACTTGACGGTTCCATCTAACTGATCCGGTCCGAAAGAATCGCGATGCAGAGACGGGCGCAGCAGATTGCAACTGTCGCCTATGATTATTTCTAGCTGTTTTGAGTCTAGTTTTTTGGGTGAATCACAGTCTACTTTAGCGATTAAACCAAAGGCCAAAAAGGCTTCTGCGCGAGCAGCCGCATAATTCTTTCGAGCCAAAGCGTATGTCCCAAGCTGATTGCAGTACCTGGCCGCAAGAAGAGGATCTCCTGCTTCTGCGAAGGTCTTTGCTTGTTCGAAGATCTCAGCGGAATGCTGCTGTAGTCTCATCGCTGATGCTGCTCGGGCAGCATCCAGCATGTAGTTCAACCGGAGCAGCGGCGGCACCAGGAATGCGGACACTACTATTGCTCTGGCAGCGATAACCGGAACCATCATGGATAGAACAAGGGAAAGAACGAAAGGAAGGAGATAAAGAAGGTGGCGACCGTTGCCAACGAACGACCGGCCAGGTGAAATGACTACGCGGCAAGATCGAGTCAACAGAGGACCCGAACGGTGCAGAGCTGCGTCCAGATCGTCGGCTAATTCTGCTGTTCGCTGGTAGCGATCTTCAGGTTGTTTGCTAAGACATTTTCGAAGGATCGATACCAACGAATTTGGGATTTCAATGCCTTCTCTAAAAAATGACGGTGGTTGATTTGCATGAAGGTGGAGAACACCTATCGGGCTGTCCGACTCAAAAGGCGGGGCTCCATATATCATGGTGTATAAAGTGCAGCCCAGAGCATAAATATCGGATCTGTGGTCTGCACGTTTTCCCTGACAGGCTTCGGGACTCATATACTGCAATGTTCCAACGAGCATTCCGGTATCTGTCAGCGTCTCTGTATTCTTTGAACGCGCCAGCCCGAAGTCCACCAACTTTACTACCTCGTTCTCCGCCAGCATGAAATTCGCCGGCTTTATGTCTCGGTGCACAACTCCTGCACTGTGAATCTCCGCCAGTGCTAAGCACATTTGGATTCCATAACCTGATGCTCTTTGCCAGGATACGTTTCCTTCATTGACAATCGACTGCAGAGAGCGTCCCTTTATGAACTCCATAGCGATGTAAGGCACGCTATTTTGATCCGTGCCTGCTTTGTACAAGGTGGCGACGCTCGGATGGTGGATGTTAGACAGAAGACGCCCTTCTCGGGCAAATCTCTCCGTGGACTCAGCCGAAGTCAAAATACCAACATGCAGGAATTTTATCGCGATTTCTCTACGCAACTCGATGTCCATGG
>JAKFUT010000397.1 GCA_021732565.1 Candidatus Obscuribacterales bacterium
GGGTGGAGCAGTCCAACGGGACCCCAAAATGCCGGACTGAATCTTCCTCCGACAACCACCGCCGGACTTGCCTTACAGGGAAGGAAGACGCTTCCCGATACCAGGACAACCAGCCTGGTAGAAGCAAGTGGTCGCAGTGAAAAGGTTTTCGGAGACGAAGGACCATACCTCCCACCGCTCAACAATTTCACTCCTGATAAGTACCTGGAAAATTCCTTTCTCAACTCTCCAGGCATGACCACCAACCATCGTATGAACGGTCCAAGTGCTAACGGGGCACCGAACTAGACAAGATAAGACTTTCCATTCTACAAGATTCAATTGTAAGCGCTCCTGCCGCTCGATGCCCTTGCTTCCTCCGCGCTAGTCGTTCGTTTCGCGCCAGACATGGTCACGCTTTAATGCGGAGGTTTTTAACTTCCGTTTACGGGCTCGTCTAAAGACCGAGGAGACTGTATTTTCCGGAGGCATGGTGCCTGCCAGCAATTAGAAGGTTTTACCAGCACGTGCCATAGTCGCTCACCACCGGTTTGCAAGATGGTTATGCGCGTCGCCTATTGAACGCCGTGTTTAGAAGCGCACGGAATTACATCAGATTTACGTAGTAGTTGAATCAGGGCCGCCAATTTTCGATCGGATTGGAATTGGAACATGAGACATATAAAACACGCCATGAAAATAGCTGTGGCGCACGGTCCAAGATGTACGTAAGCAACGCCTGGCGTTGTTGCGTCTGATACGTACAGGGCGATTGACAAGACGACGGCAGGTACGATTGCCGCCAATGCAGCGGCAAAGACGGTAGACGGTTGGCGACCATCAACGATTGTTATAAGTTCATCCCTGGACAGTTCTTCCAGCTTCGTTTTCATGACCAAACATCCTTCCGCATAACAGCGTTGAAAGTTCCTACCTTGCCTCGACTTAAGGACATGCCTGAAATCGATAGTATCCAGTTTCCCTCTCCGTTCAGATCGGGCTAACAGTGTCGCATTTGGTACCATAATATAACGAATGGTTGGTTGCAAATCTAATATGGAAAATTCGATGGCGTTTTATCGGAGGTTTCCTACACAGCTACCACCACTCGGTTCATTCATATCAAAGCTCCGATTGCACGGGTTATTCTAGCTCAGCGTAACCACATGGTGAGCCAGATGCCCCGAGAACAGGCGCAGCCCCATCGCGTCTCCGCGCGGGCGGTTAACTGATCACAGCGATTATGGCACAGTTCGCATTACGACATCACCATCACGACAGCGGGCCTTCGCAAAATCTACCAGGGGCATTCTTTTGCCGTAGCGAAGCCGTTCGTAGGAAATAGTTCTTCTGAATTTTAGTGGAAGGAGGTCTTCGGCGCGCTTAGTGAGAGCGCTTGCTTGTTCGTTATCTCCCAGCATCTTGCAAGTCCTGGCATATTCTTCCAACAACATCACTTTGTTCTCAACATCCAGGTCTATTGTTTTGCCGGCCCGCAACAGAGCTTCTTCGAAAAAAGGCTTTGATTCTCCGGGCTTTCCGATCTTTGTTCGCAGGATTCCTCGTTCACAAAAGAGCAGAACCTGAGGTTCGTCGGACAGAATCGACTGACGTGGTGTGACTGCTAATTGGCAAGCCATATCCAATATTTCGTCTGCCTGAGCAACCTTCCCCAAACCTGCGAGCCCGCGTGCTAATTCGAGGCGCATGTAAGACAGCTCGATTCGTTGCGCTGAATCCACTAGCTTCAACTGTTCTTGCAGGAACGCGGTGGATTCTCGATAGTGCCGTGTTTTATTGAGCACGGCTCCTATTCGCCAGCATAAATCCATCATAATATCGCTATTCAATTTCGTGCAATCAAAGCAAGAGATGAACTCGGTTGCTATTCGGTAAGCAAAATCCTCATTTAAATCGGCGCAAGTTTCGGCGACAGTGCAATAGCCAATCAATTTTTGCTCGTTGTTTTCGGCATTTCGCATCGCCTCCAGTAACTTCTCTTTTTGCAGAGGCTGAGAATGTCCTTCTGCAGAATTCAACACTACGGTTGAAATTAGTGGCCATGTTTTGTTATAGTCCTGACAGTTTTTTATGGATTTCATTAGCAAATCGTTTGCTTCTTGATGACGCCCCTCAATCCGTAGGCAATTTGCCATGACAAGGGCGTGTTCTTCCGGAAACATACACTCGCCTGAACAATCGGGCGCTGTTGAATAACTCGGAGCTAACCCTTCCACAAGATGTTTACAGACATTGTTGCAGACTTTCCTCGCTTCCACCGTCTTACCGCGATTCAAGAACAGCCCGGCGATTCTGTGCGCATCACAACCAAATCCGGGCCGGCAGAAGGGAATAGTTGCCTTGGTCAAAAGAGTCATTTCATTGGTTAATTTCTCAATGCACTCTTTCTCCTTGTTTTGCCGACCTAGACACCGTAACTCGTATTCAGAGTCATGCTCATCCGCATCACAGGAATCTGCGTTCAGGGCTTTCTGATATTCTCCGGCCAGATAGTAGAGCTGCATCAACCTGATTCCCAGCATTCGCGTGGTGTGAGGGGTTAATTTGTTGCTGCTTGTCTTGAGCACTTCTTCTATCGCTCCAACCTGTAGATGGCGGGCTGCGCCATGGGAGAGCAGAAACACGCGCATTCGAACTGCCTCGGAAAACAGTCGTTGCGATGCTCTAGATTTAAAATCGGCGTTGCTGAGAATTCGGGCCAGTCCCGCGTCTGCCATGGCAAACTGTTCGCGCAACACCTGAGTATTAGAAGCAGGGTGGCGATTCCATTCGCCATAATTCCAACTCTCCGGCACCGGTATCGGTGCCAAATCAAGTTCCCACAATGCAAGTCCGACAATATCCTTCAGCTCCGTGTATAGCCAAAAATGAGCGGTAGACTTGGCATGAATGTTGGCAGAGGGATTTTGTAATAACCATGTTTTCAACGATTTTACTCGTTGGTTATGATCGCCAAGACCACCAATGACATTGGTATAGTCCTCCGGTAGGGACCGAATTCTTGTTGAATCGACTGCGACACTATTAGAAAAATGAGTTGACTGCACATATTTTGCGCAACCAAGGCATGCTATGACCAACGCGCACACAAGGGCAGCTATTCTGAACCGCTTGGGTTTGCCTCTGTTCTTTGTTCGACAAGGCTCAGATATTTCTTTTCCACGCCCATTCCGAATTAAATGCAGGTCCCTTTCAAATTCAGATGCAGTCTGGTAGCGCACTTCTGGATTCTTTGCTAGCGCACGTTGAAGTGCGGCGTTTATACCAACCGGCAAGAGATCCGAACTTGGAACGGGTGGCGGAACTTCATGTACGTGAAGATGGATGATTCCAACGGGGTTCTCTGCCACTAGAGGTGGCGAGCCCGTAATTGCCTCGTAGAAAAGGCAACCCAACGAATAGATATCAGAGCGAATGTCGGCTTTCTTTCCCATACACTGCTCCGGACTCATATAAAAGACGCTGCCTAGCAGCGCTCCTGTCTGCGTCAGATGTTGACTTAGATCGTTTTCGGTTGGCAATAAACGAGCAAGACCGAAGTCTACAATCTTCACTGTATCAACTTCGGGATCATTGGTGATAATGATGTTGGCTGGCTTGAGATCTCGATGGATGATGCTTGCTGCGTGCGCATACTCCAGCCCCTGGCAGATCTGAACCCCAATGGCGAGGGATCGTTCCGGTGTAAGTTGATTTGCCTTTATCAGGGCGCTGAGCGGTGTACCTTTCAGAAACTCCATCGATATGTAGGGAACACCTTTCAAGGTTCCTAAGTTCCAGGTTCCGAATCGATAAAATACCAGAATGTTTGGATGCGAAAGTGCGGAAAGCAATTGTCCTTCTCTATAAAATCGCTCTCGATGCTCTTTGTCACCAATTAAAGTGAACTGAAGGAATTTCAGCGCAACCAGTCGACCCAGTCCCAATTCACGGGCTTTATACACGGTTCCCATACCGCCGCTGCCAAGGAGTTCGATAATCTGGTATCGCTCATCGACAATAGTTCCAGGAGAGAGACTGTCCAGCATTATTGGATTTAGGAGACCCGGTTTCAGGCGAGGTTCAGTCAGGGTAGAGAAGCACGGCTATGCCATTACCACGCACGCTGGAAGTTTGCACTAGCCACCCCCTCCTGTTATTCCCCTGCAAGCTATTTTGTTTGTCGTTTCACCCTGGGGTTCCGGCTCGCGCTTCTTTCTGAACACTCGCGAAATCAACGCCTTCAGTGAGCTTGGTTCTCACGGGCAAGACACTTGTCACGGGTTTGGCGCCGGAGCAATCAAGCCTCCAAGATAACAGCCTTCTGAATGGAGACTCTTGTAGACTGTGGAATTGTGTAGTGATCAGTGAATGAATAGGCTGCAGAATACTCTTTATTACTAATCGTTAATGTGGAAACCTGGATGGGCGAGAAAGACGGAGATTCCCCAAAAAAACCGGTTGAAAAGCCGTCCGGTATTGAGCAATCAAGCGACCTTCTGGCAGACCAGCTATTGACCGGGCGGATTCATCTCCGACCGTTGACCGCACCTGTGCTGCAAGACCTTGGGCAATTGCCACCCCTTTCCCTTAAAGGCGAGGACGCGAAAAGCGAACTAAAAGTGGGGGCAAATGCTTACACTCTGAACGCGGCGCTGGAGTTTAGGAGCCCGGACCTGACGATCTCCGGTCAATTTGTCCCCGTAGCGGGTTGGCACCGCCCTTTTGGTAATCCAGCGTACAACCTCGTGGCGCAAACCACGGATAAGTCGACTCTATTTAGAGTAAGCAGCACTAACGGCGAGGCTCCGGCGATAAAATTTGAGCACAACGGTGAAGGACTGGGCTTGTTGTATAGCAGAGATGCTTATGCCAACACTTTAGGCATCACCGCAGGTGGTGACCCGATTCGATTTGGACTCGGTCATGATTTTCGCAAGCAGCATACGATTCTCGGCTTGTCCGGACAAATTTCACCCTGCACAACATTTGGTGTTGGAGCCTCGGTGGGAAAGAGCGAATATGACTTAAATCTGTTTCTGAAAATCGGTGGACGCTAGTCACTGAACAACCGCCTTGGTGTGGGATCGCGACCGAGAAGTCAGCGCCTCGTACTCACCCCGCCATATTGGAATTCGCATTCAAACCTGATTCGCTCTCGGCGTCTTTGGCACTGGCAACTCCCGGAAAGAAGGCAGTGTCCGCTCTATCCATGATTGTCGTGACAATTGGGCGCCTTTACCGAAGGAAATAGAGGACGGACGGTGAAGTATAATAATGGACACTAGCCATGGCTCAGACTCCATCATGCAACGGTTCTCCCATTTTTTTCATTACCTCTTATGCTCAGTGGTTCTATTGAATTTCACTCCTTCTGCCATGGCGGAGAAAAGTGCAGGCACTACTGCAAACAGACCAATACAAGATAAATGGGCAGTCATCATAGGCGTTAGCAGATTCGCATCGCCCCAGATTCCGACACTGAAATATCCCTCTAAGGATGCACTCGACTTTTACAACTTCCTTGTGACCAAGGGAAACTTTGCCCGTGATCATGTTCTCCTGTTGAGAGATGACAGGGCGACTAAAATAAACATTCTTGATGCCTTTGGAGACGGATTTCTTCCTCGGCGAGTTCTGGAAAATGATCTTGTTGTTGTTTTCATTTCATCACACGGCAGCCCTGCCGATGTGGCTGGAGAGAACTTTATCATCGCATATGATACTGATCCCCGCAGACCGTACGCCACGGGAATTCGATTGCAGGACCTTTCTTCTGAGCTTACCAAACGTACCAGTTGTGATCGCATCGTGTTACTGCTTGATGCTTGTCACAGTGGGGCTGCGGTAATCGGAGAGAAGGGCATGTCCAGAGCACCGTCGAACTTCGCTCTTGATTCGATAACCGGAGTAGGACAGTTAGTAATCAGTTCAAGTCGTCCAGATGAGTCTTCATGGGAATCGAAAAGGTATCCCAATGGAGTATTTACCAAACAACTGATAGGCGCACTGGAAGCTACGGGACCTCAAGCGCGATTGGCCCAAGTCTACGATAAACTGCGCGATAATGTGCAGCAAGAGGTTCGCTTCGATAGAGTGGCAAGTCAAACACCGATGATGCTCAACAAATGGCAGGGACTAGACGTACCTCTTTGCGCTCCGGCGGCGGCACCGCGAACGGTATTGCCAGAACTGAAGGATCAACAGACTGCCTCTTCGACTACCGACGAAACGCCGACTAGTCCGGATGCTCAACACAGACCAGCTTTCGATGGAGACCGCACCGCTCAGTCAAATACGCCTGCTGCAATTCCTAGATCGCCGTACGTTGCGAATAATTCATCGCGACTGGATTCCCCGCCTTCACGGTTGCGACCTGCTCAGGATCTTTCTCGTGCGGAAATTGCAAATAGCTCCACCGATAGTTATGTCCGTTCAACAAATCGTCCGACTCGTCCCCCGCGTGCGATGTTCACTGATTGGCGCAATAACGGAGGCGATCCGACACTTGAATCGGGTACTAGATTGATTCGTTCCGACGAAATTGAAAATTGCACTTATCGAGATTTGCTCTACATCTATAATGAGCCCTATGCGCGGCATGGTCGCGGATTTACGATGACTGATATTCAGCAGTATTTCGATCGACAGCCGTGGTATCAAATTGATCCTGATTATCACTATCGTTCGGATGATCCAAGGGTGATTTCGCGAGGAACAACCGACGATCCACTGATCATCAATGAACGACGAACCCCGAAACAGTTTGCCAACATCATAACCATTAAGCGAATGCTAGACAGTAAACGACGGCGTTCTTCAAATTGACCGGTATTCAATTCAGTGATCGATGACGTTTCCAATCAAACTCTTTGATCTGAATTCTCTTGTTGATATTGCCGTTCCAACTGGCGCTCAGCCCGTATTGTGCCAACACATCCACTATCTTCTCTACCAGGCTGCCAATCGAATTCTCATTCTTATCGACACTGCCAAATGACA
Source organism: Candidatus Obscuribacterales bacterium (assembly GCA_021732565.1). Lineage (GTDB taxonomy): Bacteria > Cyanobacteriota > Vampirovibrionia > Obscuribacterales > Obscuribacteraceae > JAKFUT01. Next base: position 6,982 of record JAKFUT010000397.1, read on the forward strand.
GAAATAATCCTGCTCCTTGCGATGCAAATTCAGTATCTTCGATGTGATAGAACACGTATCCGATGGGAACCTTTTCATTTTGGCGTCTATACTCGGCCATCTCAAAAGCCATTTCTGCATGGCCGCAAGTATTGCAACAAGTGAAATTCTGGCGGGCGACAACGCCTTGTTTCTCTAGTTCGGCGAAGGCATCATCGAGATGCTGGCAATCGGTAGCTGCAGTCCACGTATTTTGATTTTGAAGATGGGTAGACACTGAGTCTTTGACGTATTCTGCCACCACGTCTTTCAGTTGTTTTGAAATTTCTTCACTATAGTTCTGCTCTCGTGTGGCGAACGATATGACTTGATCGGCGATTTCCACATCGCTGGAGAAACCTTGTGTGACCAGGGAATCGACGAGTTCTCGCAGCTCCAGCAACATCTCCGCATCGGTCGACTTGTTTTGATAATTGGCGAGCGAGTGCTTCTGATGTTTAAACTGGCGCTGTTTTGTATCTCGGGTGCCGGAGAATGGAGGTTCATTACCCGTGGGAACAGCAGTCTCATCGCTGAAATTTTCAAACCATTCCAGATATTTTTCATCCTCAGCCAGAAAAATCACTTCGCCGGCCGACGCTCTTGCGCGAGAGAATTCTAGATTGGCTTTGGCAGTTTGACCCAGTTCGAAGTAGCATTGTCCAAGACGCAAATGAACAAATGCTCTGTCAACAAGAATCTCTTGCAACGTTGTTATCTTCTGAAGATGATCAAGAGCTGAGGTGAAATCTTTCATTGCAAAGTAGGCCTCTGCCTGACCGCAAAATATCCACTCAGCTGCAGACCAGCGCTCCTTGTGGTGTGGAAGCAGATCCCATGCCTGTTCATAGCATTCCAATGCGGAAATGAAATCGCCTCTCTCGGCCAGAGTTTCGCCGGCTGTGCACATCAATTCAATTCTCATGCAATTGAGAAAGTCCTCCACCAAATCACTTCGCATTGGCGATGTGGTGTGAGTCTCAATTGTGTGCCTGTGTAGCTTCTGTTTGATGAATTGTTTGGCCGTCTGCGCTCCTACTCTACCAAGAACAAAATGAGGTGGCGTTACCTCTATTTCGACCCATTCTCCAATTTCCACGTCGGAGAAATTTCTTCTAGATTCCTCAAGGCTAATCTGGTAGTCGGAATCGGATACCACATCGACAATAACTTTGCTGGCAAAAATGCCAAGTTCATTCGTGTCTTCTTGAAAAACAATGCGAACGAAATTCTCGTCATTGTCTGAAAGTTCTTGCCGGAGTCTGGCGAAGTAATCTGGTCGTAACTCTTTATAAGCGGCCTTTATTGCTTCGAAGGCATAGGACAAAAATTCCGCCGCGGAAATATTCTGTTCTTGTTCCACTTCTTGTGCAGCCAACACTAGTTCGTCGATCTTAAGCATTTCGTTTTCATTCTTACACTTTGCAGCAAACGCTCCAATGGCGTCGTACTTCGTCCGGATCATTGCCTGCTTCACGCAACGCTCGCAAGCTCAATGAAGCATGTCTCTTGGCCAGTCTCACGCCATTTTCATCGGTGACTAGTGGACAATGATAAAACGACGGGACCTTAAACGCCAGTGCTCTGTACAAAAGTATTTGACGGGCAGTGGATACCAACAGGTCGGAGCCGCGTACCACCTCTGTGATCTTCATTGCAGCGTCATCCACCACAACCGCCAGTTGATAGGCGGGGATATCATCGTGCCGCCAGATCATAAAATCACCAAAATCTCTACCTGCAATGTATTCCTGCTGGCCAAAGTACCCGTCATTAAATGAGATTACTTCGCCGTCGGGAACCCGGAATCGCCAGCTAATTCTTCGTGATTGTTGATCATCTTTATAGCTTTCCTCGTTTCGAGTTTGACGATCACTTTCGCCCCCACGGCATGTGCCCGGATAAATGACTTCTTCGTCTAAGGGGTGGGGCGCGGAGGCGGCACGCAATACATCTTGCCTCGAACAGTAGCACGAATAGATGTGTCCGGTGGCAAGAAGATGCCGCAATGCCTGCTGATATGCAAGCGGCCGAGCACTCTGAACGTAGGGTCCATAAGCACCGCCACAATCCGGACCTTCGTGCCATTGCAAACCGAACCAACGCAGGTCTTCGAGCATGGCTTCGACAAACACCGGCTTGCAGCGTGCGGCATCAAGATCCTCGTTGCGCAGTATTAACTCGCCCTGGTGTATGCGGGCACGTTCTTGCGCGGTCCAAAAAGTACGAGCGTGACCGAGATGCAGGTATCCCGTCGGTGATGGTGCTATGCGTCCTCGGTATGTGCCCACTTGGTCGCTCACTTTTATCAACCACCATTCAAGAATGAGTCTATCACAGTGTCCCGGGGGTATCGATAGTCTTCCCTAATCGTGGCTATCGTCCCGGCTGGTTCAGTGCCATAAGTGTAGCCGCAGCCAATGCACCCGCATTGGTAATTCCCTCCATCGAAATTACCTTTCCACTTTGCTCGAAAAAGCGCAACAGACGAGTCAATGTTGGCGCTGAGCAGATCCTTCAGGATTAAGTCTTCTAGTAGTGCACTACCCCAAGAGAAAATCTGGAGCCGCGTAACGCATCGTTTCGTTTCTCTGCCGCCACCATAAACTCGTGCCGACCATACGGTGAACCTTTTGCTTTCATCACTCGGAGTTACCTCAATTGTCCCAATGTCTATGTCGCAGAAAGATAAGCGGTGTATCGCCAGATGTAATGAATTTGTCTTGTGTTCCCGGGGAAAAAGACCCGCCAATCTCTCCCGCAATAAAGCACTATTGCGTTGATCTTATCCCATGATTTCATCGGGTCGAAATGCGCCCATAAGGGAAAATCGGGTGAACCGCAATCAAGCGAAGAGACAACTACTCCCGTTCCCCGTTCCTTCTATTGTACTCCCACTTGTACAAGTCCTGACTGCCTGGTTGAAAACGTGTGGCGAACTCCACAAAGCATCCCCGGTAAACTGTAAGTTAAATCCATGTTTGGTTCCGCTCCCGGACCTTGGAATTCAGGTCGCTCAAATCCGCTGTCTACCGCCTCTGAAGCGAATATTCGTCCTTCCCTGTTTGACTGTGACGGGGCACGCATTCGGCCTCTATGGGTCGGAACAAAGAACCATTGCAGGGCTTCTACTAGGGAGACCAACTTGCAGGTGGTGCCGACCTCATCAATGTCGGTGTGCTCCATGCAGAAGTACTCAGCTCAGAAAGTGGAGCCGTATTGATGAGCGTAACTAACGATGAAGCTACGATCAGGGCGTTGTTGTCTGCAGCACGTAAGGCGCAGAAGACGGGCAAGTCTCAGGAAGCCGAATTTTCTTATCAGCAAGCTGTAGAAATTGCCGAGAGAATGTTTGGTGACAACACAGCTGCTGTCGGACTTGTGTTACTAGATTTAATTGAGTTTTATCAAGTGCAATCTTATCGACATCCTGCGAAACTGAAACATTTGCACAATCGAATGCGAGATATCCTGGCGCAGTATGCACATAGAGATCGACTCGCGCGTTCCGCAGAATCATAGTCGCGACAGCTCCTCCACTCGTTAGCCTGCAAGCGACGAGGCTAAGAGATTGACTCAGGTCGCAAGGAGCGCTGCCGTTGCTTGCCTCACTCATTAGCCTGCAAGCAACGCGGCTCAGAGATTGAACCAACGGTGTTCCGTGTAAAACAGAGCTAGTGTTGGTCTAACATCCAGTGAAAAACAGGCGCAGGTATGGGGAGCAAAATCGCAAGCAAACAGATGAACGAGAATACTCCAATTACTGTTCTAGCGGGACCCAGCGGTGTCATATCGTCCAATGCTCTATCACTGCGGCCTGCAAGAAAAAAGACCAGCATCGAAAAAATGAGTAAGTTAGGCCACACAAACAATGCAAGACCGATCAAAACCGCCAGGGCGACTCTACTCAAAATATCTCCACTCTTGGCGCCCAAGAGCGCATGTCCCATCCGTCCTCCATCTAATTGTCCTACAGGTATCAGGTTCACTGCTGTGATTAGCAACCCGAGCCAACCCGCAAAGGCGAAGGGATGTAGAGAAAGCGATGCTCCGTAATGCAATCCTGGATTCATTAACGCGGCAACCACCGTAAATAATGCCGACGAACCGGGTTTGGGCGCCAGCAGGTCCGAAGAAAAGACGCTTGCACCTGTTTTGGTAAGGCTCAATCCGATTGCCAGGAAGATCAACGAGGCGACGAATCCCAGCAGAGGTCCTGCTGCCGCGGTATCAAACATTATGCGCCTGGTTCTCGATGGTGAGCGCATTGAGATAACCGCTCCGAATGTTCCAAGAGGCAGAGGTGCAGGAATGAAAAACGGAGGAGTGACATTCATGTGGTAGAAGCGAGCTACAGCATAGTGTCCCGCTTCGTGAACCCCCAGTATCGTTAAAAGTGAAAACGCATAGGGGAGTCCCACCGCCCACTCATGGGGAGAAGTCGACAGTGGATTTACACCCTGGTGGATCGCACCGGCAAAGGTTGCTGTGATCGCGGTAATGCAGAACAACATCAAGTGCACAACCCATTTTATTCGGGGCGGAACCGTTTCCGCACGTGAAGATTTCGGAACTATAGTAATGCGCGCTTCCATTCTGTCATCCGGCTCGAGCATCACCAGTGCACCGTTCGGCTCGAGGCTCCTGCTTACGTGCTCAAATGCAGAGTGTGAATCGCTCAACAAATATCCGCGATAGATGTGAACACCATTCTCCTTCGTTGCAAGCCGGGTATGCATCACATCCTCGATAGCGTTGTATTGTTCGCCTGATCTAAGCTGTCGCAAATCCGTCAGGCTCTTCGGGTGGCTTGAGCCTGACAGCGACAACGTCAACATTGTGATTGCGATGGAACCGAGTGTCATCCAGGAGACCCATGCCTTTCCGAGTAACGGGTGTCCCAGCAAAAGTAAGATTGCTACCATAAGCATGAGAAAGGAAAGCAAAACCAGAGCTAAACCTGTCTTGCCCGACAAGGGATATCGTGTCTGTATCGGCTGTAACTCTGATTCACGACTGTCACGTTTGAGTCCACCATGCGCTATTACATAACGGTTGTTTCGCATGTCAGCTCTACTGATGAACTGTTTGTTTGTTTCCTGAGACATTGGTGAAATCCATGGAGAACGGCAACACTCTATTGTCTTCGACAGCCGGACTCTCATGTGAGTTCCGGTCAGTACAATGGAAACACGCAACTGCCTTTGCAAAGCAACGCATCTATTCTGGAACCATCAATCCATTCCCGAGTTGACCGAGCCAGCCGACTTCAAAAATGCCTGATGATGGCGCGCAAGCACTAGCTCAACGTTCTTGCATCAGGGATTTGCCCGGCTAGTGAGTTACTCATTGAACAGGTTATCGAGTTCTTCTTCGCAAGTGGTCTTGATGATCAGATCTGACTTATCAGTGCTTGAGATATTCGCTCAGAACGGTTTGTTCAAAAGCACAGGAATCGTCGTCGGAAAAGGTTATATCTCGGCGTCACGAGGGTTGACGTACAGTGTGCGCGCGCTGGAGCAATAAAGTCCAGTAACCTGGATGCGATCAATTGCCAGAGGGCAGCCGTTTCCTGAGCGCTTGAATGCATTTGACAATTTCAGACCGGTTTTTCGCACTCTTAATCCAGTCTGGCAGCCGGCTTGCCAGGCTTTTATTTATATTGGGCACTTGTTGCCGGTTTGTTGCACTGACATAGCCCTCGAGAAAATCAAGATGTCGCACATTGAAAGCCCATAGCACTTCACCGCAGCATGGTGTCCTTAACCATAGCGATAGGCCAAAGTACCAATCATGTCCGTCGAGATATTGTTTCAATGTTCTGCCGTCCCAGCTGGCGGAATATCCGCAATTGAGACAAACTGCTCGACGTCGGCGAAAGAGGCGCAATGAAAATTCTTCTCTCGCCTGTATAGTGCTTTCCAGCAGCACTTTACATAGCTTCGAACAGCGCGGGCATTCAACAAGAAATTCGTCGATGAAGTCCTCGATTTGTTCTCCAGAATCGCAAAAGGTAGTCATTTGGCAAATGTCAAGCCTCAGAAGGAACGGAAGTATTAAATCAGACAGGAGTTTGAAACAATTTCGAACGATGATGATTATGTTCCAGTAATCGAGGCGTCATCAAACATGATTCAACTTCTCAACAAATTCTTTTCCAAAGGTGATGAGGCTGCTCTTCAGCAGACCGCACGGTTGCAGAAGATGCGCAGAAGTGATTCTTGCACAACGCAGCCTCACGTCGAGAAAAAATGTTTATCTGAAAGCATTCAAGCAACAAGAACGGAAGCTGGCACAGCCTGGAAACAAGAAACAGTGACAGAAGAACAGCGTCGTCAGGAAATTGCGAATATGGCGGGTTTGAAGAACAAGAAAAGCTACTTGGCGTGTGGCGACAAAGGGCTGGAGGAAGCGGGAAGCAACCTTGCCAACTGGCTATACTGAAATCCGCCCACGCACTAATTGAAGCGAGTTGAGCGCCCCTGGCGCGAAACGAGTGGCTAGCGCGGACGAGGCGACGGAGGAGCCGCAGGAGCGCTTACAATTGAAGCGAGTTGAGCGCCCCTGGCGCGAAACGAGTGGCTGGCGCGGACGAGGCGACGGAGGAGCCGCAGGAGCGCTTACAATTGAAGCGAGTTGAGCGCCCCTGCATTTAAGAATAAAGCTTTCACAGGCAGGGCTCCGGCAAAGGACCTGTGACAACATAGTTGCATTCTGTATTGACAAAAGACGTTTTCGTTCTTTCTTTGCAAGACTGTTGTGCCACTGGTCAACCGGAAGGGAACTTTCGGATCTGGAGAACCATTAGAAACGGCAGGACAGCGAAGGGGTGTGCTCCCAAATCTGCTCGACTTGGCTGAATATGCACTGTCGAAAATACGATGGAGGGACTTCGTTCACTCTGCATAAAGGTGTTGGAACCCGGCATTTTTAACCGTCGTCTCATCATTAGATTTTGGCATTAGCTTATCCGTACACACCAGTGGAAGGACCTCTAAGCTTGAACTGAACTAGGCAACAACTCCTTGCTGTTTAGTACTTGAGGTGCGCTGTGAAGAAACCAGATAGAGCGGAGGCACGCGGCGCATCCGTGCAAAACCTGGTTGCAACTGCCATTGTAAATGTCGCTTCAGGATTCGAAAAGGCGTCGAACAAACGCCATCAAGGAACAATCTTGATCAATGTTACGGCCATTAATCTCTTGCTTGTTTGCTTACTGTTCCGGCAAACACCAATTCGTTCTATTTTTCATTGCTGGCCGAATCATCAGGCGAGTCTTTCTCCAACCCTCGCGTGGCTAAACAATCGCGATTTCGGTTTGACTTTATTGATAATAGCTTCACTCTTCACAGTGTTGTGCTTGCTCTATTACTACAATCGCATTCGCACCGCAGCAGCCAGAATTAGGGTTTCAATGCCAATGCCGTTCAACAGCGCGCTTGGAATGTCTTACATTATTCACCTGGTGCTTGGGTCGGGACTGCTCATCATTGCGTTGATGTCACCCACTCCGGAACGTTCTCCCGCGAATAGTTCGCCTCATGAATTTGTGCTACAGACAACACGAGCGGATAATTGGAAAAAACCCGAATATTCTTCTATCCCTTCCGAAACAGAGTGTCTCATCTATGATCAGCGTGATACAACTAACAAAACCGCAGAAACATCCAAATCTGAACTCTCCGTAATGTGCCACAGCAGCACCAGGACATCTTTTCGGGATCACATAGACGAAACCCGTCGAACAAACAACGGGTTGGAGAATTTGCTAGGGGCACCAATGGCGGTTGCCAGCACTGAGGCAACATCTTCCTTTGAAAATTTCGGAGGCAAAAATATTGTCTCCGAGTTCAACAAGAACAGAAAGAGAACGGACAAAAATGGTTCCACAATAGAGTTCCCATCGGCTGCAATAAATAGGGGACCCTTTCGAATGAGAGCCGCTGCTGGCAGGCGACACCATAATCGAAAGATTTTATCGAAGTATCGCTCCTATAAACGATGAGCTGTCAGCCTTTGGAACAAGACCGGTGCTTTCCATCACCAGCAGGTCGCCCGGGAACCTCCCTCAGTCGCCGGGAATCTCCCGGTAGTCGGCGGAAAACTTCCCTCAGTCGCTGGGAATCTTCCGGTAGTCGGCGGAAAACTTCCCGCAGTCGCCGGGAATCTCCCATCGAGGCCAGCCTTCCGGTAATCCATCCAACCCCGGGCGACACTTGACGACACCGTTGATGGAATCTTTTTCGAGAATCGACATCACGGGCGATATAGTCAAGTAGGAAACATCCCACCGATGGAATATTTTTTCGCACATGACGACATCATCCGTGGGCCGGGAGCAATCGCTCAAGTCCATCAATCCGTCCAGCAGGTCGCCCGGGAAACTTCCCTCAGTCGCCGGAAATCTCCCGGTAGTCCACGCGAAACCTGCAAGCTATCGCTCGTCCCAGCAATCGATTCGTCGTTGGGGAATGCGGGTTTCGGGCACTGGATTTGGTGGTACCGGCCTTCCGCGGCGATTCCGCAGCCCGATAGAGATTGCGGAATCGCTGGGACTTCCGCGTAATCCCATCCCAACAGTGGCGACTCTTGATGACACCATGGATAGTATCTTTTGGAGAACCGACATCACGGGCGATATGGTCAAGTAGAAAACATTCTACGGATGGAATATTTTTCGCACATGAAGACATCATCTGTGGGATGTGAGCAATTGTGAGCAATGATTCGACCTGCCTGTAAAGAGGACTTGCGGACGACTCTGCTACCCCCGTTGGCTGGAAATCGCCTGTTGACGGGAGGGGAAGGATTCCGTGTGTCGAATGCCCGATAACGCAAAATAAAATTCATGGCTGACACATACAAAGGTATTGACGAACCATACAGCCGTATGGCTTAATATCTATACCAGCACAAATTTATCAAATACAAGCAAACCGGGCGCGCTACGTACCGTTCCAGAATTATTTCATGGATATCTATGTAGGATGAGCGTTAGGTTCAATGTAACTGTACCAGTGTCCAATTGCAATACAGTGCTCACCCGAATGCACCGGGTAGAAGTTCTGTTGTTTGGTAGTTGTGAATAGGGACTATTTTTTGTCAGAGTTTCGTAGGCTCGTTTAGAAATTATCCAACTAAATAAGTTGAACTCGCGATGTTAATGGCGTTGGCGAGCTATGGAGTTCTGTACCTTTATCCGAATTGAAAACACGAATTCACTACTAAAGAAGGAAGCTTAAATGAGTATGCAAGTTCGTGTCGCGGCATTGAGACAAAAGCTCGAGCAACTCTTTCCCGGCAAATGGTTAACAAATGGGGGGAAGAGTCAGCGACACGTTCAAACGGGAATTGCCGAAATTGATAATAGTGTTACTGGTGGAGTCGCACGCAAGCGTATTACAGAATGGACCGGTCCTTTATCTTCGGGAAAAACCAGCATACTTAGATCTGCTGTGAGTTATTGGTGCTCCAGGGGCCTCAATGTTGCCTATATAGATACGGAAGGAAAGCTTTATCCAGCAGACTGGGCATTCGTTGAACAGCAGTGGAAACGTGTTGGCGAAACGGTGAAAATTGGTCCGGGAAAGAAGAACTTCAACCGGGAGGGGGCGGATCATAAACGTTCTCAGCGGGATACTTCCGCTGTGAACAGATCGGCTGCAACTTGCGAAAAGGAGGAGCGCAAGGTCGTGATAGATAATACCGACCGGCCGTTAAATTACGCGCAGCCGCCTGCTTCCGGTGCCCGGACAACTGATACTTTGAGCGAAAGAGGGAAATTCTGGATTGTTCGACCACCTGAAGTTAATAATACAAAAGACGAAGACCAGGCAATCCCTCTTGTCTCAAAGAAGCATTTGCAAGTTCAAGAAGCAGTATGGAGTGCAGACCAGTTTATTCGCAGTAATGCATTTGATGTTGTTATTCTGGACCTTGGTGGAATTGATCTGAACAATCGCAAATCACGCGGTATGGGATATTGTCCTTCTCCGTGGCGCATTTACGCTCGACTGCAACGGGCGCTTGAGCGCTCCAAAGCCGCACTCATCATGGTCTCGGACCTTGCTGATATGCATGGCGCAGGCCATGCGGAATTTTTGCCTGAAACAGAAAATTCGAAGTCCAATCACTCAAATAATTCGAAAAATTCAATTACGAAAAAAACGAGCTCATCAGACAACTCAAGAGATCCGAACAACTCGAGCACTTCTTCTACTTCAAATATTTCAAGTTCAAGCATTTCAAATAATTGGGGATGCCATGCAAGGTTTTCGTTTAATCGCGGAACCAAAATCCAAGGACATCCTGGTCTTAATGGTTTAACCCTGATAGTTCCTATCGTCAGGTTTAAGGCCTGGCGTGACGGGATGTCTCAGGAGCTGGAGGTTAGTCTTGCTTCATCGGTGCCGAATCGCCTGTTTACGCATCCCCAAATTCCAGATCGTCGCTCATCAAAAGGATGAAGCGAGCCTGAAGGGCAAGCCCCTTGTTATAGTGAACGGATCAAGTAGTCGTTCGCAAGTCTTGATCTGTTCTAAAGAAGCCGGCAAAGAGCGTATCTATCCTGGAATGAAACTGTCGGAAGCCAGGGCTGTTTGTGCTGATCTTGTTTGGCGCGAATACGATGAGTCTTTGTATCAAGCTTTGCAGAAAGAACTTATGCATAAGCTTGTGACTGTGTCACCGAAAGTGTCTGCCCTGGAGCCTGGTATCTTCCTGCTAGATGCCTCTGGAATGAATCATCTTGGAGGAGAAGAAAAATTCTGCCGCCGAGTTCAGAAGTTAATCAATGTTTTGGGCTTCGCGGAAGTCCATACAGGCATGGCAGACTCAGCATTCACAGCACTTGTAGCAAGTAAATTTAAAAAGCAGAAGTATTTTATTGTACCTTCGGGAGAGAGCAGAGAGTTTCTGTCCTTACTTTCCATTCGACATTTGCCTCGAGACTTCGAAATTGTCGAGACGTTTTATGCGTTGGGCATAAGAACCATGGGGCAACTTCTGAACATGCCGGTGGAAGAAATTCTTGAACGTTTCGGGCTTGAAGGACTTCGAGCTTATGAACTGGCTAGCGGAAGTGATATCCGATTTCCTGAATCTGTTCCTCTCGAGCAGGAGTTTCACACTGCAATCGAGCTTGGCTTTCCG
>JAKFUT010000342.1 GCA_021732565.1 Candidatus Obscuribacterales bacterium
GAAAAATCTAAGTCTATCTTGAGCAAGGTGGACAAACTGCTGGCCGAATTGCAGGCCATGCAAGGCCAGCTGGGATTATCCGCCGACAACTCAGCAACCTTGTCGGCAATCCGGCCGGATCAATTGTCGCAATTGCTAGACCTTCCCCGAGATAGATGGGTTGAATTCAGAGCTGGACGGAGCGCCCCTGATGACCGGCCACTACAAGCAAGTATTCAATCGGCACTGGCTGCCAATTCAGGTTCCTATAAAGGCAGTCAGCGCAATAAACAGAGAAACACAAAGTCCGAAGAGTGGCAGAATTTGCTGACTGCAGTCGACCTGCTGCGACAAAAATTGAATTCGGTACATAATGATAGTTCCGAGAAACGATTCCTTGCTGCAACCGACTGGGCCTTTGCCGATTACAGTGCGGCAGTTAAGCGCGCCGCTGAGCGGTTTGTCCTTCGCGTCGGATTATCCCCTTATGACAATCGCGAAGAATGGAAGATAGAGTTTTACGAATTTCTTCCAGATAGCTGGACCGAGCACCGTAGACTGGCCACGGCACTTTTAGTAGCCCGGGAGCTGAGCACTAATGTATCGGTGGATCGTCAGGCTACCGACAAGCGTGTTGCAGACACCGTGGCAGCGGTAAAGCCAATGCTGAAAGAGATAGAAGTCGGCCAGCGAATTGTGCGCCGCGGCGAACCGATCACTAAAGAAAACATAGAATCGCTCAATGCCGTCGGTATATCTGAACTGCGAAATCCGGGATTGGCAGCACTTTTAGCGGTCCTTCTCTGCGCTTCCTTTGGATTGATTGGCATCTTTTTGCATCAATACGCGCCCAAACTTTTCTTCTCTCCTTCGTCTCTGGCGATGATGGCCACAGTCGGAATTGTGGTATGCACCGTAGCGGCATTACCAATCGGTGCCGACGTTCCACAACTCATACCGCTACCAGCGGCAACGTTGATTTTATCGCTGACATACGGAAAACGAGTGAGCGCGTTACTGGTAGTTTTGTTGACCATTTTCTTGAGCGTGAGCGGACTGCTGGAAGGACCACATCTAGTCGCGCTAGCTGCTGCTGCCAGCGTTGCGCTCATGATCAAAGTGAAACGAAGAAAAGATTTGATGCTTACCGGGTTTCTTGTGGGCTTCATGCAAGCAGCCGGATACTTGATTGCAGTGGTGGCCGGATTGAGCGAATCAAATACGGTTAACCTTGGGCTGGAACTGCCATTACAGGTAGCCGGAGGGCTCTTTTCCTCTGTTCTGGCTATCGGTTGCTTGCCTTTCCTCGAAAGCATTTTCGGCATACTCACTCCCTACAGAATCGTCGAATTGAGCGAGCCCGATCAGCCTCTCATGCGCCAACTAGAGGAAAATGCTCCGGGCACGTATCAACACTCTCTGGCTGTGGCAAACCTTGCAGAAGGCGGTGCCCGAGCCATCGACGCTGATGTGAATCTGGTGCGCACCGGCGCCATGTATCACGACATCGGCAAAATGGTCACTCCCAGATACTTCATTGAGAATCAGTTAGGAGACAAGAATCCACACGATTACATTCCTCCGGAAGAATCACGGGCAAAGGTGCTGGCTCATGTGACAAACGGACTGGCACTGGCTCAAAAATACGGCTTGCCGAAAGCCATTCAAGCTTTCATTCCCGAGCATCAGGGAACCACTATCATGGCGTACTTCTATCACAAAGCTTGTCTGCGAGACGGCACCGAAAATGTCAACCAGATTGACTATCGCTATCCCGGCCCCAAACCGCAGACAAAGGAAAGCGCCATAGTCATGCTGGCCGACGTTTCGGAAGCAGTGACCCACAGCATGAAAGACCCTAGCCAACAAGAAGTCGAAGAAACCATGGCGAAGGTGTTTAAAGCGCGATGGGAAGATCAGCAATTCAACGAATCAGGATTGACCCCGGAAGAACTAGATAGAGTTAAGCAGGGTTTCTTGCGAGTGTGGCGGACGCTTCACCACGATCGGCTCAAATACCCGTCTACAACCACAGGACGAATGGCAGTTCCTCCCGAGGCATCCTCAACTCCGCAGCAAGTGGCACCAGCGTCCCCGGACAGAACTACATTGCCGAATCCTTCCGACCACGCGCCTGCCGTTGAAACAAACGGAAACGATTCCCTTGAAGATTCTTGTTGCGGCGGACCGCTGTCTGCCATCGTTTCCGGTGAAGTCGATTCCGTGGTACGTAACATTCGGGACGAGTCGAATGGTTGAAGGGGGGTAGGCGATGAAACAGGGCGGAAAGACTGCACCACGGCTAGTGGCAATAGCGGCGATATCCGTTGCGACCTTCGGTGGATGGTTCCAGATGAGAACAGCCGAAGCAGCTGATACCACCGCCTACAAGAAGGGGCTTGAGCTTTACGGTCAAAAGAATTATCGCCAGGCGGCACAAGAATTTGAGCGGCAGCTCCAGATCACGGCGGCAGATCCAAATGCGCTTTACTACTGCGCCCTCTGTCACCAGCTCAGCAGTAATCGCAGCAGAGCAAAGCAGCTCTACGAATACATCACAAAGAATTTCCCCGGCACTGGTGTGGCACGAAATGCAGGCACCGCACTGGGGCAATTATCGGTGCTTGGTGCTTCAACACCCGGCGCCGGCGGTAGCTCGTTCAGGGGAGAGGGAGCTAGCGCATCAACCAGGAGTTCGGGTAATTCATCGTCATTGTCCGGAATCCCCGATGAGGTGCGTATTCCCTTTGAACGGCAGGGCAACCACGTAGTGGTTGAGGTAAATGTCAACGGACACGGCATGGCGATGATTCTAGATACCGGCGCGGAGATGACAGTGATGGGGAGAAACCACCTGGAAGAGGCTGGTATTTCTCGCACGGACAGTCGCGATTCATTTGAGGTTGTCGGCGTTGGCGATCGCAAGGGAGTCAAGGCCTTTAACGACAAATTTGATTTGAAGCTTGGACCAATTTATCGCCGTGATTTCACTTGCGCCATTCAAGACAGCATGCCAACGCCGCCTTTGCTGGGAATGACATTTCTGGCTGATTTCGTCGTAACTGTAGACGACGCTAGCCACTCCGTAATTTTGAGGAAGAAAGGCAGCATGGCGGCCAGCGATGCAAGCAGAGGTAGATCCGGTGCCATTGCCGTGCCATTCGAGCTCGACGGAAGAAGCATTATGGTTAATACAAAAGTAAATGGTAAGCCCTATAAAATGAACTTTGATACCGGTGCAAGCCATGTCTGCTTTTCGCGCGGTGATTGGAAAAAGCTCGGCTTCGATATTCCTTCCGATGCCCGCGTCGGAACCTCTTCCGGTATTGCGGGCGATGTGAAATCTTATACCTTCACCCTCGATTCGCTGGTGCTACCAGGAGAAAAAGCGGGGTCGATAAAGGCTAGCAATGTGCCGGTGACCGTAACAGAGTCTGAACGACCGTGCGCACTGTTGGGACAGCCCTTTTACATAAATTACCGCTATGAAGTAGATAACGCAAAACGTGTTATCTATTTCACCGAACAAAAGTAACCTTTCCTGCTGAGCCGTCGTACGTAAGCAACGTTTGAGCAACTCCCCGTCGTCCTTCCTTTTCCAACGCTCTCAGGCCGAGGCACTACCAGATGCCTGGATGGTCTTCACTTATCAGAAATTACCCCGATAAGCCTTGCACACCACGCAAGCAGACAGTTGCCCGGGCTGAAATCGCTCTTCCTGAAGAATTTGGAGAGGAGAATCAGAATTCAGGGATTGAAGAAGCGAATCTTCACGTACGACCAAAAATAAACAACCGCAAATGTGCAGGTCGGGAGCGGGCTATTCGTGACCGGTTGCGGTGAAAGACTCCACATGGCGATAAAAGCTCAATGCTGTCTGGCCGTAACTTCGTGAGTCCACTAGCGCTAATCGACCATGTTGCTTTGACAAGGGAATGCTTTTTAAATGCTCGATGACAAGAACTCCGGGCGCGGATAACACTTTGTGCCTATTAACCAGCTCCAACACTGGCTCTCCAAGCCCCGATTTGTACGGCGGATCAGCAAAAATAATGTCAAATCTTTCGGGCTCAAAGCGGGCTAGGGCCTTTCGAACATCATCACAAAGAATTTGTGCAGCGTGGAAATCGAGCTGTATAACGTTTAGTTGTATCGCCTGTACCAATTTTCTTTGTTCTTCCACGGCGACCAGGCAGGCAGCTCCGCGGCTCATGGCCTCAATGCCCATCAGACCTGTACCGGCAAACAGGTCCAAAAATCGGCAACCTTTAAGTTCCACACCGAGAATGTTAAAGAAAGCCTGCCTCACTTTGACGCCGGTTGGGCGCACCTCAAGCCCCTCGGGCGCCGAAACTCGGCGTCCACGAGCCCCTCCACCAGTGATTCGCACCGTTGCACTCTCCTCTGCCCAAGATCTTGTCATGGTAACATGAGGAACCCTAGTCATACTATTGGCAGTGAAGGTTGCCAAAGCCGATCCCGCCCGGGCAACTGCCAACGCGAGAGAGGAGCCCGACAGAGCCCGGCACTCTGGCCGCGCAAACCGTACAAAAATGCTTGAGCGTGTCGAGCACACCAGTGACAAAAAATTTTGAAGGAGCGACTAATCTATGAGTGCGCGCCGCATTGCAAGAGAATTGGCGGTAATCGTCCTGCCACAACTTCCCAAAGACAAGGGGAAGCTTGAGAAGCTCGAATTCGATTACTTGATTGCACGTTCCGTACAGATGCTGGCTGATCACGCGAAGCAGTGCCTGGCTGATGCAAATAGCATACTTATCAGGTCGCGTGAAAGCATGACGGAGATCGAGGTTGATCATCCCGACAATAAGTACGAAATTGAAAATATGAAAGCCGTACCTCTCACCACGGAACAGATGCGCGCGCAGTTAGTTCACCTCGAAACAGCGATGCAACTGATTTCAGAAGCGCTCGATATTCCAGAAATGACACTGGCTTCAAACCTGGTCACCACGCAGGTCGAATGTCCACACTGCCACAGAACTTCGCAATCTATGCTGAGGCGACCGCACGCGGAGGAGACCCGGCATTTCCTCATTCGATTGGTGGAAGAGTACTGCGATCATCGCCAGGAAATAGATGAATTTCTTACCAAGCTAAAAACGAAATGGCGGTTCGAGCGCATGGTCAGCATTGACCGGGACATTCTGCGCCTGGCGCTGGCCGAAGCATTCTACATGAAAGATATTCCCATTAATGTGGCGATAAGTGAAGCTGTCGAGTTAGGACACCGCTTCGCTGATGAGCGAGCGGCAAAATTCATCAATGGAATTCTCTCCGAAGTAGCAGGATTTGCGCGACAATTCAGAGCAACGGGTGTGGTTCCCGATCCGCTCAAGGAGACAGATTCAGAAGTAACAGGCGAGACGCGCGTACACTAGGAGAGCAAAATGACTGAGGACGACGACAAGAAGAGAGGATTCTGGGGCTCAACCCTTTCAAAGTTTAAGTCTGCACTAGGCCGAACGAAAACGGCATTGGTAGACTCGATTGTGGAGGCAGACGGCGAAGAAGAGGCTCAGGCGGAAGAATCTACTCAGGCTTCAAGCGCACCGGAACCACGCAAGGCTGAACCGAAAAGATCCACCGCTACGGCTACTCAAAAAAAGGCTGAGCCACCACGTATGGTGAATCAAGATTATCTCGACGATGTCGAAGAGAAATTGATTCGAGCCGACGTTGGCGCTTCCACCGCCGAGATGCTTGTCTCTCATATGAGAAAAGAAGCCCTGGCTAAGAGCTGGACACACGGCGACGTGGAGAGCTTTCTCAGGAGAGAGTTTCTGTCTATTCTCAAAGCGGCCCCGGGCAACGAACTCAAAATAGACGAGAAAAAGGTGTCGCTTATCCTGGTAGTCGGAGTGAACGGTACAGGAAAGACCACCAGCATCGGTAAACTTTGCGCGCGCCTGAAAAATGACGGCAAGAAAGTCTTACTCGGTGCCGGCGATACATTTCGAGCGGCAGCGGAGACTCAGCTGGAAATTTGGGCGGAGCGAGCCGGGGTAGATATAGTTCGACTGCCGGACGGCACGGACCCCGGAGCCGTGGTGTTCAAAGCAATTGAACGAGCACGCGCCGAGCAGTACGATGTACTGGTAATTGATACTGCGGGAAGATTGCACAATAAAAGCAATTTGATGGCAGAGTTGAAGAAAATCCGGCAAATTATCGAGAAGAATGCAAGCGATTTCGCGCTGGAAGTGCTTCTGGTCGTGGACGCTTCAGTGGGGCAAAATGGACTTCAGCAAGCCAAGATATTTGCGGAAACGTGTAATCTAACCGGCGTCATCTTGACGAAACTAGACGGAAGCGCAAAGGGCGGCATAGTGTTCAGCATTGCTCGCGACTTGAAACTGCCGGTCAAACTTGTCGGACTCGGAGAAAAGCTAGACGACTTGCGAGATTTCGATTCCGAGCTGTTTGTAGAAGCGCTGTTTGCCAAGTAATTGCATGGTGCGGGCGGCAATGCTGCGCGAGTTCATCGCCGAGCACTGGCGCCCGCGACCGCCGTTACTTCGGCCAACGGCAATTCTCAACTGGCTTTTTGTGCAGTTCTTTACTAATCTCGGGTCGTTCGCTTGCCGCCTGGTTTTCGCGGCGCTGCAATTTAAACTCCCTTACCGGTAAGCTCAGAATGGAACCAAAACTAGCCGCAAAGCACCTGTTAGAAGCAAACTTAGCCGACAATACCAGGGAAACAAATAAGCAACCAAACATCGGACTGTTCGACCTTGACGGCAGCCTGGCCGATTTCGACAAATCGATGCTGGAGGGGCTTGCCGCACTAAAATCTCCAGGTGAGCCCGACATACTGAGCGTGCAGGAAGGTTATCAATTTCCTCATATCAGAGCCAGAATCGAACTGATTTCAAAACAGCCAAACTGGTGGTTCGAACTCGAGCCGATCGCAATGGGCTTCCAGATATTAGAAGTGGCCAAAGAAATCGGATTTCAAATTCATGTGCTGACGCAGGGGCCTAAGACCAAGCCCATGGCATGGAAAGAGAAAGTAGAGTGGTGCCAGAAACACCTCGGCGGCGAAATCGACATACACATCACTCGAAATAAGGGTATGGTGTACGGAAGATTTCTCTATGACGATTATCCCAATTACATGATGCGTTGGCTGGAGTATCGGCCACGCGGATTAGGCATCATGCCCGTCAATGGACAGAACAAAAACTTTCATCACCCGCAAGTGATCAGATGGGACGGCAACAATATAGACGAAGTAAGCGAGCGCCTGAACGCGGCTTACAAGCGCAAAGCGGGCGAATCTGCCTGACAGAGCGATTGTGCCACCGTTGGTGAAATGAGATTGGCGGTTCGACAATAGGGTTCTGCCCCGGTGGCTTGACTGTCGCAGATGTAATACCGCCAGATATATCAACCCCAAACTCCTTGATGAGCGCTCAGACATCTTCTCTCTCGGTTGCATAATGTACAGAGCGCTAGTTGGAACTGCGCCCTTCGAGGCCGAGACTCCTCTTAATACTCTATTGCGCCTCAAGAAAAACGATCGAACACCACTTCCTTCAGATACCCCGCACCACCTGAGTTATGCCATTAATAAGTGTCTGGAGATTGATCCTTCGTTACGTTTTCAAAGCGCCCGACAACTGAAGAGACGCTGGAGAATGTGAACGGATTTGCCGAAACGGCGGAACCCGGGAACTCTAAAGCAGGAAGCAGTAGCGGAGCAATCAGTCGCCTTGTGTTGACTGTAATACTGATTGTAACTTGCGTCCTGTCGGCCTGTGTTATTTTCGGATTCTTCAAGATTCCCTCAGCAAATGTGCGGTTTGGTCTTGACACCGAGTTGCACTATGCGGCGCAACATAATGATGTGGCCGAACAGAAAAAGCTATTAATGGTTACCGGTCAGTCGCGATGGACACTTACGGAAGCACCAGGATAAAGGGTGAAGTATTGTGTGCAACGGCTACCTTCTTCGCCAAGGAGGGACCAATAACGATGGCGGAAGAAGCGCTGAGAGAAGCAAACGGCTTAAACCTGGCAGAGGTACCGCCTCCATATCGGAAGCACCTGGTCAATTTTCTCAAACCTATTCGGCACGCCGTGGAGAAAGCCCTTAGAGAAAAACCGCATTTAGGGTAGCTAAGAGCGCAAGTGAGAATGCGGTTGGAATAGTTAGCACCACTATGTCAAGGGCTCATCCGCTCACACTTTGCATGGCACCGCCAGTCGCCATTTTACGTCAGATGACATACGGCTATACTGTGCGTGACCGTGAGCGGCGTTTCGTGAGTTGAATGTGGGAATAGGAATAGCCTGTTTCGTTATCTTTCTGATTATGGCGGCGCTTATGTACAGCCGCCGGATTTCGGCACTATTGGCACTACCCATAATGGCAGTCTTCATTGCTGTTATCGGACAGATCCCCCCGCCTGAAATACTGAAAGAGGTTATTAGCGGGGGTGTCACCAAACTCAACAACGCTTATGCGACAAGCATGATTGGTGCCATTCTGGCCGAACTCATCAACAAGCTTGGCATCGCCAAGGCAATGGTTCGCTGGGTCGCGGAGTTCTCCGGCGACAGCCCTTTTGCGCTGGGACTGCTGATGACTCTGGTGACCGCATTGCTGTTCTCGTCGTTGGGTGGATTGGGCGCAGTCATAATGGTCGGCACAGTAGTACTGCCAGTGATGCTATCGCTGGGAATATCAGCGGCGACTGCCGGCGGGCTTTTCCTCTTCGGTATCAGCCTCGGTGGCATGTTCAATCTCGCCAACTGGACTTTGTATATGGGAGTGCTTGGCATTCCGCAAGAATCTATCGTGTCATTTGTAGTTCCCTTTGCGGCCGTGGTCGTGGCCATCATTATCACCTTCCTCACCGTGGAACTGAAAAAGACCGCGAATATAAAATACGCTGCGATTTCGCTTTTGATTCTGGGCGGGCTCTGCACAGTCGCAGTGAAAAGCCGATTGTTTGCTTCGAAACCGCCTGCCTCTACGACAGCGCCACCAGCGCCCGGTCCGGATGAAAATTCGCTGACAGGGGCAGCCATTGCCCTCGGTTTACTGGCAGGCGTCGCGGTCTGGAGACACTATTCGAAAGCAAAATCATTGCCTGCGCTAGCATTTCTAACTCCGGCAATCCCACTGGTGCTGGTGTTATTTTTCCACTGGGAAATTATTCCGGCATTCATTGCTGGTATCACATATGGTGTGTTGATTGCATGGCGGCGCGACTCGGTCAATCTCTTTACTCGATCTATTATCGAAGGAGCACAGTCGGTAATCCCCGCTGTCATACTGATGATGGGTATCGGGATGCTGTTGAACGCGGTTATGCACAAGAACGTTGCAGAAGCTATTGCGCCTTTGCTAACTGCAGCAATTCCGCGAGGCGGTCTGCCCTACGTGGCGATTTTTACCGTAATAGCACCGCTGGCCCTGTATCGCGGGCCGCTAAGCGTCTGGGGAATGGGCAGCGGGTTGGTGGCGCTGATTAAAGCGCCATTGGGAGGTCCGGCGACAATGGCGATGCTGCTGTCTGTCGGCCAGCTTCAGGGCATCTGTGATCCCACTAACACTCATAACGTCTGGATCGCGACATACCTCGGTACCGACACACTCGTGTTGCTTCGCAAAACTATTCCATATGCATGGCTTTCGGTTATTTGCGGACTTACCCTGGCACTGATTTCGGGGTACACCGGATGAGTGAAGCCTCCTCATACAGAATCGGCATAGACGTGGGCGGAACATTTACTCATGCTGTTGCCATAAACGCCAGCACGTTAGAGCTGGTAGCCCGATCGAAAGTGCCCACCACCCACGCGGCCAGGGAAGGCGTAGCCAAAGGCATTATCGATGCATTACATGCGGTGCTCGAACGCGGCGGCGTAGACCCGGCCGCGGTCAGTTTCATTGCACATAGCACCACGCAAGCCACCAATGCCTTGCTAGAAGGCGACGTCGCACCGGTAGGCATCATCGGCATGGGGAAAGGAGCAAGTCGCTGGTTCGCCGAGCTCTCAACCAATATTGGCTCAATAGAACTGGCCAGGAATAAATTCCTGAAAACCAGTTTCGTTTTTCTCGACACCACTTCTAGTCCATCTGAAGCGGATATAGCGTCGGCTCTCAATACCCTTGTTGAGGCGGGAGCCAAGGCTATAGCGGTTAGCGAAGCGTTCAGCGTGGATGAACCGGAGAACGAAGAGCGCGTGGTCGACATAGCCAGAAAGAAGGGGCTAATCGCAACGTGCGGTTCAGAGGTCACCAAACTATACGGGCTGAGAGTGCGCACGCGGACAGCCGTCATAAATGCAGCAATGCTGCCGAAGATGATCGAGACCGCGAATATGACGGAAGAGAGCGTTCGCGCTGCCGGTATAAAAGCACCGGTAATGATCATGCGCTCCGACGGCGGCGTTATGGACATTGACGCGATGCGCAAGAGACCGATTTTAACCCGTCTTTCGGGTCCGGCAGCGGGCGTGGCAGCAGCGATGATGTACTTGAGAATTTCCGATGGAATCTTTCTAGAAGTGGGAGGAACAAGCACCGATATTTCAGTAATTCGCAATGGCAAAGCTCTGGTGAAAGACGCTGAAATAGGCGGTCACAAAGTTTACGCTCGCTCGCTCGACGTGAACACCCTGGGAGTGGCAGGCGGTTCGATGATTCGCCTCTCAGACACACGGGTGAAAGATCTTGGACCGCGTAGCGCTCACATCGCAGGCCGTCATTACGTGGCCTTTGCCGAAAGTATGCCTGCTCCAACTATTGAGCTAATAAGTCCGAAAGAGGGCGATCCGGCCGACTATGTCGCGCTGACAGACAGCTGCGGGAGCAAACTAACGCTCACCACCACCTGTGCTGCCAACTTGCTTGGTTATGTTCCAGAAGGTGATTGCGCTCACGGCGACAAAGACATGGTCGCCCTGGGCTTTGACGTGCTGGCCAGGCATTGCAAGAGCAGTAGCGAAGAGATGGCGGAAGAGGTGCTGAACGCAGCCTACGAGAAAGTGATGCCAGTGGTCAAAAAGTTCGCAGCCGACTACAAACTCGATCTGGATTCCGTTACTCTGATAGGTGGCGGTGGCGGGGCCGCGGCCATAGTTCCGTACGTTGCGAAAAAGATGGATGCTGATCACGCGCTGGCAAAGGACGCCGACGTCATTTCTGCAATTGGCGTTGCACTGGCGCTGGTGCGCGAGACGATTGAAAGGCAGATACCACAGCCCAAGCAAGACGACCTCATCCGCATTCGCGAAGAGGCGTACAACGCAGTGGCAAGCATGGGAGCCGATGCCGACAGCATAGAAGTACACGTAGAAATCGACCCGCGCAGCAACGTAATTCGCGCCACCGCATTTGGTGCAACCTCACCGGCTGATTCCGCCAGCAGCGCTACTGCATCTGCAGAAGAGAAAGAGAAACTGGTCACCAGTTCATTTAAGCACAAGTCAGGTAACCCGCAAATCGCCGCCGAAAACAGCTTTTTCCAGATATGGAGCTGTCGGACGCAAGAGAAGGCCTTTCTGCCCATCCTGGCACACAAGAATCTTTCACTGCGCGTAATGGACTCTCGCGGCGTCATCCGACTTAAAATAAAGAATGGCGCTGTGCGGGCAGGAACCGCAGGCGAAGCAGAAAAGATTATCGGCGAAATGGCTGAGGAACACAGCACGTATGGAGACGCAGGCAAGATAATTCCAGATTTCATGATAATGTCCGGAGCGAAAATAATCGACCTCTCCGGGCTGCTGGATACTTGGCAGGTTCAAACCATGGCCAGGTCGGAACTGGGAACTATTCCGCAGGATTCCACCACCGTCATTGTTTGTGCATTCTCCTGACAGTTGGTTTCTGGAGCTCCCTGCCTCCTGAAAGGTTCTTTTTGACCGAAGGGGTTGGAAATTTCCGCGTTTAGTAGTCGGGAGAATGCAATATATAGATGAATAAGGATACGAGAAGTGACACGATAAATCGACCCCCTCACGAGCTGTGGGGCAGAGGAATTGAACTATTCAACCAGGGTGAATTTTTTGAATGCCATGAGGTTCTTGAAGATCTCTGGAACCTTCAGTCGGAGCCCGAGAAGCAGCTGACACAGGGCGTTCTGCAAATTGCCGTCGGCTATCTTCACCTCGGGCGCAACAACCCGGTGGGCGCCTTGAAGTTGCTGCGGCGCGGGCTTCAACGGGTTCAACCCTTTCGACCCGCGTCGGCGGGTGTATTACTCGATGATTTTGCCAACAGCGTTAACCAAACCATCTTAGCGATTGAAAACGAAAGCGAACCTGTGGCGCCGCCGCGCATACATCTGGCCAGTGAGGCGAACTAACCGACTAGCTGGTGAACCGATATCGGTCCGATATCGGTTCACTGGTTTGCCAGGAGACTCAACCGATATCGGTTCACGGGTTTACCAGGGACATCGTTCACCGATTTGCCAGTGGACTCAAGCGATATCGGTTCACCGGTTTGCCAGGGGACTCAAGCGATATCGGCTCACCGGTTTGCCAAGGGACATCAACCGATATCGGCTCACCGGTTTGCCAGGGACATCAATCGATACGGTTCACCGGCGGACCAGGCGTCACCCTACCTCGCGGACCTGCGATTCTCCATACACGAGCCGTTTTATATGGAACTACTCTGCAATTAGAGTCATGTTTCCACCCGCGGTGCGGGCTTGTTCCACCGCTGATCGGGCGTAGGATATCAATACTTTTCCTGCGTCATCCATAAAGTCCGATAATTGAGATACGCCAACACTAACTGTCGCATTGAACTTACGATCCATAGAAATAAACTCGGTGACAGCAACTGCCTCACGCAACCTCTCAGCCACTTCTACAGCACCCTGCATATCGGTATGAGTAAGGAAGAGCCCAAGCTCAGACTCAGACAGTCGAACCAGAATATCAGCCTCTCGATTTTGTGAATTTATGAAAGACGCAATCTGCGCCATCAAATTATTGCAACCGGCCTGGCCCCTGCTGGCCAGAATATCACGGTATTTGTCGACTTCTAGAATTACAAGGCTGAGTGGAACCTTGTACCTTCTGCACTGAGCCAATTCTGCGCGCAAGAACTCAGCTAGATAACGTGGACTACGAAACGCGGTGAGCGGATCAGTTAAGGACAGCTCGCGCAGCTGAAGATCCTTCTTCCTCAGTTCAGCTTTCAAGATGTGTTCGCGCAGTGCTGTCTTTACTCGACTGAGGAGTTCTTCTCTGGCTACGGGTTTGGACACAACCCAGTATTCATCTTCAGCTTCGGCCAATTCACTGGGCTTTTCCCCTTTGCGACGGAGAAATATTATCGGAATTTCGCGAGTTTTTTCATCTGACCGCAGTCGCTTGAAGACATCAAGCCCGCTCATGAGCGGCATTTGTAAGTCCAGCAGAATCAAATCAGGCATCCGCACTTTGCATGCAGCAATCGCTTTAAACCCGTCAACTGCCGAAGCTACCATATAGCCGGCTGACTTAAGCGCATCGCCGATTAAATCAATCTGCGATTGCTCGTCGTCTACAACCAGAATGCTTGGATTACCGTCTGCCAACTTGGCCGCTCTCTCTAGGATCACCGTAGTTAGAATCTACCCTCAGTATGCAAATAGTAATTGATTTCAATTTGCCTTTTTGTAGTTTGTAATACGATGCGCTTTTGGATGTTTTTAAACCGCTCAACGTGAGAGTCCGAATTTGTACAGTCAATCTTGACATGAGACGGGCTTGAAATGAGTCCCGCCAGTCTCGAAGCAACGAAAACTGGATAATTCAACAACCCAGTTTGAAACTGACCGCATTGAAACACTTCGGTCCCCCACAAGAACAAGTGGCGAGACCAGACACACTACACCCCTACAATTACTCGTCACAATTTCACCGGTCATGTACTTGGCACTGACTGCGGAAAACCCAAATATGTTTTCTCCAGAAAAGATCACACACTCTCCTTATCTCGTGAGAATTGACTGTCGCTCTGATTTGGAAAAATACTTTGGTACTACGCTTGTGGGCAATTCAGTTTCTTTGACTCCTGTTGATTTTCGCTCAACGGTTACATTAGGACCGTGAACATCACCGCCGAACTGGCTATAGTTGGTCCCCGGGCCTATTTGCACGACGAACCAATCTCATTCGGGCCATCCCTGAGAATTGTCACTCATTTAGAACCCGGCCACTCTGAAAGGCATGACGTGCTTTCACCGCGATCGCAAGATCATCAGACTTGCTGGAACGTCAATCTCACCGATTCAGGCATGCCAAAATCCGCTACTCCAAGAAGTTTGTCTGTTGCCATTGTCGAGCTGTAACTCTATTGGTGTCATTTCAAATTGGAAGCGTCTATTCGCTACTACCAATAGCTCACACGATTTTTGCAACGTCAGCGAACGGGTAACTTTGTTCGCACAATTTCTCCTGCCTGCCATATCTAAACTCACCTGAGCTGTTGAGGGATACGCCGGCAGTCGCGATAGAAACTCGAAATTTTTTGTTTCGCGCGATAGATCGCAATAAAACGGTTTCAGATGGGCGGCAACCTCGCAAAAAGGCACGAGCGGCATCAATAGACTCTGCGAAGCCATTCAGACAGTCTTGGAATGGGTTGCTCGGGAAATGTGATGGCAAAAATCTTTTCGCGCACAGAGTTTGTTCCTTCGATTCACAATGATAGATCCAAGCAGCCATTTGCGTGAAATGAAAGTGAAGTAAAACGTGAAAATTCGCCTTGCATATTTCACGTTCATTTCACGCAGTAACATAACCGAAAAGATGCTCGCAACAAGCGCTGCAACAAGGGAGGAAGACGATCTGTCGCTACAATGAAATTTAACCTTTGGCGGTTGCAAGTGTCTTCGTCGCGAATCCATTGAGTGGCCCTCAAGAAGAGAATTTTTGCCTATTTAGACAGCCCTGAGTGCGCCAATTTTGCAGCCTTCAGCCAGTTATGCCCGTGTATCGCGGGGAACATTAAGTGTGGGTTGTCTTTGCTGCGGTTCGAGGGGGTTGTTCGACCGGTAGAGGCCGTCCTGTGGAATTCCGACAAGGTATGACCAGATGAAAATGAGAGCCTCGTCGAAAAGACGAGCAATTCGCGTTTT
This sequence comes from Candidatus Obscuribacterales bacterium, assembly GCA_021732565.1. Classification (GTDB taxonomy): domain Bacteria; phylum Cyanobacteriota; class Vampirovibrionia; order Obscuribacterales; family Obscuribacteraceae; genus JAKFUT01. Next base: position 15,099 of record JAKFUT010000342.1, read on the forward strand.
TGGCTTAGCTCCAATGATGGTTCTAATAACCTCTTGGAGAAATCCCTCCTCCACAAGTAAACAAAATGGTGCAGCAACTGAGAGAACTTGGGCTAGAAGCGGTGGGGACCACTTGCAATTTTCGCAAGCCATACTCAACCAAAGCCGCACCACCCCCCCGGGACGAATTTTGCTCACCTCTGACACCGTTAGTAGTCTTGGTCTGACTCGGCGGATTCGGCGAGGAGCAGTGCACACAGCCGACCGAAGCAAAGAGCCGAGGAAACGCAGACACACCGCGCACCTAAACCGAATGAACGATATGGAACCCGATTCAACAGTTCTCTCTGATTCCAAGTTAGCCCTGAAAACCGGAGGATACAAAACATGCTGAAAAACTCACGGTTTTCTCGCACCAACACCGTTTATGGCAAACTTGGTCTAGCCTGGTTGGTGATCGGATACATGGCGACAAGCTCCGCGGCCACCATGGCGCAGAGTGCCTCAGGCGGTCAATCCGGCAGCGGCAACGCCAGTCAAACAACGGCCCCGTCTAATTTAGACTTGTCCGCCACCACCGGAAACGTGGCAGCACCGGCAACGGGGGCCATACAAGTTGGCGGCTCCGTGGACGTTGCAACCGGCGCCGTCACTGGTGGACACTTGATGAGTATCACCGCCGGCCAGCTGGTTACTCCAGCGCAATTCACGGCGCTCACCCAGGTGCTGGCGAGCCCCACAGGAATTCAACATCTGGTGGTGGATCAAGGTGGAGCGGCAATTGCCGGCGCGGCAAGTCTGCTGAGCAGTACCAGTTCGTTGACATCACTGGTGGTGCCCCACGGAGTGCAACTGAATGCGATCGGATTCCAGAATAACTCTCCGCTAAATGTCTCCGGCAACGTAAACATCATGGGTTCGATTTTTGCATTGCAAACCGCACCGAACGTCAACTCAATATTAAACCTGGGCAGTTTGAACGTTGGATCGGGTGGTTTGCTTTCGGGCTATCTTCCATCAAATGCCGGTTTGTTCGGAAATCTTTTTGCATCTGGCGGCTTGACGCTCAACATTGCAAACAACCTGGTTAACAACGGCACTATAACCACGCCCGGGAATTTGAATATCAATGTTGGTGGCACTCTCACCAACCAGTCGGTCAATAACGTCATGACCGCGTCCATAACCGCAGGACAGAACCTAAACATGGTCCTGGGGCAAGGCATGCTGTACAACACAGGGCTACTGTCGGCAATGGATGCAATTAATGTGCAGACATCAAAGGCTTCCACCGACCTGATCATAAATAACGCCGGCGGCGTTATGGCGGCCATCAACGGCGCAATTAATTTTCGGGGCGGCTGGGTTAATGAAGCAACGAACATCACAGTAACGGGTGGAGATCTCTTCAGCCAGACAGTCGATTTCCAGGGTGCCAATAACACTCTAGACGTGCAGAACGTAACCGGTGTAATCAGCATGACTGGTTGCGGATCGCATATTCATTCTCATAGTGATATAAAAATTGGCAACATGACCATCAACGGCGATCCGACATGGTTCACCGATAACGGCAGCATAACAGTCTCCGGCGTCAATAATATAAGCAATGGCGACGTGGCCATCGTTGCCGAAGACGACGTAAATCTTTCCAACAATACGCAGTTCAATGTCACCGGAGGCGGTGGCTTTGCCGGGAATATCGTAATACTGTCGGATCAAGATGACAGCACCAACCCCGGATCGGGCAACAATGATTCAGGCACAGTCTTACAGCTCGACACGGGATCGGGGTTAGGAACAGGACGCGTGAACTTCGGCACGGGTGTGGCACTAAATGCCACCAGTGCGGCTGGTCTGGCCGGGGGGAACATATCGATATATAGCCGGGGTACCAGTGGCGCGGTCAACACTCTCAACAACTCGAATATCACAGCCAACGGAACAAACAACGCAAATTCGGGCAACATCCTCATAGTGACAAGAACAGATCTGGCTCACTCCGGAGCCATCACCGCCAACCGAGGAGCCACCGCCGGAAGTGGCAGCATCACAATTCTGGCCTCCAATGCCAGCACCAATGCCGGCACTACCATTTTTAACGGAACCGTATCAGGCGGTGGATTCTCCAACGGCACAGCCACTAACGCAAATCTGACCTTAGGCACTGTCACTGGCGGAGGATTGGGGTCATCCGTCCTCATACAGACGACCGGAGCCGGTAACATTAGCACCAACGCCGTGGTTAACACGGGTACCGGAACCGCAGCCGGCTCAATTCAGATCTCAACCGGTTCAGGAGCCATCACCACAGGAGTCGTCACAGCCAATGGCACAGGTGGAGCCGGTGGCACAATCACCATCGATACCACTGGCACGTTGCATACTTCGGGAATCTCATCAACAAGTTCTAGTGGAGTCGGTAACAGTATTCTGATTGGACAGACCAGCCGGCCTACTGTTCTTCAGATTGACGGATCAATAACCACTGCGGGCGCCGGCACTGCGGGCAATATCACTTTGGCGATTAACGATTCCACGCCGCTACGCATCAATGGCGGCGCCGTCGGAGCGCACCGAATTCAAAATGCTGTAAGCGGAGGAACTGTATCAATAACCAACCAGGCAGACGGCATTGAGTTGGCCGGAGCGTCGGATGCCGTCACAGGCACCACTTCGATAAGCCTCACGGGTGCCACCGTAGGAATAGATGCTCTCTCTTCGGGCGGTGGCGCCCTCAATGCCCCGGCCATATCGCTGAGCGCGAGCGCGGCTAACGGCGACATCGGTTTTAGTTTTCCAGTTTCAGTCAGAAACGCCAGCAGCGTGACTGTTAATACTACGGGAAACGGAAACATCAGCGTCAACCAGCTGACCAACAGCGCAGTCAACCTTAACGTCACCAGTCTTGGCAACAGTCTTACATTTAACAATACTGTCGGCGGAAACATAGCCCTTCCCGCCACAATCTCCAGCATCAACAACGGAACCGTTACG
>JAKFUT010000305.1 GCA_021732565.1 Candidatus Obscuribacterales bacterium
AAAGTGGGCTCTACAGGCTTTCTTACAAGTGATCACCGCCTTACCCTAAACATCCAGGGCGACATGGAGTTTGGGGGCAATACCTCCGCAGACTTTATCTCCATAAGGGCGACTTCCGGCAGTAATGGCAGCGCCTCAATAAGCGGGAACCTGACCGGCCAGTTCATCGCCATGAGCGTAGACGGTTTCGGGAGTATCTCCCAAAGCGCAGGACTTCTTTCAGCCAACAGATTAGATCTGAGCAGCAATAGATCGGCTGGAGCCTCCGACGCTCCACTGTTGACTCAATCGCAGGTAATTACAGCTACTGCCAGCAACAACATTTATATTCGCAATACCGGAGCTGTGGGCTTCTCGGGTAGTGCAGTCAACAATCTTCAGTTGGTTTCAACAGGAGATATCCTCATTTCTGGAAATACCTCGGCGAATACAATCGATATTGAAGGCTCGGCCAAGAGTACTGTTAGCATATTGATTGGCAGTTCGCTTGCTGGCTCGGCGGATTTTTCGACAGTGAAATTAGTCGCAACCGGAGCGGGAACCATTATGGAAACCGGCGGTGGAAAGGTTTCCGGCACTACACTGGATCTGACCGCTAGTGGCAACATCGGCTCCTCCACGAGCGCGTTTTTGACTACTGCTGCAACCATCAGGGCTGTGAGCACCACAGGCGATGTTTACCTCGACAATACGGGCTCTTTGTATTTGACCGGCGCATCAGCTTCGGGACCGTTTCATCTAGCTAATAGCGCAGACTTGACGGTGGACAGCCTGACAGCCTCGGATATTCGGCTCAGCGCAGCTTCCGGCAAGTTAACGGTCAACCCTTCAAGCGTTATCAGTGCCACCAAGGGTAGTATCTTACTGGCCGCGCTCGACGGCGCAGCAGGGAGTATCGAACTAAGCGCTGATTCGGTCTTTACCGCCAGTAGTAATACTGGTACGCCAACCATCGCTCTTGTAGTGGGCAGGGCGCCAGTCTTTGCCTCTAGCGCAGACATAGACGCAATCAACATTAACCGATCCAATGGAGGCAATGTCTTCTTTGGAAGCAACTCCATTGCCGCAAGCTTTCCGGCAAACAGCATAACAGCCAATGCCGGCACGGTGCAGTTTGATACAGGCACCCTAGATGCCTCTGCAATCGCCCTGGATGGAAATGTTCAGTTTTCGGCCATCGGACCGGCACCTACCGATTCCTCAGCAGGCAGCCCCAATTCTCCACCTGTTCTTCTTGCTGCAGTAGTGGTCACCCTGCCTGGCTTTAACTTCAACGTAAATCTTTCCCAACCATCGGACATCAACGGCGGTCCAACCTCTCCAACCGATAAGACACCACCAGCAGTGCCCGACAGCGTGCCGTTCGGAGCGGATTCAGAACCGTCGCCCGGTCCCGGAGGGCAACCTCCTTCGGGGCTTGCCTCACTGATGCCAGGAGGAGAACCAACCCCCTCAGCTCCCGATCCCGGCGCTTATTCCATAGATCCGGGAATGCTGGCGCTGGCGAGCGTGACAACCGATTCGGGCTCAAATGATGGTGGTGGCTGGCAACCAACTCAATACAACCAGGGCAACTCCGCCTTCTATGTGCCTTATGACTGCACCGGTCGAACAACCCGGCGCAGCGATCAGCAGCTCTACCAGCAGCTTCAGCCCGCACCTGGCGATAAGAAGGACAAGCCTAAGGACAAATCATTTTACAACGACTTTATTAACTGGATGAATTCAGCTTGGGATGAGAACAAGAAGCCGCCGCCACCTCCAGACAAGAGGCCGGAACCTCAGGCAATCAAGGACTTTATTAAGAACATGACAGGCGGACCGAGCGGGGCAGGCGGTGGTGGTGGCGGTGGCGGTGGTGGTGGCGACGACAAGGACAAGGATAAGAAACAGGCTGGAAAAAGCTTTCCGCAGCTCAACCCTGCTGGCACAACGCCCGGCGACGGGACAAACTATCAGCCAAGTGCGGATTATCAACAGAAGGTAAAGGATGCCTACAACCAATTGCCAGGCTGGGCCAGGGACTTTCTTGATGCGGCAGGATACAAAATTGTTGTTGAAGCCTACAACTCTGCCGACGTAAACGCTGCAGCTGAAACCGAGCATGGCAACACGAAAGTCATTCACATGGCCGAGATGTATCCTTCGGACGGGCAATTCTATCGAACGTCCGAGTCCTACGACATGTATTCTCTTCTCTGCCATGAGATAGGACATGCCATTGATAACTCGATATTCCTATCTCAAGGAGAAGGATTTAACGATGCATGGCATACGGACACCGGAGCCTTGAAATTGAGGAACTTCTTAGGAGTTCAAGATCCACTTAATTTATATGCAGACGGGCGCTCCTCAAACATCGGCCAAACTGCTAATGCTTTCAACAACGACAAGCCCTCGGGTATTGGTAGCACAACTCAGGGCGAGTTAGAGGTTGCGGCAGACGTAATAGCAAAGGGAGCATTGGGGGCAAACGACTCGGAGCGAAAACTCGTGGGCGCTAATTATCAAAACTCGTATACTTCTATAATGGATACCCTTTTCCCTGGTACTAAGCATTAGGGTGACAGGTTGTGGAGGAAGGATGATAGGTTATCGAAATTGGTCAACCAGAGCAGGTTGTCCAAAAATCTTCTACATTGGTCTCATGTTATGTCTCATTTGTCAGGTCGCCATGCCAGCTAACGGACATCCACTCATGATCGATTATGATCGACTAGAACAGACAAAAGGCAAGTTCTTTGCCAGCGGACAACGATTCATGGATCAGGGAGACTTTAAGTCGGCGGAGGGGTACTTCTCCAAGGCGATTGAAGAAAAGCGCCAGGGCAACGATCCTTTTGATCTCTACTGCAAAAGAGCTGCAGCAAGGCTCTCATTGAAAAGCTTTGCTGGCGCATTGTCCGATATGGACTTGGCGATTGGAGCCGCAGATAAGGCGGCTCCCCGTCCCGACAATATTCGAATGTCTTGCGCTCATCAGCTGCGGGCCGAAGCTCTGGCTGGTGCAGGGAAGCGGGCTGAGGCTCAGGGGGCTTTTGAGAAAGCGATTTCATTGTGGAGCACCAATGGTTTAGCGCATATGAATCTTGGATTGTTTTATGCCGGAGGCCGAAAGAAAGAGCTGGCGGTCAAAGAACTCCACAGGGCAAAGGAGATAATGAAGAATTCCAGATACAATGCGCCGGACGTGGAGCAAATCGATAAGAAACTCAGCGAACTCGAAGGCAAAACAAAGAGTCCTTAATCGCAATGAGCAGTGTTCTGATCTCGGATGTTGTACCACTAGTCTTAACTTCAGAAGCCGCCTGCACCATATTGTTTGCCATGGTCGGAACTAACCTGCCGGAAGCCGTTGGGTCCGTAGATATCAACCCCTTGCGTAGCCATAATGACCTGAGTGTAATGCGCCGGCCAGCTAGGCGCTGCCAGACAACCGCTGCCCAAGCCGACATTTTCCTTTTCCGCATTGTAGAGAGGAAGGTACAGGACCCACCGCTGTGATCCATCCTCGTTGCGCACGGCCAATCGAGCGATCATATGCTGCCCGCTGTTTCCAGTGCCCACACCCGTATCTTGCGCGGCTACGCCCTGTCCGTTAAGCGTAACAATGGAAGGAAAAACCAAACCATCGCTGAATACTTTTATCCCGGTGACATTTATATTACATCCAACTATTGATGAGGTTGTACCTTCAACATCAGAGTACGAGAAGGTCGCAGTTCCAGTTGGAAGATTCAACTGTGTAAGCATGGCATTGCAGATGAGCTGCGCATTGGCTTCGATTGCCGGTCGCTGAGCTCTGAATGTCGGCACCTCGGCGCCAAGATAATAGCGACGGCCGGAAACGATCTTTGCAGTTTCGGCAGCTACCATATTTATCTTCTGCTGATTCATTAACACGAATCCAACGTTGACTATCAAAAATAACAGCAGAATAGCAATAGGCACAACCACCATCAGCATTGCCACGCCTTCAATAATGCCTTGCCCTCGGCTTCTCGCTCGGGTAGCCGCTCGGACTCTGGTCTCAAATGCAGAGTGCAGATCATTGTTAGACCGAACACTTCTTTTCTGATTTCCGCCATTTTCTAAAGCCATATCAGCCTCCCTCTGTCGTCTGCACGATTGAGCAGACGGCTACGCCAGGTTCGTCGCCGGCACGTATTTCTGGTCACGCTCCGGCTTTGAGCTATGGAGCCATTATCTACAAACCCTGTAGCAACAAAATAGCAAGCACAAGAAGGAAGAACCCGCCGCTGTGGCTCCTGCCACGGTCACAGGATTGTCGCACACCTCTGTTGCTTGCCCTTTACCGATGCTACTTTACCGGTGCTACGTCTGCTACATCCGCTGTCGGTGCTACGTCCGCTCCGTCTGCTACATCCGCTGTCGGCGCTACGTCCGCTCCCGCTGCTGCGTCTGCTACATCGGCTATCGGGGCTACATTCGCTCCCTCTGCTACATCGGCTGCGTCTGCTCTGGGTGTGGCCAATGGTACTGTAAACCAGAACGTCGCTCCATGCCCCGGCTCACTGATAACACCGATCTCTCCCTTGTGCAGCTCGACCAAGGCCTTACATACCGAAAGCCCCAGACCGGTTCCTTTGATACCCTTCTTTGCCGTCGTGTCCAGTTGCCTGAATCGATCAAACACTGAAGCTTGTAATTCTGTGGGAATACCAGCGCCGTGATCGACTATTCGAATCATAGCTTGCGATCCTGTAGCGTGTGCCTCTACTTGGATGGTTGAGTCTTGCGGAGAATACTTGATAGCATTGGAGAGCAGGTTCTGGAGCACCTGCAAAAGGCGCGTCTGATCTACCATGACCGAAATGTCGGAATCAAGTTTGAGTTCCAAATCTATGTTGTGCGCATCAAATAGCGGCTCCAACATCTCGATGGACTCTGACAGTACCGAAAGCAACAACACAGGACTCAAACTCAAGGAGAGATTTCCTGACTCAATCTTTTCCAAGTCCAGAAGATCGTTAATCAACTCAATCAATCGGTTCAAGCTGCGGCGAGACTTAGCCAGACCGGACTTGATGGCATCATTGACAGTTCCGAAACTTCCAAGACTTAACATTTCAAGAAACATCGTAAGCGATGTCAGCGGAGTTCTCAGATCGTGGCTGATCATATTCATGAAATCATTTTTTATTCGATCAAGTTCTTTCTTCTGCGAGATATCCATCGCGACACAAAAGTACCTCGAATCTAATGGAGACCAGTGTATGGACCAGTGGAAATACAATGGCTTTCCCCCTTGCCCGCAAAGTTTTAGCTCCACTTCGGTGGAGCTCGATTCCACCTGTGAATCGTTTTGTAAGGACAGAAGAGGTTCTATTTCATCGGGATCCACCAGCTCTCTTAGCGAGACACCTTTCAGGCTCGCTCCTGTCATTCCCAGGATAGATTCTGACGCTTTGCTCACCTCAAGGAACCGCAATTGGCTATCTAATGAGCAAATCAAGGCTGTAGCGTTGTCCAACAAAGCATAGTCTTTGCGTCGAGCAAGTTCCAATAAGGCATGCATCTCATGCAAGACTCCATCCAGCTCGGCAAGCTCATCGGTTCCGGTCAATGGGTCGTTGAGTTTCTTTTGTTCACCAATCTGCCGTACAGTACCAAGAATCACAGACAGCTTACGACCGATATCGCGATAGAAAACACTCAAGAAGATGCCCGTAAGCAAAGCGTTTCCGGCCACGCCGCTCCAGAGAGCCAGCTTCACTCTGCGTCGTGCCATGGCTTCGGTATCATACCTGGTAGCTTGATGTCTTCGTTCCTCTTCGTCCTTAACGTTCTGCAGATCTTGAAAAAGGCGACCCAAACTCAATCGCAGGTCTCGCCGTGATTCCCCGCTCAACGCGCGTTCACCCTCCAGAATCGCATCTTTCAACGAGAGCAATGTTTCCCGGGCCAACTGCGCATGGCTTTGCATTAGTTGCCAATTCTTAGCTTGTTCAGGACAATAGCTCATGAGATCGCGAGCCTTAGTCATCTCACTTTTGATATCGCCAAGCTCATTAACCTGATTCAATTGATCGCTCAACAAGCCAAATAGGGCTCCGTTCGCAGCTAACTGATTAACATGAACCAGAATCGAATTGGCTGTGCTAATGATTTCTCGGGATCGTGATTCGCGATTAGCCGCCGCTTCCAAACCATCTTGCAACTGAAAAAGAATCGCTACAAAGAGAATCTCACACGCTAGTGGTATGGAAATCAATAGAATTCCCTTGTGGCTAATCTTCATACAAAATACCCGTAACGGAGACTATACAGCTATAGAGGAGGCCGTAGTAGTCCGACTACGACCAGTTATACCCTCGAGTTCGCCCATTTTTTACCTCAATATCCAAGAAGTGTCTTGCGATTCAGCCGATGGACGGGCCACCACATTGCGATTGGTCAGCGTCGTTCATTCGCCCCTGAAAGGGATCTGTATCGAACGGTATCTTTTTCCGCCAAGTCGGGTCTATCAATCAGAAATTTGTAAACATGACCGCGCTGCTTATAGGCGTCGGCGAGATTCGGCGCTAGTTTTACAGCTTGCTCCGCATCTCTCAAGGCTTTATCGCCCTGCAGCGCATCTTCATAGAGCTTCGAGCGAACGATAAAAGTAGAGGGCTCCACGCAGCCCGAACTGATCGCGCTTGAGTAATCCCTAATGGCTTTGCCATATTGCTTCTTGCCAAGAAAATAATTCGCTCTCAATGTAAAAAGTTCAGGGCTGTTAGAATGATCTTGTAATAGCTTGGTGACTGCTGCAACAAACTCGTCAGAACCAGCCGGATAACGTATGGCTACATTAGTAGCCCTTCTTACATTGGTCCTGCGTGATCTGGCGCCCTGAGCATCAGCCGCTGCCAGGTGTTTTTCTGCAAGCACAAATCGATCAGAGCGATCCATTTTCATGAGACAGTCGGACGCTAGTATATTCAGATCCGCACTCGGCCGTAACTTCATGAGTTCCATACATTTTGAATAAGCACCCTTGTAGTCTTCTAACCCGAATACACATCTTGCGGATTGCAAATCCACAGCATCTGAAGGAGTACCGAAACAACGGGCTCTCTGATAGTCCTGGATCGCCTCTTTGAACCGATGGACCTTCATCAAACACGTTCCGCGGTCAAAATACGCTTTGGCAAGCTTTGGATCACAACGGATGCTCGCGGTGAATGCCTGCAAGCATTCTTCAAACTCAGAGCTTTCAAACCTGATTTTTCCCAAAGTATAGAATGACTCAGCACACGGAAACTTCTGGATCAGTGCTTTCGCAAGATCAGACGCCAACTCATTAGCATGAGCAGCACAAAGTTCTTCAGAAATCCGCCCCATCAATTGAACCTTGTCAGCCATTTGCTCCTTAGACGACAATTCCTTCCACAGGAGATCTCGAGCAGCACACAACTCAACTATCGCTTCGTTGTTGCGTCCTAGCCTACGTAACGTGTATCCCCGATCAATTCTCAAGTACTTATCGTCTGGGGCAAGGTCCAGTCCCATTTTTGACCAGACGAGCGATTTTTCCCACTCGCCCAGTGAGATATAGCAGCATTCCAGGTCCCTCATATCGCTAACGTCTCCCGGACACAACCGGTGGGCAATGTTGAAATACTCCAGCGCTTCCCTAAAACGACCAAGATTACTCAAACACCGACCATGGCTCAGGGGCCACAAATAAACACCGGGCTGCAGCACAGTCAAGGTCTTATAGTCTTCTATTGCTTCAGACCATTTATGTTCCTCTGAATAAAGGCGTGCCCTCATAATGTGCGAGTCTAAAAATCGAAAATCCTTAGCGATTAGTTCAGAGAGTTCCTTGATTGCAAAAGAATTTGGCTGGCCGGCGATACGCTTAACGCAACTTGCGTAATCCTCGACAATCGTATTTGCGTAGACCCGGGATAGCGCCAAGATCCCGGTTATCACGAATACAAGTAGAACTCCAACTTTCATGTGCAAACGAATTCGTCTCTGGTTCAGCAACACATCATGACATTTCCAGTATGTACCACAAGCCGGATCGATCAAAGCGTTTGCCAGTACGAAGACACCCTTACAGTCAACGTTAGCCGCCAGAGACAAATAGAATCGGTACCAGCAGTCCGTTGCAAAAGGATAATGGTGGAACCAAAAATTCAAATGCGTTCCTGATCGCAGTTACTTTCGGATTTTATATCCGATGCCGCGAATATTAACGATGGGAATCTCACGACCATCAATTGAGAGCGCCTTTCGTATCCTCAGGAAGGATGTGCGCACAGCGCTACCAGTGGCGGCTCTATCAGTCTTCCAAACTCGGTCTAGTAAACTCTCGGTGGAGAAGACCTGATCGGGATGACGCATCAAAAATTCAAGCAAGGATTGATCTTGCGCTGTCAACTTCACTGGCACATCGAAGGCGGTGACGACACCGGTAGCAGGATCTAAGGTAATCGGCCCGCATTCCAACACGGATTGCTTTTGCACGCTGTTTCGTCGCAACAATGCCCTGACCCTCGACAAAAGTTCGCGCCAGGCGAAAGGCTTCACAAGATAATCATCCGCGCCGCAATCGAGGCCTTTTTCAATGTCATCCAGAGTATCTTTTCCTGTCAAGAACAGAACAGGTGCAATTCCGCCCTTACCTCGGAAATCTTGTAACAGCTGCAGCCCACTTGTTTTAGGCAGCTCCCAATCAAGAATAATCAAATCATACAGGTTTATTCCAAGCAGATGAAGCGCATCTTCCGCATTATCAGTAGCTTCGACTATGTAACGTTCATCCAACAATCCTTGCTTAAGCATGAAGAGTGCAGATTCATCGTCTTCAACGATAAGCAACTTAGACACTGTCTGTGATTCCCTTGGGAGAATAGGATCTTAGAAATAACATGGTCTGACTCACATGCTCAAGATCCCGCCTCGCTGGCAAAAGCACCACTACGCAATGGCGCATAAAACATCACGGCGATAGACACTGAGACAGTCAGTTTATACCCTCCTGGAAATTACACCTATCACTTGAGATTAGCCAGCGTCTCGATAATCTTCTGTTCCATCCATTTCATCCCACGCCAAGTCGGGACGACAGTATCCTGTGATGTCGACTCAATCATCGCAGCGTCAGTGACGATCGGTGGTTGACCAACGCGAAGGTTGCAAATCAAAGAAGTCTCGTTTGCGGCAACTCGAATCAGCGAATCAGCGAGCCGGGACACTTGCGCGTCAGACCGGTACTATCAAATCAAGCTACCAAGCGGGTCGTGCAAACCATCCCGTCAGCGGCAAGCGGGAACTCTTAAAACGACACTGTTTCTGGCTGCTACCAGTCCCTTCACAACCAGCCCGGCAATCGTCTGAATTCAAGTGTGTGCAAGTCGATTTAGCAAACCGGGCGATGCGGACTGCGGACTTCGAAGCACGTTCGTACTGCGTAATTACTGCAGCAATTTCATCAAAAAAACGGACGAACGGATTTGTTTACCCGCTGATGCGGAGAAGCAACAACGCTTATGCATGCAGAGAAAAGTGAATAGCTTCACTCTCGGCTTCAGCCCAACGGCTCCATTTACCTCAGCCTAACCTTCGTCTCCCACGCAACTGCGCACAGCGCAACTCGCGTGCCATTAATTCACAGCAATCGGGTACTAAGAGCCCTTGAAAGCGCAATCGATTTCGCTGCGATATAGATCTTTGCGATAGCAAAACCTGAAGTAGAGTTTCATCTCCGACTTGTGTTTATCAATATCAAATCTACGTGAGTTATGAGTGAAGTAATTCAACAACTATGCGCGTCATTTTGATAAACACAAAAGTATCGCTTTACTCGAAAGGCTTATTTGACAATTGTTTCCACCAATTTATCCAGGAGGTTGTAACCTAAGTTTAAAAGAGAACCAAACGGTAACCACGAGGAAAAAACACACTAAAATTCGCAGATGGCTCCAGCAGATTAGCCAAACGCTCCACAATTCTTTTCATCCGAAAACCTCTAATAATAGTTGTTTAGACAGACTCGAAAATGAGACGCATAACGGTTGTGCATACAGCATTTCCGGCATCCACCGGTCGACGTTTTACAGACACGATTTCTCAACAATTCACACGAACTTACAACAATTCGAAGTTGCTAACGAACAAATTGCCACCAGTTCTCCAATCTGCCGTCTGGCCGCTAGCCATCAAGGGCATATAAACTCAGGATTCCGGGGGGCATATACATGGCAGACCGTCATTCCGTTCTGCGTCATTCGACGCAGCGGATCAAGATGTTGGTTGTCTACTTACTTTGCTCTCAGCTGACTCCACCAGTCTACGCTCAGTCGCCTCCCCCGGATGGGGGAGCGTCGGGCACAAATCCTACATCGGGAACCAACGGCGTCAGCCTGGATCTGTCGTCTACACACACAACTATTGCAGCACCCCGGGCGGCCAACATCAACGTCGGAGGAAGTGCCGTTGCTGTAACGACTGGACAATTGCTTACTCCAGCGGAGCTCATCGCAGTTAACCAGGCATTGGCCGGCGGTCAGACGATTCAACTTGGTGCACTTGGCAATGCCATCGGAGGCACCGTAAATTTGAGCGCGGCTAACACTGCGCTGGCAAGCCTGGTAATTCCAGCCGGTGTGACCGCGCTCCAGGATTTCGGCAATTTAAGTGCACTAAATTTAGCCGGGAATTTTACTAATGCCGGAACATTCTACGCCTTCTCGAGCGCAGCCAATATCGCCGGTGGTACCATTAGTGCTCAGAACATTTTCAACATGCAGGGCGGGCTCCTTACTTCCATACTGCCCTCTGGTGGTCTCCCCGGCATCACCTCTGCAGCCGGCAGTTTCAACCTCACGCTGAACGCAGTTCACAACATAATTAACGCTGGAACCATAAGCAGCTCGGGAAGCCTAACAGCCATAGCCGGCGGCTCTATAGTCAATCTCATGTCTGCCGGCGGCACAAGCCCGTTAATGCAAGCGCTGAACAGTATTAACCTCCAGGCTGCCAGCCTTCTTAATTCCGGAACGATCACCAGCCAGACTGGTGCACTCAACATTGCAGCAGCCAACGTAGCTAATAGCGGCTTGTTGCAGTCGGTTATGTCCAACGTAAACATCACCGGCTTGCTCGGTATCAGCTCCGACTTGAGCATAGTTAATCACTCCGGCACCATCGAGGCGCTGTCGGGAAGCATCACGCTCCGCGATGCTGCACTCAGTGAGATTGGCAATCTCAGCGTATCTGGTGGCAATCTTGCAGCACATTCGCTTAACGCATTTGGCAAAAAAATAGAGATCGACGTGCACGATCTGTCTGCCACGGTGAACATCACTGGTTCAGAAGCGCATGTTTCAGCTGAAACCGAAACCCTGACCCTGGGGAATATCAATCTCAGCGGCGATCCCACTTTCTTTAATCGAATTGGAGACGTGCAGATAGCAGGAAACCTGCAATTTTCAGGACAAGCACTGGCCATTGTGGCAGCGGGCGACATTTACACCACTGCCGGCAATCCTGTCATTCTTACCAATTCCGGCGCTACCAATGGAGGCGATATTACGCTTATTGCCGGCGCGGACTTCGTCGGTCCGAATTCGGGCTCGGGAGACACAACTTCCACACTCACTCTCAATGGAGGATCGTTGAGTGGCGGAAAGATATCCCTGAACAATGCAAATCCGATCAGTCAACTCGATTCATCAAGCACTGTTACTGGTGGCTCTGCCGGTAACATCACCCTCGTGGCCTATAAAGGTCTGACATCGGGTTCCGGCACCATTTCACTTCCCTCCAACGTAACTATAAATGCCGGAGGAAATGGTACAGGAAAAAATGGTGACATAACTATCATAGCTGGCGCCACCACTGGCACCGCAATTAGTATTGGAGACATACGCAACTATGGTGGCGCTGCCGGTACTGGCAACGTAACCATTCGAGCGGCCACACCGGTCATTTCCGGGGGTAGCGCCACTGTATTCAATGGCGCCCTTACTGGTTCATTCCAAGCGAGCACAGTGCCGCAACTCGCTGACATTACGATGCGCAGTTTTATTGCCGGCAACGATGTCTCCGTCACTACTGGTGGAAATATCGCCGTCAACGGCAATCTCTATACACAAGACGGCGGCACAATCTCTCTGGTGGCAGGGGGCAACATCACAAACCCCGCCAATAATATCAACATAACAACCAATAACGCTTCCGGTGACGGCGGAGGGCTGTTAATGGCTGCAGGAGCAGCATTTAGTCAGGCGGGCAACCTTGTAACCATCACCGGTCAGTCCGGCACCGGCGGCTCCGTTGCATTTCCCGAAATCAACGATATCCGAACCGACGGCACGGCCAAAGGCGGTGATGTTACTGTTCTGGCCTTTGCCGGAAGCAGTGCAGGAAGCGGGGAAATCAATCTTTCCCCGCAAAATAGCTCATACAGAATATTTACACCCGGCACGACACGCAGCGGCGACATTACGGTTGTGGCCGGTGGTACCGGTGGCGCGCCATTGCTCTTAGGTGGCGTGTGGACAGAAGGGGCCATCACATCTACCGGTGGTAACATCACAATTAGCCCTTCCACCCCGGTGGTGGGAACCGGCGTCACTTATGATATGTCTACCGGTTCCAATGTCGGACCTACAACCCTCTCCGCAGGCACTCTCCAGAACTCCGATATCCGAATCGCCGGGCACGTTATCAGCAATGGAACGAATGTGTCACTTCTGTCGCTTGGTGATATCACCATCGGAGCCGGCTACAGCGTGGGGCACATCGGTAGTGGATATTACAATTCCAGAGGCGGTTCATTAACGCTGGTAGCAGGCGGCGACATTATCGATACAGGGCTGGATCTTTTAATCGAGACCAGGAACGACAGCGGCAATGGCGGGGGCGTACTGATGGCGGCGGGCGCCGCCTTTTCTCATTCTGGTAACAGCGTAACCATTACTGGAGCTTCAGCGACTGGCGGTTCAATCAACTTCGCTGGAGTAACGGAATTTAACTCTTACGGCACTGCCAAAGGAGGAGATGTCTCCCTGCTGGCATTTGCCGGCGGTACAGCCGGTTCCGGGCAGATAAGTCTCGCTTCTTACCATAGTGACTACCGCATTCTCACCTCCGGCACTACATCAAGTGGCAACATAACTGCACTCGCTGGTGCCACCAATGGTGCGCCCCTGGTGCTCGGAGGTGCCTGGACCGAAGGCAGTGCTACATCTACCGGCGGATCGGTGGTGATCTCACCATCAGCTCCCGTGGTGGGCACAGGAGCCACTTTCGATGTAACCACCGGTGCCATCACCGGCGGTACTCTCACTGCAGGCACTTTGCAGAATTCAGATATTCAACTGTTCGGTCACCTGATCGGAAATGGTGTGAGCATTGCCCTGGCAACGCCCGGCAACATTCAGCTTGGAGCGGGCTATAGCGTGGGAACGATAGGTGGTTACTACCAGGCAAAGGGCGGAAGCATTTCGCTGGTGGCCGGTAAGAACATAATCGACACCGGCACCGACATATCTCTAAAAACCTATAATGGCAACGGCGATGGTGGCGGGATACTCCTGGTCGCCGGCGCTGCATTTACACAAAGCGGAAACACACTCACGGTAACTGGCGGCTCTGCCAGCGGTGGCTCTATAAACTTTGCCGGAATTACGGACTTCGGTACTTCGGGCACAGTAAACGGCGGTGATGTCCATCTTCTAGCCTTCGCAGGATCCGCTACTGACAGCGGCAGAATCACCATGCCTGCGTATCATCCGAATTATGACATACACACCAGCGGCAACAACCGTAGTGGCGATTTTACAGCTTTAGCGGGAGCCAGCGACGGCACCCCTCTGCAGATTGGCGGAGTGTGGACAGAGGGATCGGCCAGCTCCACTGGCGGTGCTATCATGATCAGCCCGTCTAATCCGCAAACCGGAGCGGGCGTAACATTCGATCTGACTACTGGCGCCCGTATCGCAGGTATCCTCAGCCACGGGGCTCTACAGAATTCGGATATCAAACTACAAGGCGACTTTATTACCAACGGCATCAGTGCGTGGTTGGTCTCCCTGAAAGACATTAACCTGGGGGCCGGCTATTCATCGGGACACATAGGGTACTACTACCAACCTAAAGGTGGCACGGTTTCTCTGATTGCGGGGGGCAACATAACCGATACCGGAACCGATCTTGCAGTGCACACGGCAAATCAGGCAGGCGATGGCGGCGGTATTACAATGATCGCCGGGGCGAACTTCAGTGGAGCGGGCAATACAATTACCATAAGCGGCGGCTCTGCCAGTGGCGGCTCTGTAGTCTTTGGCGGAATCACGGACTTCAGTACTTCGGGCACAGGAAACGGCGGTGATGTCCATCTTCTAGCCTTCACAGGATCCGCTACTGACAGCGGCAGAATCACCATGCCTGCGTATCATCCAAATTATGACATACACACCAGCGGCAACAACCGTAGTGGCGATTTTACAGCTTTAGCGGGAGCCAGCGACGGCACCCCCCTGCAGATTGGCGGAGTCTGGACAGAGGGATCGGCCAGCTCCACTGGCGGTGCTATCATGATCAGCCCGTCTAATCCGCAAACCGGAGCGGGCGTAACATTCGATCTGACTACTGGCGCCCGTATCGGAGGTATCCTCAGCCATGGGGCTCTACAGAATTCGGATATCAAACTACAAGGCGACTTTATTACCAACGGCATCAGTGCGTGGTTGGTCTCCCTGAAAGACATTAACCTGGGGGCCGGCTATTCATCGGGACACATAGGTTACTACTACCAACCTAAAGGTGGCACGGTTTCTCTGATTGCGGGGGGCAACATAACCGATACCGGAACCGATCTTGCAGTGCGCACGGCAAATCAGGCAGGTAATGGCGGCGGTATCATAATGATCGCCGGGGCGAACTTCAGTGAAGCGGGCAATACAATTACCATAAGCGGCGGATCGGCCAGCGGAGGTTCTGTAGTCTTTGGCGGAATTAGTCAAATGAATTCCACCGGCAGCAACAACGGGGGCGACATCACCGTTTTGGCATTTGCGGGCGGTACCGCGGGCAGTGGACAGGTTCAACTCAACTCCTACCATCCGAATTACAACATATATACCGGTGGTAATGGAATCAGTGGCAACTTCACCGCTATGGCCGGCGCGGTCTCAGGAGCACCACTCATTGTCGGCGGCATTTTCACCGAAGGTGGCGCCACTGCAGGAGGTGGCATCATCACAATTAGCCCTTCCACACCGGTTGTCGGTTTCGGTGTCACATTCGACCGACAAACCGGCGCAATGTTTGGAACACTAAGCGCCGGCACATTGCAGAATTCCGACATAACATTAATGGGAGATCTCATTACCAACGGTGGTGCAGTTTCCCTGGTCTCGCTCGCCAACATAAATCTTGGCGCCGGCTACAGCTCGGGCAATATAGGCAACTGGAATTATCAAAAAGGCGGAGCTGTCTCGCTGGTTGCGGGCGGTAATATAATCGACACGGGATCAGATCTAAATATCCGCACGGCCACGTCGGGCAACGGCGGTGGAATAGTAATGGCCGCCGGCGCGGCATTCATCCGCGCCGGAAACACAGTCACCATAACCGGTGCATCTACGTCCGGCGGATCGATTCAATTCCCCGGAGGAATAACCACACTAACCACTGATGGTACCAATGCCGGTGACGTTACACTGGTCGCATTTCAGGGAGCTACGGCTGGCAGCGGTCAGATCAGCCTGCCGAGCTATCACGATGGGTACAACATTTTCACCCGCGGCAGTAATGTAAGCGGTTCAGTGAGGATCCTGGCCGGAGCCACCAATGGAGCCCCGCTGAGCATAGGCGGTGTCTGGACAGAAGGAAGTTATTCTTCTACTGGCGGCAGTATCTTGATCAGTCCCTCGACCCCGCAAGTCGGCGCTGGAGTTTCATTCAATTTACTCACCGGTTCAATTAGCTCAGGCTCACTCACTGCAGGTACCCTGCAAAACTCGGACATAATATTGAGGGGATCTCTCATTGGCAACGGCCCGAACAATGGCAGCATTGCATCATTAATTTCGCTCGGCAACATTTTGCTTGGCGCACCAAATAGCGACTATGGTAGCGTTGGCATCTGGAACCACCTCAAAGGAACATCGGTATTACTGGTTGCTGGAGGCAACATCACCAGTTACGGTACCGGCGACATCTACATCTCCTCCGGCAGCGACGGGGCAGGCACCAATGGCGGCGATATCACCATTGCCGCAGGAGCAAATTTCTCAACTGCTGGAGGCATTGTAACGATATCGGGACCCTCAAGCACGGGCGGCTCTTTGTCATTTGCACACTTGAATGGTTTTTACAGCAACATACGCGGAAGTCAGGGCGACGGCGGCGATGTAACACTGGTCGCCTTCGCCGGCTCCAATGCCGGGAGCGGCCATATCGACTTGCCAGGCAACTATACGCTCACCACCGGTGGAAGAGGGAACGGGGTAAATGGCAACCTGACGATAGTGGCGGGTGGCACGAGCGGGATCGTAACCATACCGGTGGCCGACACCACAGGCGGTTCGGGCGGACAGGGGCACGTTCTCCTTCAGGCGACTCAGCCTAACGCTCCAGTAGCAGTTTCCATGGCAACAGCTACCATCACAGCAGGAACATTCACCGGCGGAGCCTCCAGTGGCGTGAAGTTTAACGTGTCGAGCATCGCCGCCGCAGGCATGGTTACATCTACTGGAATATTGAATACACCGACGTCGACCGGCAATGCAAATTCCGTCACTATCACCGCCGGGGGTCCGATTTCACTGCAGGAATTGACAACCGATGCAAATACTGCCGGAAACGGTGGTTCGGTTACTTTGTCGAGTGCTTCGACTGTCACCGCTACCGGTGCCATCACCACAAAAGCACTCGGAACAAATGCCTCGGGCAGCGTCACCATTTCCGCCACTGGAGCCGTTCAACTCAGCACCATTGACACCTCCGGTGACACAGGCGGTAACATTTCCCTTACATCAACTGCGGGGTCAATCACCCTAAGCAGCGGCATTAGCAGTAGCGGCACCAATGCAGGCGGATCAGTAACTCTCAACGCCGGAACCACGGCCCTGATCACAGACATCGATAGTTCGGGTAAGACCGCTGGCGCAATCAGGCTTACGACTAACGGACTTTTGTCAGCAGGCAATCTCATGGCGACCGGATCAGCGTCCGGCGGTCACGGCGCAGACATAGTAGCGACCAGCGCAACGGGCAACATTGTGGTCACCGGCGCAGTAGACTCACGCGGAAGGGGAGTTCCTTCGGCAACATCCGATTACAGCGCCGGCAACATCACCTTCACTGCCGGCGGTAGCATAACCCTGCCGGCCGTCAATGCAGCCGGGGGAGGTTCCGGTAGTGGCGGCAACATTACCTTAACCGCTGGAACCACAACTCCAGGAGTGCTCAGCACCGGTTCCATATCCACTAACTCAAGCACGAACGGCGCGGGAAAGGTGCTGCTTTCATCAAGCGGAAGCGTCGTCGTCAACGGATTTATCGATACCAACTGCGACAACAACGTAGTGGGCAAACTGAAAACCATTCAAGGTGGAGATATTACGATCAACTCGACTAGCGGCCTTACCGTAACAGGGTTGATCAAATCGGCATCGTTGAGCGGTACGGGAGGCACAGTTCGCCTAACCAATACCACCAGCGGAATGATCAATGTACAATCAATCGACACGCAGTCCACCGGAGCCCAACTCGGAGGCATCTCCACCGGATTTCTGAATCCGGTTTCCGGTGAGATCTATATTACACAGGGAGCCCTGTCCAATGTGACGGTGGCCGGGCCGATTACCGCCAATGGATCAAATTTCGCCTTTGGATCAGATGTGCGTATTTCATTATCCGGCGGCGGTCTAAATGTTCTGGGCACCATTGACCTCTCGGCTGTGGCAGACAGCGGAGGAGATCTGATAATTACCAATTCCGGAGCAGGGT
>JAKFUT010000189.1 GCA_021732565.1 Candidatus Obscuribacterales bacterium
TTCCCAATAAAATAGGGCTGATTGGAAATAACTCCGTAGCCTCGAACTCGCCCCATTTGCAATGGTCTGTCACGACAATTTACCTTTGACACCAGAACCGGTCCCCCGCATTTACACAAGACCAATCACCGGTCCGTCGGCGGAAACGCCCGTCCCGTAATATCGCACTGCCGCGCTCGCAGTCAGTCCGGCCCGCTGGTCGATTTGCGATTCACCGCCGGAGGTCCAGCCGGCACCGCATCTGGTACAGGTAAGTGCGCTTCTCTGCCACGCTTCGCGGACTCAAGCTTATCAACGACGTACTTTGCCAACTTGTACTCTGCCCATTCGCTATATATTTTTTTCTCAAGAACCCACTGAAGTTCCTTTCTTGCTTCTTCGTTCTTGCCATTGAAATAATGATCAAGCCCGACGTACGTATGCAACTCAACTCTATAGGTCTGAAAATCTCCCGCCTCCACTTGCAGGG
This sequence comes from Candidatus Obscuribacterales bacterium, assembly GCA_021732565.1. Lineage (GTDB taxonomy): Bacteria > Cyanobacteriota > Vampirovibrionia > Obscuribacterales > Obscuribacteraceae > JAKFUT01. The sequence goes on from JAKFUT010000189.1 coordinate 470, forward strand.
CGGGTCTATCCAATTTGCCGTCTAGGTAACGAAGAATGGCATAAGGCCACTTAGCCGAGTCACACTTACTCAAGGCAGTGTGCAAAAATTCGCGAGCCTCAGCATCTTTTTTCAAGAATCGCAATGCAACATAGCGTCTCAAAGCGCACCGTAAACCGCTGATCGTCCATCCGTTCTCAGACAGATAGTTGGCTAACAGTGCCTCCGCCTTGGCAAATTGAAAGTTGCTCAAATACTGCTTTGCGCGAATATATGGTGTGAGGTCCATTGCATTCTGCAAGAATGTTCGGGTGGCATGAACTTTTGACGCACCCAACATGTGGGAAATGTACGTGCCATCGGGCAACGCAACAACAAGTACCGGAAATGCATTTATTCGAAATCTGTCTTCCAATTCCTGAACAATGCTGGAATTGACACGCTCCTCCATACTCTTGTCGTCGACTCGTATCGGCACGAAATTCTCGTTGACATACGCAACAATTTGCTTGTTGCCAAAGGAGTCTCTATTGAGTTTGCGGCAAGCTCCGCACCATCCTGTAGAAAAAAAGTACAGGACAGGTTTGCCATCAAGCCCATGCTCTTCGTCAATGGAGGCAGGCGCATGCCATTCAATCTTAACCTTCGGATCTGGTGGGGCAGACAACTCCCGGGCGATTAATCCCAACCGAAGAATCAACACCAGTACTGTGCTTATGATCAGCCATGCCGGGGTAACAGTCGTTATGCTGCTGTCAACTTTCAGCATAGGAAAACTCACGTCGGTTTAATAAAACTGTTGCACCCAATAGGTACAGCAAACAATTGGAAGTGTATGAGACGAGGGGAACGAACGAGAATGTGGTGGCGTTGGCAATAGCTTCTGTATCAATGGCGGGATAGAAGAATTGTTGAAGCGTGTCACACATGATTTCCCAGGTGATTATGGTTGCAGGATTCGAAATCGGGATGTCGTCATTTAATTTGACTCCATAGCTCAGAAGAGCACCACCCGCGCACGCGTATATGAATATGACGAAAGCGATATTGCTGATTTTGGAAGGCAATGCTCTCAGAAACACCATCAAACACCCGAAGCTCCAGGCACTTGCCACCAGAGACAGTGCCTTGTGTGCATCAAGGAAAATGATTTCCGAACATCCCATAAGAAGTTGAGCCACCAGCATCAGTACCAGAATGGTTCCCACAGTAACCAAAATGCCAACGGCAGTTACGACCGACTTGGTCAGAACATAACTTGGGCGGGTGACGGGACGTGAAAAAAGCAACGCGAAGTATTCTCCGTCACTCCGGCTTTCCTGATTGAGAGCGGAGTCTCGGGCGAAGGTGTAGCCGGTGACCAAAAGAGTAGCGGGGTTGGTAAATACTTCAAGGATTGGAGCGAAGTCAGACTTTGCTGCTGCCGCTGCGATAAAACCAAGAAAGAGAAGAGTACACAACGCCCATTCGAACTTACTGATCTGACTCAACTTCAACAGTAGCGTGAAACGAAGAACCGCTCTATTCATCGGATTTCTTTCCTTCGCCCTGATTAAACAACTCCTCAAGACGAGATCGCTCTATGAACAATTCCTCGACGTCCAACTGAGCATCAACGAGCCCCCTTACCAAAACGGGTATTTGAGACTTTGTTCGCAGAATAAATCGGGCGGTATAAGGTCCAGCTATCTCACATTCAAACAATGCGTGCGCTGCCACCTCATGCAATCGTTCCTCCGCACCCGCGGGACCAGTCCACTTCAAAATCACGGATACACGCGCGTTCTCTATTTGCCGGGTCCTTTCGATCAACTCAATGCGTCCTTTCTGTATGAACGCGACGCGATCGCACACACGTTCAACCTCATCCAAATGGTGCGAGTTGAGGATAACAGTAGCACCTTCCTCTTTCCATTTCCCAATGATACTTCGAACAAGATTTCGCGACACCGGATCCAGCCCTGATGTGGGCTCATCAAGGAAGCATAGCTTCGGATTGCCGACTAACATCTGTGCAAGCCCTAGCCGTTGCAACATCCCCTTTGAAAAAGTCCTTATGATTCGCGACCTGGCGGAAGATTCAAGTTGAACCAAATCCAGAACACCCTCAATGTCATCTTTAGCGGTCGAATCCTTTCCTCCGGACAACATGTGGTGATATTGCAAAAACTGTCGCGCTGTCATCCAGCCATCAAAGAGCGGGCGTTCAGGCAAATATGCCAAGATTCGCTTAACTGCCAGATGATTGGGAACATGACCATTAATCAGAATGTTTCCTGAGGTAGGATGCACTAATCCCAGCATGCAGTGCATCAGTGTGGTTTTTCCCGCGCCATTGGGACCAATGAGACCCAGAACCTCACCCTCGCGCACGGAAAGTGATACCCCGTCAAGCACCTTCGACGCACCTTTCTTATTCTTGTAGATTTTAGAGAGGTTGGTTATCTCAATCATGGTGGCGCACGTGAAAACACTTACCTATTATGCAATCTTTCTGTCCAGGGAAATCAAATATCGCATATATCCGAAGACTCATGGTTGCTTTGCATCTTGGCTAGTGGCGGTATTCGTGCGCCCGGTCAAACCCATTGCGACACGTCGGTGACAAACCGCTGTTCTTTGGCAATTGAGATACCTCGTTTAGTCTTCGCACCATCTCGGGCACATAACCTGTAGTGATCCGAGGTGCGCATGATTACTATTCTTTATGGCATTATTGCGCTTACTCTCTTTCTAGGTGGGATGTCGGTCTTCATCTCATTGCCGTTATCGTTAGGTCTGCCACCCCTGGTTTGTTTAGCCAGCGGACTCCTGGGCTTCTCGTTCCTTGGAACATTAATTCCCTGCACACTGGAAGAAGCAGGATTGTTCAGCATGTTTTATCTGCGCAAATACAGATTGGCAAATGCATTTTTGCAGGGTAGTTATTACCTGTTTCGACTGCCAATTTGGATCGCGTGCCCATTTAAGTCAACAGCAGCTACAGGATTGGCCAGGCTCGCTCTGATAGAAAATAGGCTGATGGCTGCAGAACACTGGTGCACAGTCGCACGACAGATGTCTGACCGAGAAAGCTGGACTACTGCATTTAGAGCAAACGTTCTGTCAGGAGAAGTGGCGTTATTGCAAGAAGATTTCAACGGTGCCCGCTCGTTCTTGCTTACTGCCGTTGATGAGTTTGAGAAGACTGCTATGGTTGCGCTTCTCAACAATGAACTTTCGGAAGGTCAGGCGCGTGCACTGGATTTGCTCGGGCAACTGGCGCTGGCTGCCAATGATTCTCCGGCAGCAGAGGCTTTTTTTGAGCGCAGTTCTCATATTCGACATGCAACTCTAACGCTGAAGGTGTCGGCGAAGTCCTACCAGAGTTATGCAAAAGCGAGAATCGCACATTACAACGGGCGCATCGAAGAAGCAGAGCGCAACGCGTGCGAGGCCGCGGATCACCTCGAGGAAAATCCTCTGCTCGTACAACATCGTGAGGTCGCTATCGCCATATTACGACTTTTGTGGGCGGTACACACACCAGCAGCGCTGGGGGCTTTCTCGAGGGTCACAGAAGCTCAATTGACCAAGGTTCATCCGCTTGAGAGAGAGTTGCTCACCTTGCGACCGCTCTGTGGTATCGCAATGGATTAGGTGAGCGAACGTTCCCGCGGAGAGCATCGCAATTGCGTTTGATGCTATGCATCGCAAGTTTGTTGATGGATAGCATCAAACTTGAGAATGATCAGAAGAAAGTGCGAAAATCTTGGAGATCATACGTATTTTCCGCATCGCATTCGAAGCGTCAGCGATCAATACTGGAGCGTCGTTCCTTCTACTTGGTGAAGGTTATGCCCGATTCTTACCGGTTCCATCATGGTGATAGCTCAGTTGTGAGGGATACAGATCCGCCGCCCCTGCCACCTTTGCCGGATGAAGTTCGAAGACCGGTAGAGCGAACAAATTTTCAAGTACCTCCAGCCGGAGTCGACTGGCTTCCGCCTCAAGTAATCAGACCACCATCAGATGCGTTGCTCCCACCGGGAGTGCCAGGGTTATTGGATCGATTGCCTCCATCCAGATGGACAGATTTGCAGGCCCGCGATACTGTTGATCAGGCGGGTAATCTGGTGCGCCAATTCAATGACGGTAATGTGGTCACCATTTCTGGAAATCCTCCACAGAGAATACTGATAAGAAACACAGTCATCACCAGAGAGTTGCAGCTAGACGCAAACGGACGCGTGATTGACGCAATCGAGATCAATAATCAGAACGGTGTCTCACGCAGACGTACCGACTGTCTGGGCGCCATCGTAGACGGCTACGGTGCGATGCACGGAGTGAACGGACGAGTCGAACGCCGAAATGGCTTGATAAGCCCCAATGAACAGGCTTATGTCTACGGATTAATTAACGGTTTTCCTGAAAGATGGGCGCAAGTTCCACCTGCAAATTGCCCACCGCAGCCCTACTACAATCGGCAGCAACCGGTATATTATCCGCAGCCTGTCTACTACCGACAACCGGTATATTATCCGCAGCCTGTCTACTATCCGCAGAACAACCATAATCACAATCATAATCATAATCATAATCAGTATCGGCCACCTATTCACCATCAGCCGCAGCAGCCACACTATCAACCCCATCGACCTCAACAAACACCCCACTATCGGCCAACTCACCGACGTTAAGAATCCCCGAGCCATTCGTCAGGAAAAACTCTAACAGTCGTGAGGAATGGTTCAACCAGCTTTTAAATGTTGATAGCTAAGGCCGGGCTAAGCGTCACCACGAAGCCGTTTACAGTCCCCCACTTTCAATTTCATTGCACCGCTAACGTAACTTCACTCTTGCTCTCTTCTCAATCAACCGCGAAGTCATTGGCCAGTAGAATAAGTGCCCGAACAAAGAAACACACGAAACTAAGCGATTGCGGAAACGCCGGTCAGAGTATTTTGCGACCCGACTGCAATCGGGAGCAAAACTCGTTATGGTCGAGACTGTTAATTCCATCATCCAATGTGCTCATCACTTGTTCATAATTCAAATCAAACAAACCGTCAACGTGAATCCACAGGCCCGGAAAGATACGGGAGCGCAAAATGCCATCAGGGTTGATTTCCAGCGATTGTGAGGTAGATAAATCGAACCATTTGACTTCCGGTGGTTGCAGGCACACAACAATATATTCTCGTACACCATTCTTGGCATACCGATCCCGTTTAATATGCAGATCCATTGATCGACTGCTGTGGGAAATTTCAATTACAAACTCCGGCGGACCAGTTACATACTCATCCTGCGTATCGCCAGATTGGCCGCCACACTCTGGCAAGATGCGCAAGAATAAATCAGGCTGAACTTCATCATCGTCCGACAAGAAGACCGTAGTGTTATCACAGGCTTCAACTCCCCGTGTTTGAGCTTCATACGCCGCAAGTATCGCTGCCATTTGCAGATGGAATTTTCCGTGCCTTTTCTTAAGTGGAGACGACACGTACACGATCCCTCCAACTAACTCCGCCCTGAACTCTTCAGGCATCATTCTATAAATATCGTGAAACTCTTCGCGCTTCATTTTATCGCCGCTACGAAGATCACCAAGCGTACTTTTTTCTTCAGGAGGCTGTCGCGGAGTGGCTGTCATTGTATTCTTGCTCCAAATTAGATGTTCTCCGCGCGACGCTGAGAGTATGCTTCCACTATAGCTGGAGAATCGCGAATTCGCCGCCGCAGGTCAACATCTGTCTTGTATTGCCCGTAAGGCCACGGCCAGTAGCGAATTGACCTATCCTTCAACGGAATCCGCTCTGTGACTCCGTCAGGAGTTGAGCACCGGAGGGCTTCCATTCACTGAAATTACTTCCATCAAAGCATTGGGGGCAATTGTCCCAATGTGAAGCTTGAAAAGAATGGTGGCATTGTTATGTTCGATCCTTCACATCTTAAACCAGCCGGACTCGGTGCGCCGCCTGCAACGACAAACAACGCTATCACAAACGGGGCAGCCGTCGCAATTTGAAGCCAAGCAGCCGGCATCAGTCCGAACAAGTTTGCATTGGTCTGGTTAGGCGACTTCCCTCCGTAAACATGGTTTGTTTCACAGCGCCTTTTAGTGGCGCAGGAGATTCTTTTATGGCAGGCTTGCCATCAATCACAACATGGGTTCAGCAAGCAATGGCGCTCCTGTGCTACCAGGGTTACCAGCGTTACCAGCGAGCTTAATAGAACTGATAATAACGTTATGACCCATTTACTCAAGGCTCGGACAATTTAAAACAGCCACATCGCAATGGACTCAGCCCAAATGATCCAAATGATCCAAGTGTGCAGGTGAAGAATCAATCTGCTTCATGAAGTCGTTCATTGCGCCCTGAAAATCACTTCGTTGAAACCATCGCTCCTGAACATGTCCGGCGCCAGTGAGTTCAATCAACTTAGTCGACGGTCGTGCGTGTTGCAACTCGCACGCTTGTTCAACATCGATACACTTGTCGTTGTCTCCGTGCAAAATCAAAACCGGAACCACAATCTTCGAAATTTCGTAGCCGCAACCAATGTCTTTTTCTGGAAAAAACAAATCGGGGTAAATCTGCAAGAAAGGACAATTGTCTTTGCAGGTTCTCAACAGAGAACTATACGGTGACCACAAAATCAGCGCTTTGCTTTGCCGATTTGCAGCAACGTGCGTAGCGACCGCTGAACCCAGTGAAGTACCAAGATTAATAACCTCTTCAGGTCGTGCGCGCCCCGATGAAATTAGAAAGTCGTAAGCGGCCTCTCCGTCCTTCAAAATACCATTCATAGACGGAGTGCCTTCGCTGCGCCCGTATCCTTCGTAATCGTACATGAGCACCGAGAAACCGCGATCATACATGTTTTCCATGAACGGTAGCCAATTCTCTATGTTACCCTCATTACCATGGTGAAACACGACTGTGGAGCGAGCACCCTGATGCTTCAGGAACCATCCGTGAAGTAAATGATTGCCGGCCGGAAAAAAGACGTCGCGGCAAACACTTCTCAGCTTTGGTGGCAAACGTGGTGCCTGTCTTTCGGAAGGAAATAGCATCGGGTAGTACAAGTCACTGTGCAATCCGGGGCAGAATGTCAGATAAATTAGTGGAATCATGTACAGCATAAAAAGAAACACCAGCTTGCCGAACGAAATTCTCGGCATCACATTCTTGTTGCGGCCATCGTCGGCAGAGAAGAGGCGTTGCAGCCGCCAGAGACGACACGGTAGAGGGAAACATCGATGCAAGAATTTCCCCGGAATCAATTTGTTTAGGTGCATGCGAAGTTAGGCTCCCTCGTTATCAAATCACGGTGGAATAAGGATCGATTTCCCACCGATCACTTGACAAACTGATCGATCGTATCGCAAATGAGATCGCTCCGGTGTGTTGTTCTTATCGGACGAGAGCGAAAGACGAATGTTTCCTTGACCAACACAACATTCAAAAATAGGAGCAGCTGTACAAAAAACTTACTGACGACTGATCGTGTACCGCATTGGTGAAAAACCTGAAAGATCATCCGCTAAGACGACTGCGAACAAAATAATTGCGAGATTGAACATGCGGCTTCCTCCCGCAAGTTTCTCAATCGCGAAAATGGATATAACGCGAACAAAAGCTTCGATGCGGGCCAGAGGCGCCGCAAAGCGCACTCACCGTCACCTATAACAAAACTCATGTCAGATTTGGTTTGAGAACTTCCGGACAAAGTGTCATATTATTCGAGAATGTACCACCGACAGAGAATCAAGAAACCTTCATGCGCATCATAGATCTTAATCCAGATAATCCGACAACTGCAGAACAAGCTGCAGCAATTTTGCACACAGCATTTCGGAAGCACTGGCCGGAGGCATGGGCAACGCCTGAAGAAGCGTTACGAGAGATCCACCAAATGGTTTCGACAGATCGCATCCGGCGGGTGGCGATAGGCGAGGAGGAAGAGGTGGTCGGCCTGGTCGGTGGAATGCCCGGCTATGACGGCCGAGTGTGGGAGCTGCATCCATTAGCAGTTCGGGTTGATCGTCAGGGCGAGGGCATCGGTCGCTTGTTGGTGACTGACTTCGAAGCGAAAGTGAAAGCGGCAGGTGGTCTAACAATTATGCTGGGAAGTGACGATGTAGACACCATGACGTCGCTGGCAGACGTAGATCTCTATGATAATTTGCCGCAAAAAATTGCCAGCATTCGCAATGTCAAAAATCATCCCTATGGCTTTTATCAAAAGCTAGGATACTCCATCATTGGAGTCATACCAGATGCCAACGGCCGTGGAAAACCGGATATTCTTATGGGTAAACGAATCGATTAGATTTTGCCTCATCAAAATCCCAAGGTATACCTTTACCGTTTGTCTTCATAATCTTGAATGACATTCGATCTTTGGAACTAGACAAGCAGCTCCCTCTTCGTTAGCATAGGTATATATGTCAATTGCCAGAGTCACGTCCAATGCCCACCCTTGATTCTCCAATTTTGCCGCTGAAAGAGCTTCTAAACGAGGTTATTTCTCTTTTTCCTAAGGAAGACCCCGCCACGGTACTTGAGTTGCTCGACTATTACGGCAAGGAACCCTATGAACGCGAACGTCATAGGGTCCAGAAAGCCATCCTCAAAATAAGTGGTGGCGATGCTGACAAGCTGCTTGAGTTCATAATCGCGGCTAAGAGAGATTACCGCGACGTCTTAATGTGGGCGGAGAACGCATCACCATCCCCAGCAGAGGCTGCAGCAATGCTGCATAGCGTGGCCTCCATGCTGCAGCGTTCCGGATACGACTCGGAAGCCGACGCACTCCTTCGGAACCCGGGCATTAACCCGGGCGCGAGCCGTCAAGATCCAGCTTCATCCCGAATCGACGGAACAACAGGTAACCGCCCCATTGATGAAACTCGTTGAGTGCTCTGATCGGTTAGCTCCTTGAGCGGCCAAGCCGCCGAAGAAAATGCGGGGACCACGCAGTTTGCCACGGTACTAAAGGTGATGGCGACGGACGGCTTGCTCGAAATCTTGAACCAATGCCCCGCAAATTTTCAAACACTTCGTAGATTTTATGATCGCGATGATGATACCCCCTTCGACTTGATCAACATCGCCAGCTAGCGCTGTTCTCATGGCTTTTCGCGAAACGCTATGCATCTCCATGTAGATACTTCGGCCTTTTTGAATCATTGGCCGAAGATGGAAGTTCAGTAGCTATAGAGAGTCGACGACACACTCTTTCGGGGCAGGCAAGCTGTCGGAGAGATGCCTCTCTATAATCGGAATGGGGAATAATGAAGGTGAACGGGAGAAACGCTTGGAAATCGGTACCATATTCGACGATCAATACGAAATCATCGCGCATTTGGGCGATGGTGGCATGGGCAGCGTCTATAAAGCCCGTACCATTGGTCTGGACCGAATTGTCGCTATAAAAATTCTGCATGCCAGCCTCGCCGGTGATCCAGAGAGCCGGCTCAGATTTGAGCGAGAAGGAAAGATATTGTCGACATTGCGTCATCCAAATTTACCAGTCTTCTATCATTTTGCGATGTGGCAACAGGTCCCCTATATCGTTATGGAGTATCTGCAGGGCTTGAGCCTTCGTCGCTTGATTGATGGAAACACCCGCATTGATTCGTCCCGACTCATCTCGATCGCTACGCAACTTTGCGACGGCATGGCCGCTGCACACGAAAAAGGCATTGTTCATCGAGACCTGAAGCCCGATAACATAATCCTGCTAGAACATGGTGAAAGTTACCACGTAAAAATATTGGATTTCGGCCTGGCACGCAGTGATTCCACAGGCCAGCAACTCACGCAAACGGGAGAACTCATAGGTAGCGTCCTTTACATGAGCCCCGAACAATGCCGGGGAGCAAAAGCCGATCAGCGTTCAGACATATACTCTGCCGGATGTCTGCTCTACGAATCCCTCGTCGGAGAGCCTCCGTTTTCTTCCGACAATCCCATCGGACTTATGCATTTGCATGTCACTCAATCGCCGCCAGCCTTACCTCCCGCTGCTGGTCCCGGCTGGAACAGCGTTATTGCACACGCTCTTGCGAAGGAGGCTGACAAACGGTATCAGCGCATGTCGTTGCTGAAAGCAGATTTACTACTCATTGGAGAAGGGCGAGAATTCGAGATTACGTGTCCTAAGCCTGTTTCGTCGAAGCGTTCCTCCCTTTTCATGCTTGTTCTCGCATTATCCATCGTCCTGACAGCGATAACGTTATCAGTTCCCCGCAGGAATATTGACGCAATTCCGCAACCGAATCAGAAATCCAAATCCATTACACTGCTTTGTCAAATATTTCCCGATCCGGAGGAACTACATCGACGATTTCCCGCCCCGAGAGAGAGAGCAGATAGAATTGAGCGATGGCTGGATATGTACGGTAGCCGAGACTTGAACCACACTGCTAATGCATACCTCAATTTGTGCCAAGCTCTCCGCGAGGCGGGAGCAAGCCATCAAGAGTGTGAAAAAGCCGTTATTGCCGGCGAGAAAGCCTATGACCGAATAATCCGAAACTACCCCGCCACCTTTCCTGGAGATATGCCCGGACAACTACAGCACGCGCTTAATGAAAAGTGTGGTCTTGAGTTAGCAGCAAAACGATTCCTTCAAGCCCAAGAAACGGCCATGGGAGCATTAGCGAAATGGGGCAAGTTCATGCTGCCGGATCAGTTATGCTCTCTAAGAATGCAATTGATTAGCGCATTTCTTGAACTGGGAGACTGGAAGCAAGCTGAATACTATTACCGCACATGCTTGCTCCTGAGCCTCTCTGACAAGGACAGAGCTCGCATTTTAATCGGTTACGCTTCCTTGCTCACTCAGCAAAATCGCAAATCTGCGGCAGCCACGACTTTAACCGAAGCGATGGAGTTGTCTCGTGAACCCTCGCGCTCATGGGTTGAGATTTCGAAATTGTTGCTCGACCAGGGGCGCTGGAAAGAAGCTAACCAACAAGCGCATGATCTCAAAGACGCACAGCGATATCTGCGACTAATGGACACGGAGCAAGAGACTCTCTATGAGGTGCTTTCCTGCAGTGCGCAGCAACTGGGCCACTTCAAAAAGGCGCAGGAATATTTTCTCGAGCGGCTGTCTCGGTCTGATGAACGTTTACGCTGGCAGCTGATCGGAGAGATAATTGCCAACGCCCGCACGGGAACATTAACAATAGACGAAGAAGCTTTGATCAAGGATGAGAAGCATGGAAATCGGAAAGAAAAGAGCGTAACAGCCAGGCGCTTGTTTGCAATTGCATCGACTCTGCTTAATCGACACTTCCGTGAGCGCGCGCTCGAATTAGGCGATCGCGGACTGCAAGAACTAGAAATCCTTCCAGAAGCTGACTACCTCAAGAGCATCGATGATGCAATCATCTATGCTGCAGCTTTGCATAGAAACACCGAATACGTTGCTGCAGAAAAACTATGTCGTCGAATATTGATACGTATAACGAAGCAGGATGTGGCGGAGAATTTGAAAGAGAAATTGGTTGTTACCGGGCAATTAGTGACATCTTTGTACTGCAGTAATCGAGGATCGGAAGCCGAGAAACTAGCAACAGAGTCAATTGACTTGGCTCACAGAAGGCATGTACAAGTCGATATGTTCTCAAATATTCTTCTTTTTCGAGCAGTGAACTATGAACGCGATGGCCACTCCAGCGAAGCATTGCGCGACTTTAAAGAGGCCCTGAACGATCCCGGGATAACAGAATGGGAAATAGAGATTCAAAGAAAAATAACTACACTGCAGCGCCAGAAGAAAAAGCCTCCTCACGTTTAATCGAACGATTAATTAATCGTTCGAACATGGCAACGTAAACCAGAACGTAGAACCTTTTCCGTAAATGCTATTAACTCCCATTTCGCCGTTATGCTTTTCGATTATCGAACTAGCTATAGCAAGGCCCAGACCGCTGCCGCCCAACTTATGCTGGTCTGCGGATTCCACCTGATGGTACTTCTTAAAGATGAGCGGTAGATGGTCCTCGGGAATGCCGCGGCCCCTGTCTTCAATAAATACTTTGGCAATATCATTTTCCACAAGTACGCCAATTTTTATAGAGCTTTTGTTTGGAGAAAACTTAATTGCATTCGACAACAAGTTAATTACGACCTGGATAATTCTAATACCGTCAGCTAACACCGCAATTTCCTCTGTCAGCGCAATATTGAGCTGAATGTTCCGCTCTTCCGCCAGCGGCCGAACTGCCTCAACTGACGAGTTCAACAAAGCGTTCAGCGATGTTTCGCATGTATGTACTTCAAAAGATCCTGTGTTCATTTTCTCGACGTCGAGCATATCTTGAATGAGTCGCACAATGCGCGATATTTCTGTGGCAGCCTTCCTCACCAGACGTGCTCCCTTCTCAGATAACGTGCCATAGCTTCCTTCACTGAGCAACTCCAGAGTAATCTTAACCGCTGACAATGGGGTCTTGAGCTCGTGGCTCACCATGGCGGCTAATTCTCTCTTTGATTGCTCTATTCGTTTTCGCTCCGAAATATCGGTAAAAACAATCAGGCGCGTCGTACCCCTGAGATTTCTCTGCAATGGAGATATTATCAATTCTACCGGAGAGATTTCACCTGTAGCTTTGTAGAGGTTTGCCTCAAATAACGCCGAGTGGACCGGGTGTCTCAGTTTTTCGTGCAATCTGTCAGCGGGAAAGAAGAGCGTTAGATTCTCGCCTGTCAGCTGTGATGTTTCTACTTTAGTCAAGGCACTGGCATTTGGATTCGCGTAACCTATCGTACCTTCTTCATTCGAAAGCACCACGCCGGAAGGCAAATTCTCCAAAATGGTTCTCAGTGTTTCTTCACTCAAGCGTAACAACTGCTCGGCTTGTTTGCGATCTGTAATGTCGTGTATTACACAAAAAAGAGTGGCTGCTTGAGAAGACCAATGCGCGGACCAGAGCAAGTCAATCGCTATTCCATCTTTCCGCTTCCATCTATTTTCGATGCTTACCTTATCGAGACTCTTGCTTGCGCCCATAGCTGTAGATACTGATTTGCCCACATCCTCATCCGAGAGAAAGTCGGTAAAGGGGCGTCCGATAAGTTCATCAGGAGTGTAGCCCAATATTGCTCGTGCTGATGGATTTACTGAAGTAAACCGGTTCTCCGCATCGATGGTGCAAATAACGTCTAAAGCATTTTCGATTACCGCCCGTTCATTGCGAACAATTTCTCGAACACCTAGCTCGAGAAGCTCAAATGGCGTTCGGTCAGCCGGATGGAGCTGGCTCCTGACGTCATATTTATTTATCAGAGTGAGAAGTTTCTGCATTCTCTTCTCAATTTCGTCGGACTGCGGCGGTTTGGATGGTTCGGTCGATATACAAGCACCAAGAGTACAGGCGCCGATCAGACTACCAACAATTGATGCAACGGTCAGCGGCAATCGAAAATCAGGCAAAGCCAAACACATAGCAAGGCAAGCAGCTATCAACAGAAAGCATATGAGTGGTGGAACCAGTTGAGGGTTGATTTTCATTTAGTTCAACGACTGTATAAGCACCTCTTTCCACAGAGGAGCAGGCACTAACCCGCAGCCGGCTCTCGGTTTAATCATTCTTGCAGTTTTATTGGACCCCGCAACCGTCGCCTTCCACCGGCTCTGCTCGGGTTGTGCACCTTCCCGTGTATCCTTCACAGTTATTGATTGCCAACCCGACGTTATCAACCGCTCTAATAATTGGCATAATGTGGAGAGTTCGTTCATCCCGGCGATATCATTGTGACTTTGGTGCTTGTTGTGGGTACTCTAGAGCCTGGCACGATTCTTGACGGACGATTTGTCATTGGCCAGTTACTGGGCGAGGGCGGAATGGGCAGTGTTTATGCCGCCCGTCAGGTGGGTTTAAATCGCGACGTCGCGGTGAAGTTGTTGCACACTCTTTGTACAGGCAGCGACCGGGGAAGGTTTGAAAGAGAAGCCGAGATTCTCTCCAGACTCAGTCATCCCGGCATTCCCACGTTCTATCACTTCGGTATCTGGCAGCAAACACCTTATTTCGCCATGCAGCTGGTGGAAGGCAGAACTTTACGACAAATATTGTCCACCGACGCGAAGCTTACGCCAGAGAAGGCCATGCGATTCATTGTTCAAGTATGTTCTGCTGTGGATTATGCGCATAGGCAGGGCATCGTACATAGAGATTTGACCCCGAACAATCTTGTGCTGGGCACAGATGGCAACCTCAAGGTGTTGGATTTCGGGCTGTCCTATTTTTTCGAAGAGGAGCGCCAAAAGCTTACTCAAACTGGCGCACTGGTGGGCAGCATCCACTACATGAGCCCTGAACAGTGTGACGGGAAGAAGGCCGACCAGCGATCCGATATCTACTCCCTCGCTTGCGTTTTATATGAATTGGTTGTTGGCGAACCACCCTTTCAAGCAACTAATCCAATCGGTGTACTCCATAAACATAAGCACGAAACGTTCCCGAGTCTGCAAGGTCAGTGCCCGATATCGGTGCCGGGGGGATTGCAGGAAGTACTTGAAATGGCAACGCAAAAAGATCCGGCGCTGCGATACCAGCACATGAGCGAACTTGAAACAGATTTGGGTTTGATACTGTCGGGAAATGGAAAAGGGATCGGTGAGGCCCGCGTGCCACTGCCCGCGAAACCATCGCACAGGTACACTCGAATTATGGTGATAATCTCAGCGTTAACAATTATCATCGGTTCGGTGATTTATCACACCCACCGAAACTGGAATGTATGGGAAAAGAAAGCCTCGAGCAGTTCACCTTCCTCTCTCTCTTCCGCCCCATACGGCGGACCGGAAGGACTCGGGCTGAAGGCACTGCTGAGGGAGATGAACGCCAATATTGACAGGCATGAATATGATCAGGCAATACTTCGAGCAAAGGAGTGGCGGCAACGAGGTTGCACCAGTACAGACCGGCACGACCTTCTCGAATTTCATTTTTTGCGTGCAAAAGCACTGATAAAACTTGATCGGCTTGTTGGTGCAATAGACGCGTTTGAGGCCGCGCTAAACTATTCGGAGTGGAATAGCACTCCATCCAAGTCCGACATTTCTGCCATGGAAGCTGAATCAATTCTGATCAATCCTCAAACGATCCGAAATCCAAAAATGTTGAACAGAGCAAAAGAACTCTTATCAATGGCAGTAAATTTCCACAGTCCATTGAGCAGCAACCATTTATGCTTTCTCACCAACCGAGCATTGGTTGCTGCGTTAGATGATGATGATGCTCATTTTCAATCGTATTCGAAAGATGCGCTAGACCTGACCTTGAAATTCGATGGCTCTGAGCGCAGTGGTTCGCGCGGACGCCTTGCCTCGACAGCACTGCTCCTGCTTCGGCTTGGAAAAGTCGAAGCAGCCGCTGCATTGCTAGACCTGGCGGCTAAGAGCGTTCCCGCGACCGGCTCTGACATTCTTGCCAGGGAGCTGGCATCGGTCGGATATCAGTGTGCGGCGTTAAAAGGTGTGGAAACAGAACAATCATTTGAAAAATTACGAAGCCTAGATGGCTGCTCGAATAAACCGCTCCAGAAATGCATGGATGCCGACGGATCGATTTTTACTACTACAGTTAGAGAACTTGGCGCCGGCAAGTACTACGTATTGGCTGAGCGTTTGGCACGCGATGCGGCTATGCGATTAAAATCTGCAGGTGCAGGCCGAGAAACATTGCACTTACTCCTGGAGTGCCAATGCGAGCAAGAACTGAGACTAGACAACATTCCCGCAGCGGAGAGATGTTTAGACACGATCAAGAGTCTCTTTCCGGCGGTACCTAACGTCTATCATCGAATTGCCGATGCTAGATTACAGCTCGCGGAGGCCTGGAGCCGCCAACAAAACTTCGAGCGTTCTCGAAACCAACTTGAGTTAGCCAGGAGTGAGGATCCTCTTCTTTCGAAGAAAGTTGGCACTGAATACATCAGAACCTACCGACTGTCTGCAGACCACCTCGTTAAACAGGGTCACTATGATCAGGCGAAGCAACAAGAGTTGCAAGGACGCAGATACGCTAAGGAATGTGGGTTACCATATATTTAATGGTCACTCTGCAAACTGGAACGATTATTGACGGAAGATTCACCATCGGCGACTTGCTCGGCGAAGGCGGAATGGGAGCGGTTTTCTCCGCCCGGCAGGCCGGGTTGAATCGTACTGTCGCTATTAAGATCCTGCATTCGTTGGGTGGTTCCACTGACGTCCCCAGGTTCGAACGCGAAGCCGATATCCTCTCCAAGTTAAATCATCCTGGTATTCCACGCTTTTACCACTATGGTCTCTGGAACACTATCCCTTATTTCGTGATGGAGCTTTTGGAAGGCACAACTTTGCGACAGATTCTACTGGGTCAAACACAACCACCGCCGAGCACCACTGGTCGAAGCCAGCAGCGAGCAGCCGAATTGCATGAGGGAAGTGAAAGAGCGACCAGGCAGCCGGGGCCGGCAACAGCCATACAATTTACCCTCCAGGTATGTTCCGCTGTGGGGTATGCGCATAACCACGGTGTTGTTCACAGGGATCTAACCCCGAACAATATATTGATTGCACCAGACGGTACCGTAAGAGTAATGGATTTCGGATTGTCCTATTTTGTGGAAGAGGAAAAGCAAAGACTCACGCAAACAGGTTCAATGATTGGCAGTGTTTATTACATGAGTCCGGAACAGTGTGCCGGACTCAAGGCAGATTACCGCTCAGATATTTACTCGCTTGGTTGCGTATTGTATGAGTTGATAGCTGGTGAACCGCCTTTCCAAGCTTGCAATCCTATCGGGCTGCTCCATAAGCACCGTTATGAAGATCTACCGGATCTCCAGCAACGATACAACGTGATGCTGCCTGCGGGCCTGCAAGTGGCGCTAGAAAATGCCACTCGAAAAGATCCTTCGCTGCGCTATCAGAGCATGAGTGAATTTGAGGAAGATCTGCGCTGCATAATTGCAGGCGAGGGAGCCGCTCTGCGTTCCTCCCTCAACCACTCTGCCCCCGCGACATCACCGGCTAAGCGGATCATTCAGGCAGCATGCCTGGCAGGCATCTTGCTGATTACCGCCGGGTTGGCAAGTGCTCTCGTTAGGCGAAACACCGAATTGGGGCACAACGTGCTGCCGGTTTCAAAGGTTTCTGCGCCCGCAGTTCACAGAGTAACAGACAGAATCGGTCTCAAAGCTGTGCTCAGCCAGATGCGCAAACTCTATGTTGATCAAAAGTATAACGAGGTGATTCGTAGCGCAGAATCATGGAAACAACTTGCGTCTCATGACGAGGCGCCCCGCGATTTGTTTGAGTTTAACGTTCTGTGCTTTAACACTTTTCTCGCGCTCGGTAAGCGAACTGAAGCAATAGCGGCATCTGAATCAGCGTTGAAATCTTCTTACTCTTGGAACGAAAAGTCCTCGAGACACGATCTGTGTGCCATGGAAGCACACTGCATTT